>JAEYTW010000193.1 GCA_023433835.1 Pseudomonadota bacterium | reverse complement strand
GCGCAATTCCTCGTCGGTATAGCGGGCGTTGTCGCGGTCGGCGATCAGCCCTTGCGCCAGATCCTTGCGCTGCGCGGCGGCATTGGGTTTCGTCTCGGGGCGGTTGGGCACGTCGGCGACGTCGGGTGGGGTGCCGTCGATCGGCGCGGGGTCGCCCTTTTCGGGGCCGGATTCGAACCAGCCGACCGGGTTGTACCAGGATGTCGTCGATTTCGCCGGTGCTTTCGCCGACGAGGAAGATGACGAACTCGAGCTCGAGCAGGCGGCAAGCCCGAGCGACAGGGCAACGGCCAGCGCGGCAAGTCCGAACCGCGAGGGAGCCGCCATTGCATGCATCCGCATGATCAGGTCCTTCCAGATGCCGCCGACTTGCGGCGGCGATGACAAATCGCACTTACGAGCCGACATGAATTCATGCTACCGATCAATACGATAGGGAGCTTAGACGACCCGCCTGACTTGAGCGACGAAGACTGCGGCAGGTATAGAGGAACACGCCATGGCCGATCAACCCGGCACCGATATCAAGTTGCCCGATCCGGCGGAACTATCCAAGAACATGATGCGGATCGCAGCCCAGAGTCAGCAACTGGTCAGCGATTTCCTGGCCAGGAACGCAGGTAACGGCGAGCTTGGTTCCGTCGACCCGCTGAACATCGGCGGCGCCTTCCTCGAAATGACCGCCAAGATGATGGCCAACCCGACCCTGCTGGTCGAAGCCCAGTTCGACCTCTGGCAGAAATATCTGTCGCTGTGGTCGACCACCACGCAGCGCCTGCTGGGCCAGGAGGTGGCGCCGGCCGCGACGCCGGACAAGGGCGACCGCCGCTTCAAGGACGCCGCCTGGGACGAGAACCAGGTCTTCGACTTCATCAAGCAATCCTACCTGCTGACCGCCCGCTGGATGCAGTCGACGGTGAAGGCGGTCGACGGGCTCGACGCCAAGACGCACAAGAAGGTCGATTTCTACACGCGCCAGTTCGTCGATGCGATGGCACCGTCGAATTTCGTGCTGACCAACCCCGAAGTGCTGCGCACGACGATCGAGTCGAGCGGCGAGAACCTGGTCAAGGGCCTCGACGCGATGCTGCAGGACCTCGACCGCGGCAAGGGCAAGCTTGCTATCCGCATGACCGACATGAAGGCGTTCAAGGTCGGCGAGAACGTCGCGATCACGCCGGGCAAGGTCGTCTACCAGAATGACCTGATCCAGCTGATCCAGTATTCGCCGACGACCGAGCAGGTCTACAAGCGCCCGCTGCTGATCGCGCCGCCCTGGATCAACAAGTTCTACATCCTCGACCTGCGCCAGGATAATTCGCTGATCAAGTGGACGGTCGACCGCGGCTATACCGTCTTCGTCATCTCGTGGGTCAATCCCGACGAGCGCCACGCCGACAAGACGTTCGAGAGCTATCTGAACGAAGGCATCCTGGCCGCGCTCGACGCCATCGAGCAGGCGACCGGCGAACGCGAGGTCACAACGATCGGCTATTGCCTCGGCGGCACGCTGATGGCGGCCGCCCTCGCCTACTGCAAGGCGAAGGGCGACGACCGCATCAAGGCGACCACCTTCTTCACCGCCCAGGTCGATTTCTCGGAAGCCGGCGAGCTCAGCGTCTTCGTCGACGAGGAACAGCTGGCCTATCTGGACGACCTGATGTCCAAGCGCGGCTATCTCGACGGCGGCGAGATGGCCAACACCTTCAACATGCTGCGCGCCAACGACCTGATCTGGTCGTTCGTGGTCAACAACTACCTGCTCGGCAAGGAACCGTTCCCGTTCGACCTGCTCTACTGGAATTCGGACGCGACCCGGATGCCGGCCAAGATGCACAGCTACTACCTGCACAACATGTACCAGAAGAACCTGCTGGTGCAGCCCGGCGGCCTCACGCTCAACGGCGTGCCGATCGACCTGACCAAGGTCGATATCCCGATCTATATCCAGGCCGGCCGCGAGGACCACATCGCGCCGGCCCGCTCGGTCTACAAGGCGACGCAGCTTTACGCCGGCCCGGTGCGCTTCATGCTCGCCGGCTCCGGCCATATCGCCGGCGTGGTCAACGCGCCGGTTGCCAAGAAGTATCAGCACTGGCTGAACGAGACCAAGGCCAACCCCGCCACGCTGGACGAATGGATGACGGGCGCCACAGAAAATCCAGGATCATGGTGGCATGATTGGGACAAGTGGCTGTCGAAGAAATCGGGGCCCAAGGTCAAGGCCCGCATCCCCGGCGCGGGCAAGCTGAAAGCGATCGAGGATGCGCCGGGCTCCTACGTGAAGGTAAGAGCTGTCGAATGAAAACCACCTTCGCCGCGCTGGGCGCCCTGGCCGTCCTGGCCATCGCCCAGCCGGCCGCGGCCCAGAGTTTCTATTGCCAGAGCAAGGTCATCGACGTCGGCATCCGGGTGGATGAAGTCCTGCGCTATTGCGGCCAGCCTGCCTATATCGACCGCCAGTACGTCGAGCGTTCGGTGCGTATCGGCACCTCACCACTGACCACGAACATGTCGATCGGCGAAAAGGTCATCATCGAGATCCAGCGCTGGACCTATTCGGGCTCCAGCTCGAACCTCGCCCGCTATCTGACTGTCGAGGAAGGCCGCGTCACCGACATCCGCAGCGGCGGTTACTGAAACCCCGGGTTGATCCGCCGGGCATAGCGTCGTAAGTCTGGCCCTTCCCCGAAAGACCGGAGCGCCTTGCCGTGACCGACGCCGCCGCCCTCGCCGCTTATCGCGACTATATCCTCGCCGACGCCACCATCGCCGAGTTGCCTGCCCATTATCGCGGCAAGGTGCGGGACAATTACGACCTGGCCGACGGGCGCCGCGTCATCATCGCCACGGACCGGCTGTCGGCCTTCGATCGTATCCTGACCGCCGTGCCGCTGAAAGGCCAGGTGCTGACGCAGCTGGCCCGCTACTGGTTCGAGGCGACGGCCGATCTCTGCCCCAACCACGTCGTCGCCTATCCCGATCCGAACGTGCTGATCTCGCGCCGCCTCGACATCATGCCGGTCGAGATCGTGGTGCGCGACTATCTCGCCGGCACGACGTCGACCTCGATCCTGTCGATGTACAAGGCCGGGCGGCGCGAGATGTACGGCCATCGCTTCCCCGACGGTCTGACACCGAACCAGAAGCTGCCGCAGACCATCATCACCCCGACCACCAAGGCCTTCGACGGCGGCCATGACGAGGAACTGACCGCAGCCGAGATCGTCGCCCGCAACCTCCTGACCCAGGCGCAATGGGACGAGGTGTCGGCCAAGGCGCTGGCGCTGTTCGCCCGCGGGCGCGAGATCGCGGCCGGGCGCGGCCTCGTTCTGGTCGACACCAAGTACGAGTTCGGCTTCGACGCCGAAGGCCGCATCGTACTGGCCGACGAGATCCACACCCCCGATTCCAGCCGCTACTGGTTTGCCGCGACCCTGGCCGAGCGCCTGGCGGCCGGCCAGCCGCCGCAAAGCTTCGACAAGGATTTCGTGCGCTCGTGGGTGGTCAAGCGCTGCGACCCCTACAAGGACGAGATCCCGGAGATTCCGGCCGAGATCGTGCTGGAAGCCGCGCGGATCTATATCGAGGTCTACGAGACCATTACCGGCCGCCCATTCGACCTGCCCGACCCCAACACCCCCGCGATCGAGCGTATCCGCGCCAACCTCAAGCCCCTGTTCGGCTGACACAAGATCGCCGTCCAATTCATTGAAATAGAACGAAAATCCAGGATTTTGATGCCAGAATCAACCTTTCAAATGAAGTAAGTTTGCGCTAGCGTCTGCCTCCCGAAACCGTGATGGGAGTGCATCAATGCGTTCTGTGAAGCTTGCTGCCGTGTCCTTCGGCCTGCTGCTGCTGGGCAGCCAGGTCGCCCCGGCCCAGGCCTCCGCCTGCTATATCGATGCCGAGATGTCCGGTCAGAAATCGGTGACCTGCATCGAGATGAGCGGCAACATGCCCGCTTCGGGCGGCGGCTGCGACATGGCCAAGGCCGGCCAGAGCGCCGCGGCCATTCCCGGCGCCAAGGTCGAATACAAGGAAATGGCTTCCTGCCCGGCCAATCACAAGGGCGGCTGCAAGCCGAGCCGGGGGCCGGCGACCGTCTACTATTACGACGAGATGGCCGCCAACATGGCCAAGCAGAGCTGCAACGACAAGAACCCGGTGATGCCGGGGACCTGGATCGCACCGAAGTCCTGATCGGGTCGGGCGGCTTGGCAATCAGGCCGCCCGTTCCTCCCTCTCACGCCAGCACGGCACGCGGCTCCAGGAAGGCATCGAGGCCGAAGGCGCCGAACTCGCGGCCGATGCCCGAGTGCTTGACACCGCCGAACGGCGCCAGCGGTTCGTGGGCTGCGCCGTTGATCACTACCCTGCCCGCCTGCAACTGGCCCGCCACGCCCCGCGCCCGTTCGACGTTGGCCGACAGCACGTAGGATTGCAGGCCGTAATCGGTGTCGTTGGCGATGGCGATCGCCTCGGCCTCGTCGCGATATGCAATCAGGCACAGCACTGGCCCGAAGATTTCCTCCCGCGCGACGCGCATCGTGTTCGTCACGTCGGTGAAGATCGTCGGCCGCACGAACCAGCCGCGATCGAGCCCGTGAGGGCGCCCCTCGCCGCCGGTCAGCAAGGTCGCGCCTTCTTCCTGTCCCAGCCGGATATAGGACTGCACCCGCTGCCACTGCCTGGCGCTGACCATCGGCCCGACCATCACCTCGCCCTCGGCCGGATTGCCGACCTTGAGCGCTTCGGCGGCCGCCTTGAGCCGTGCGGCCACCTCGGCCATCAGCTTCTCCGGCACCAGGATCCGTGTGCCGGCGATGCAGGCCTGGCCGGAATTGGCGACACCCGACATCAGCATCGTCGGGACGGCGCGGTCGAGATCGGCATCGTCGAGCAGGATCTGCGGGCCCTTGCCGCCCAGTTCCAGCGTCACGCGCTTGAAGGTGTCGGCCGCGGCACCGAGAATGGCGCGGCCCGTCGCGGTCGACCCGGTGAAGGTGATCTTGGCGATGTCCGGGTGGCGGCTCAATTCTGCACCGGCGACATGGCCATGGCCGTTGACGATGTTGAAGACGCCCGGCGGCAACCCGGCGTCATGCAGTGCCTCGGCCACCGCCTGCGTCTGGATCGCGCTCATCTCGGACGGCTTGATCACGATCGTCGCCCCGGCGGCGATGGCGGCGGCGAGCTTGGCGCAGATGAAACCCGCATTGGAGTTCCACGGCGTGATCGCGGCGACCACGCCGATCGGGACCATGCTGACCTCGGCCCGGCCGATCGTGCGGTGGAACGGGTAGGTCTCGACCGTGCGGGCCATGTGCTCGAACACGTCGGCGGCGTAGGGCACGGCAAAGGCTTCGAAATAGCGCGGCGCCCCGTATTCCTCGCGCATGGCCGCGGCCATCGCCCCGGCCCGAGCGGCGACCGCGTCGCGCAGGCGGCGCAGCAGGGCGATGCGCTCGGCCGGGGTGGTGCGCGCCATCGCCGGGAGGGCGCGCCTGGCGGCCGTGATGGCGGCACGGATATCGGTGGCGTCGCCCAGCCGCACCTCGCCGATCTTCTCCTCGGTCGAGGGGTTGAACAGGTCGGCCCGGTCTTGGCCGTTCGGGGTGACGAACCGGCCGTCGACATAGATACGATCGATGATGCGCATGGCGTGCTCCTCGTTTGCGTCTTGACGCCGATATGCGCTCGCACCACTGATCTGATAAGCATATCAATGCATGACAGGGTGATGAGGAAACCAGCGCAATGTCGCGATGGAGCACGGTCGAGCTGGAAGCAGTGGTGGCGGTCGCGCGCCGCGGCGGCTTTCGCGCGGCGGCGCGCGAGTTGAACATTTCATCCTCGGCGTTGAGCCATGCGGTCGCCGGGCTGGAGGAACGGATCGGCGTGCGGCTGTTCAACCGCACCACCCGCAGCGTCGCCCTGACCGCGGCCGGCGAGCAGTTCCTGGCCGAGGTCGCCCCCGCCCTGTCGGCCATCGACCGCGCGATCGCCGGGGTCGGCGAACACCAGGCCGCGCCGACCGGCACCCTGCGCCTCAACATGGCGCTGGGTGCGGCCCGGATACTGCTCGAACCGCTGGTCCTGGAATATTTGCGCCGCTACCCGCTGATGCAGGTCGAGATCGTCACCGAAGGCGCCCTGGTCGACGTCATCGGCCAGGGTTTCGATGCCGGCATCCGCCTGGCGGAGGTGGTGCCGCCGGACATGATCGCCGTGCCGATCATCCCGACGATCCGCTCGCTGGTGGTCGGCACGCCGGCCTATGTCGCCGCCCATGGCGCGCCGCAGACGCCGCATGACCTGAAGGCGCACCGCTGCATCCGTGCCCGCATGGCATCGGGCCGGATCTATCACTGGGAATTCGAGCGGCACGGCGAAGCCTTCGCCATCGACGTACCGGGCGCGCTGACCCTCGACGACAGCGACCTGATGCTGAAGGCCGCGCTGGCCGGCGTCGGCCTGGCCTATCTGCATGAACGGCAGGTGGCGGCCGAGCTTGCGGCCGGGCGCCTTGTCCAGGTACTGGGCGAGTGGACGCCGCCCTACGACGGCCTCAGCCTCTATTATTCCGGCCGCCGGCACGTGCCGGCCAAACTGCGTGCCTTCATCGAGCTCATTCGCGGGAAAGATCGAGCCTTCTGACAATGCCGATATTGGCCAGGAACGTCTCGTCGTGGCTGACCACGAGCAACGCGCCGTCATAGGCGGCAAGGCCGCTTTCGATCGCTTCGGTCGCCTCGACATCGAGATGATTGGTCGGCTCGTCGAGGATCAGCAGGGATGGCGGGCGGGTTCCGCCCAGCACGCAAGCGAGGCCGGCGCGCAGCATCTGCCCGCCGCTCAGGCTGCCGACGGGTTGCAATGCCGCATCGGCGCGAAACAGGAAGCCGGCCAGCGCGGCCCGGCAGGCATTGTCGTTGGCGTCGGGATTGAGCCGCGCGAAATTCTCCAGGATCGACCGCGCAGGGTCGAGCAGCCCGACCCGCTGATCGAGCAGGGCGGCCTCGACCATCACCGCGACCGTGCCGGCCGACGGCTGCATCTGCCCGGTGATCAGTTTCAGCAGCGTCGTCTTGCCCGCGCCGTTCGGGCCGACGATGGCGACATGCTCCGGCCCGGTCATCGCGAATGACAGATCGCGGATGAGCGGGCGGCCATAGCCTGCGGTCACACGCTCGAGCCGCAGTACCTGCCGCCCGGCACCGAGACCGGTCGAGGGCAGCACGACCGACAGCGTCTGCAGGATTTCGACGCGGGCGCGCGCCTCGGCCATGCTTGATTGCGCCTGGGCCTGCCGCCGCTCGGCCAGCCGCACGCCGTCGCCGCGGCTGGCTTCCGCGTTGCTCTTGCGGCCGCCCAGCAGGATGCGCGGCATATCGCCCTTCGCCCCCTTCCGGGCGCCGGCGGCATCACGGTGGTCCTGCCGCTCGGTCGCCGCCTGGGCCTTGCGCTTGACGTCGGCGACCATCTTCTCGGCATGATCGAGATCGTGCCGGGCCGCCTCCAGCTCGATTGCCTTGCGTTCGCGATATCGGCTCCAATTGCCGCCATAGCGTGCGGCGCCCAGCGTGGTCAGCTCGACGATCGTATCCATGTGGTCGAGCAGTTCGCGGTCGTGGCTGACCACCACCGCCCCGGCGCGCCAGCCGGCCAGCAAGTCGATGACGGCCTGCCGCCCCGCCCGGTCGAGATTGTTGGTCGGCTCGTCCAGCAGCAGGAAATCGGGTTCGGCAAAGATCACGGCGGCCAGGCTGGGCCGCGTGCGCTGGCCGCCTGAAAGGGCTGCAAGGCGTGTCCCGGTCGGCGCATCGAGGCCGACGCGCCCCAGGGCCGTGGCGATGCGTTCCTCGATCGTCCAGTCGGCCTCGGCCAGTTCGCAGGCGTCGGCCAGGCCGGCCTCGGCCCGGCGCAGGGTTTCCAGCGCGCCGCCCGCGCCGAACAGATCCGCGACGGTCTCATGGGGCCAGACCTGCACCGTTTGCCGCAGCACGCCCAGCGTGCCGGAAACTGAGATGCTGCCGGCAGCGGGTTGCAACCGCCCCTCAATCAGCTTCAGCAGCGTGGTCTTGCCGGTGCCGTTGCGCCCGACCAGCCCTGCCCTTTCGCGCCCGAAGGCAAGGTCGAGACCGGAAAGAATGCCGCGGCCGTTCGGCGTCGCCCAACCGAGGCCGGACAGGGTGATGGAGGCCATCGTCAGATCTCGATCTCGGCGGCAAGCCCGCCGCCGTCCCGATTCCTCAGGGTCAGCACGCCGCCGATCGCCCGCGTCAGCTGATGAGCGATGGCCAGGCCCAGGCCGATACCGCCGGTATCGCGGCTGCGCGATTGTTCGAGGCGGTAGAACGGCTGCAGCACGGCGTCGAGCTGATCTTCCGGAATCCCCGGGCCGCGATCGAGGACGCGGATGCGCACCCGGCCGGCCTCGGCCGCGAGGTCGACCGCCACCGGCCCGGCAAATTTCAGCGCGTTGTCGATCAGGTTGGTCAGGATGCGGCGCAGCGCCTGCGGCCGCGTGGTCAGGACCGCCTCGACCCGGCCGCTGCAGGTCACCGGCTGGCCGACATCCTGATAGTCGAATACCAGGCTCTCGACGAACGAGCCGACCTCGATGCGGGTCGGGGGTTCGGCATCGCCATGCGCGCTCCTGGCATAGGCGACGCCTTCGCGCACCATCTGTTCGATCTCGGTCAGGTCGGCGATCAGCTTGTCCTTTTCCGGCCCGTCCTCGCCCAACTCGGCGCGCAGCTTCATCCGCGTGATCGGCGTCTGCAGGTCATGGCTGATCGCGGCGAGAATCTGGACCCGCTCCTCCAGGTAATGGGCGATGCGGTCGCGCATCGCGTTGAAGGCGGTGGCGGCATAGGCGACTTCCGTGGGCCCGCCTTCGTCCAACCGTATTGCCGACCTCTCAGGGTCGAGCGTCTCGGCCGCACCGGCGAAGCGCAGCAGCGGGCGGATGGCCAGCCGCACCGCGATCGCGCTGCACAGGACCAGCAGCACCAGTTGCACGACCAGTACGTAAGGCAGCCAATCCGCAAGCGGCATCACCTGCGGCAGCAGGTCGATGGTCACGATCGACCCGTCGCTCAACGTCACATGAGCCTGCAGGTGCAGCCGCGCGCCGGGGATGCGCTCGACCGCGACGGGAAAGCGCCGCCCGGCCGCTTCGTTGATGGTATCGGCGATCTCGGCGGCACGCGGGCTCAACTCCGGCTCGCCGGGCAGGCCCGGCCCGATCTCATAGCGATAGTTCGGTCGCGCCAGGCGGGCCAGCCAGAGCGGGCGCTCGGGCGCCGGCAGGCGGTCGAGCAGCGCGATCGACGTGCCGACATCGTTCTCGAGGTTGGTCAGCATCACCGCCCGGGCGCTCATATAGCGTTCCAGGAACAACGTACCGAAGGACAGGCCATGGGCCAGCGCCAGCCCTGCGAACAGAATCAGGAACAAGCGCCAGCGCAGGGTGCGCGGCAGCCAGCTCATCGCCGTGGTGCCACGATCTCGACCGGCATGGCGAGGACATAGCCCTCCGCCCGCACGGTCTTGATATAGGCGGGTTCGCGCGCATCGTCGCGCAGGCGCTGGCGCAGCCGGCTGACCATCAGGTCGATCGAGCGCTCGAACAGTTCAGCTTCGCGCCCCTGCGTCAGGTTCAACAGCTGGTCGCGCGACAGCACGCGCTGCGGATGGTCGAGGAAGACGCGCAGCAGCCGATATTCCGCGCCGCTCAACGCCACTGCCGTGCCCTCCACGTCCAGGAGGTGGCGGGCGGCCGTGTCGAGCCGCCAGGCACCGAAGGTCAGCACCTGTCCGGCCTCGGTCACGGCAAGGTTCGGGGGCATCATCCGCGTGCGCCGCAGGACAGCGTTGATGCGGGCCAGCAGCTCGCGCGCCGCGAACGGCTTGACCAGGTAATCGTCGGCACCCATTTCCAGCCCGACGATGCGGTCGGTCTCGTCGCTGCGCGCGGTCAGCATCAGGATCGGCGTGGCCTTGTGCCGGCCGGCGCGCAGTGCGCGGCACAGCACCAGCCCATCGTCGCCGGGCAGCATGATATCCAGCACGATCAGGTCGACGCGATCGGCCTCGAGGAAGGCGCGCATCCGCCGGCCGTCGGCGGCAACGGTCACGCGCAGGCCGTTCTTCTTCAGGTAACCCGCGACAAGATCGCGGATCTCCCGGTCGTCGTCGACGATGAGCACATGATCGACATGGTCCATGACGCTGGTCTAACAGGTCGGACGGGCGTGGGCGACGGAGATTTGTATCACCGTGTATCCGGCCGCCGGACCGATACGGCAGCGGACAACATGCGGGTCGCAAGGCACCACGGGCGGATCTAGGGTCGATCAACCGGGAACTGGAGCGATGGGCCGGCGCGCGCAATCCAAGGCATTGGGGCGCGGCCAGCCATGCCGTCTACGCTTCGCAGCCCGCCAAGATCGCCTCGCCGTAAGGATCGTGCCAATGACGCTGTTCATCATTTCCTATCTGGCCGGTGCACTGACGATCGTCAGCCCCTGCATCCTGCCGGTGCTGCCCTTCGTCTTCGCCAGGGCCGATCGCCCGTTCCTGCGCCATGGCCTGCCGCTGCTCGCGGGCATGGCGGCGACCTTTGCCGCCGTCACCACGCTGGGCGCGGCCGCCGGCACCTGGGCTGCCCAGGCCAACGAGATCGGCCGCGACCTGGCGATCGCCGCCCTGACCATGTTCGGGCTGGCCCTGGTCTCGTCGCGCCTGGCCGCTTTCTTCACCCGGCCGATCGTGGCGCTCGGTAACCGGCTGTCGGTCGGGGCCGGCAATGGTGTCGGCGGTTCGGTACTGCTCGGCATTGCCACCGGCCTGCTATGGGCACCCTGCGCGGGACCGGTGCTGGGGCTGGTGCTGGCCGGCGCGGCGGCGCGCGGGACCGGTTTGCCGCTGGCCGCCTATGCTGCCGGCGCGGCGACATCGCTGGCCCTGGCCATGCTGGCCGGCGGCCGCGTCCTGGCATTGATGAGGCACTCGCTCGGCCTCGGCGCTCGTCTGCGCCAGGGCTTGGGGATCGCCGTCCTCGCCGGCGTCGGCATTGTCGCGCTGGGCCTCGATACCAGCCTGCTGGCGCGGCTGTCCTATGCCGGCACGGCGGAAATCGAGCAGTCGCTGCTGCAACGTTCGGCGGCGCCGCAGCCACTCGCGGTCGAGGGCATGTTCCCGTCGCTCGCCGGCGGCACCGCCTGGCTGAATTCCGGGCTGCTGACGCCGGAGCGGTTGCGCGGCAAGACCGTCCTGGTCAATTTCTGGACCTATTCCTGCATCAACTGCATCCGCTCGCTGCCCTACGTCAATGCCTGGGCTGAAAAGTACCGCGACCAGGGGCTGGTGGTGATCGGCGTGCACACGCCCGAGTTCGCCTTCGAGAAGATCGAGGGCAATGTCGAGCGCGCGGTCCAGCGTTTCCACATCGGCTACCCCGTCGCCGTCGACAACGACTTCCGCATCTGGCGGGCCTTCGCCAATAGCTACTGGCCGGCCCAATACCTGATCGATGCCGAGGGCCGCATCCGCTATCGCAACTTCGGCGAAGGCGATTATCAGCAGACCGAGGAAGCGATCCAGGCCCTGCTCTCCGACCCGACCAGCCGCTTCGTCACGCCCAGGTTGGCGGCCGAGCAGGCGGCCCCGGACCTGTCCGTCTTGCGCTCGGGCGAGAGCTATGTCGGTCATCGCCATGCGGTGAACTTCGCGTCGCCCGAGGGGATCTCGGCCGATCGCCAGCGCGACTACACGATCGGGCCGGCGGCGCTGAACCATTGGGCGCTCGACGGCAGCTGGACGATCGGGGCCGAGCGGGCGGTGCTGGCCCGGCCCGGCGGCGGCATCGTCTTCCGGTTCAGCGCACGCGACCTGCATCTGGTGATGGGGCCCGCGGCGGACGGGCGGCCGGTCCGCTTTCAGGTGACGATCGACGGCCGGGCGCCGGGGCGCGACCACGGCAGCGACATCAATGCCCAAGGCCACGGCACGATCGGCGATACCAGGCTCTATCAGCTGGTCCGTCAGGCCGGCGAAGTGGGGCAACGCCTGTTCGAGATCCGCTTCCTCGATGCCGGGGCGGAAGCCTACGCCTTCACCTTCGGTTGACCCGGGATTTCATATCTACGTACGGGATCATGATTGGCGCCAATTTACCGATAGTGATCCCCGACCACACCGGATTTCCTTCCTAGCTCTGGCAGACAACATCAGGAGTACACATCATGTCGGAACAGATCAACCAGCAGCGGCGCTTGATCCTCGGCTCGGCGGCCGCGGCCCTCGCGGTCGCTCAATTCGCGAGCCTCTCACGCGCATCGGCACAGGCACAAAGCTCGTCCAGCGCCAGCTTCGGCCCGCTGAAGCGGGTCCGGGCCGGCGTGCTCGACGTTGCCTATGCCGAGGCCGGCCCCGCCGACGGGCCGCCGGTCATCCTGTTCCACGGCTGGCCCTACGATATCCATACCTATGTCGACGTCGCGCCCCTGCTGGCCCGGGCCGGCTACCGGGTGATCGTGCCGTTCCTGCGCGGCTACGGCGAGACACGTTTCCTGTCGGCCGACACGATGCGCAACGGCCAGCAGGCGGCACTGGCGGTCGATGCCATCGACCTGATGGATGCATTGAAGATCGAGCGGGCGGTCGTCGCCGGCTGCGACTGGGGCGCGCGCACCGCCTGCATCCTCGCCGCGGTCTGGCCGCAGCGTTGCAAGGCGCTGGTCTCGGTCAGCGGCTATCTGATCGGCAGCCAGGAAGCCAACCGCGCGCCGCTGCCGCCCAAGGCCGAGCTGCAATGGTGGTACCAGTTCTACTTCGCGACCCCGCGCGGCGAGGCGGGCTATGCCAAATATACCCACGACTTCGCCCGGCTGATCTGGGAGCTGGCCTCGCCGCAGTGGAAGTTCGACGACGCGACCTTCAACCGCTCGGCCAAGGCCTTCGACAACCCCGATCACGTCGCGATCTCGATCCACAATTACCGCTGGCGGCTGGGCCTGGCCGACGGCGAGGCGAAGTACGACGAGTTGGAGAAGAAGCTTGCCGCCTTCCCCGGCATCGGCATCCCGACCATCACGCTGGAAGGCGACGCCAACGGCGCGCCGCATCCCGATCCGTCGGCCTATGCCAAGCGGTTCTCCGGCCGCTATCAGCATCGCAACCTCACCGGCGGCATCGGCCACAACCTGCCGCAGGAAGCGCCCCAGGCCTTCGCCCAGGCCGTGATCGACGTCGACCGGGGCTGATCCCGTGAAGCCGCTGCATCTCGCCCTCGCGGCAGTGGTGCCGGCCATGCTTGCGGCGGCGGCCGTCGCCGCGGGCAGTCCGGCCTCGCCGATCTACGGCGTGACCATTCCCGAAGGCTATCGCCATTGGGAATTCATCGCCCCGGCGCTGGAGGCCGAACCGCTCGACGAATTGCGCGTCGTCGTCGGCAACAAGCTGGCGGTTGACGCCTATCGCGCCGGCACCCTGCCCTTCCCCGACGGCGCCATCCTGGTCAAGCTGGCCTGGAAGCGCGTGCCGTCGCCGGACTTCGAGCCGGCCTCGGTGCCGGGCGCGGCCACCACCGTGCAGGTCATGGTCAAGGATGCGGCGAGATACGCCAGCAGCGGCGGCTGGGGCTACGGCCGCTTTATCGACGGCCAGCCGGTCGATGTGGCCCAGCACGAAACCTGCTTTGCCTGCCACGAGGGGCGGGTGAAGGACCGCGACTACGTCTTCACCCGCTACGCGGTACCCTCAGGTCTACGGTGACCGGCACGTGATCCGACAACCGGGTGGCCACCCAGTCGGCATAGTTGCCGACCGTGGCCGCCCGGGCCCAGCCGGCCGGCGCGAAGACGTAGTCGATATGGAACGGCCTGACCTCGTTCCACAGGAAGTAGAGTGTCGGCCGGCTTTCCGCCCCATGGGCCTCGCCGGTCACTGCGTGCCAGACACTGACCAGCCCCGCGGCCGTCAGCCGCTCGACGATGCCGCGGAAGCGCTCGCGCGACCGGGTACCGTCGAGCCTGATGTTGTGGTTGAGATCGCCGACGAACAGGCAGGGCCCGGCCGAAAGGAAATCATCGAGTTCGGCCAACGCCCGCCGCGTCGGCTGCACGTAATCGGGCGCCGGCATCACCCAGGCCGCGATCAGCCGCACGGCGATGCCGCGCCGCGTCGCCACCACGGGCATGAACCAGCGATCGGCCGCGGGGCTGGCGCCGGCCTGAAGCCGCCAGCCGTTGGCCGCCAGCACGGCCAGCCCCTTGCCGCCATCGCCGATCCACAACGCCCTGCCGGCCTTCAGCTCGGCCTCAGTCAGCGCGTGGCGCCGTACCTCAGCCACCACGGCGATATCAGGCTCAAGCGCCTCGAGCGCCGACCGCTTGCGCTGGAAGCCGCCGGCGCAGTTCCAGGCCACAAGCCGCAGCGGCCGACTGTTGCCGTTGCCCATTGCCTCGCCTATTTTATGTCAATCATTGACATACGGAGCCGCCCATGGCGACGAACGTGCATCTGACCCCCGAACTGGAGCGCTTCGCCCGCGAATGCGTCGAGGGCGGACGATACAACAATGTCAGCGAAGTGGTGCGCTCCGCCCTGCGGTTGCTGCAGGACCGGGAGGATCAGCGCCGCCAGTTCCAGGCGATGCTCGACGAGGCAATGGCGGAGGCTGATCGGGACGGAACCTTCACCATCGATGAAGTTTCGGCCGAGGTGGAAGCCATAATCGGGAAGAAGCAGTGAAAGTGCCGGCGATCCTGTCGCCGGCTGCTCAACGCGATTTGCTCGCGGCTGTCCATTGGATCAACAGGGATAACCCGAATGCAGCGCATGCGCTGCACGATGCCGTAATCAAGGCTGCTCGACGTATCGGTGAGCATGCCCAAGTTGGCGTCACCCGGTCAGACTTGGTGAGCGATGACTTTCGCTTCCTGGTCTTGACCGGCTTCCCCTACATCATCGTCTACGATGCGGAACGCCGCCCGCCGGTAATTGCGCGGATTCTACACGCCGCGCGCGACCAGCCCGAAGTGCTGCGCGGCCTGTGAG
>JAEYTW010000191.1 GCA_023433835.1 Pseudomonadota bacterium | reverse complement strand
GCGTGATTGGCGAGGTTGAAGGGGCCGACGCGGCTGGCCGCGTCGAAGCCGATGCGGTACAGGTTGTAGGACGGCGCGGTCGGCGGGCCGCCGACATAGCCGTAGACATAGCGACCGGCCTCGTATTTCGACAGGTGGCCGTAGCGGGCGTTCGTGCTGAGCTTCCAGCCGGAATCGAGGATGTGGCTGGCCTCCAGGCCGACCATGGTCTGGTTGTAGCGGCCGGTATTGATCGACGGCTCGCCATAATACTTCTGGGGATCGATCTTGCCGAACGGCGCCGGCACGACGGTGCCGACATAGGGCAGGAAGCCGTTCGACGACTGGCGCTGGTTCAGGCCGGAATAATAGACGTAGCCGGTGACCGAGGTGGCGGCCGACGGTTCCCAGGTGACCTGCGGCATGATCGCGCCGCGGAAATCCTTGGAATAATCCTCGTAATTGTTGCCGCCGGCGATCTTGCCGGTCAGGCGGTATTTCCAGTTGGCATTGAGCCGGTTGCCGAAATCGAAGCCGAAGAAGGCATTGCCGAAATTGTTGATGCCGGCCTCGGTATAGGCGACGCGGGCGTCCTGCGGGCGCAGGCGGATCATGTCGACGATACCGCCGGGGTTGGACCCGCCGTACAGCACCGATGCCGGGCCTTTCAGCACTTCCAGACGCTGCATGAAGAAGGCGTCCATCTGGAAGCCGCCGAACCCGTAGGAGAACAGGTTCAAGCCGTCGAGGAAGACGCCGGTCTGCGTCGCCTGGAAGCCGCGGATATAGATCCAGTCGGTATCGGCATCGGTGCCGTAGGGCGCGGCGGTGACGCCGGGAGTGTAGCGCAGCGCCTCGTCGATCTTGGTGACGACGCCACGGTCGTAGAGTTCCTCGCGGCCGATCACGTTGACCGTCTGCGGCACTTCGGTCACCGGCATCTCGGTCTTGGCGCCGGTCGCGGTATCCTGGGCCACGTAGCCGTCGACCGGGCCGGTCGCGGTCTCGGCCGACGTGCCCTGGCCCTGGACGGTGATGCCGGGCAGCTGGACGGCCGCGGGCGACGCCTGCTGGGCAAAGGCCGGCGCACCCGCCCAGGCAACGGCCGTGCCGCTCAACAGCAGATGGACCAGGATGGCGTGTCTCGACTTGCGCACTCGTTATATCCCCCTCGATACGATCACGATTCCCACCCCCGGCTGCCGTAGGAATCGCGTCACAGGTCAAAGTCCATGAGAGGTGATTTCTTATCGCAACTGTCGCCGTCGGGGATTGAAGGTTCTGACGGCGAATTGAAGGTTATTGGGCCAATTTGCCCAAATCGGGCACGCGGCCGCGCTGGGCGCGCTGCCAGGCCGACGGCGTCTCGCCAACGAGTTGGCGGAAGACGCGGGTGAAATGGGCCTGGTCGGAGAATCCGGCCGTCATCGCGATGCCGGTCAGCGGCATGTCCGCCTCGATCAGCATCTCCTTGATGCGGTCCATTCGCGCATTCATCTGCCAGCGATGCGGCGGCATGCCGGTCGACGCCTTGAAGGCATGCCCGAAATGCGACTGCGACAGCCCGATCAGCTCGGCCAGTTCCTGCAGGCGGATCGAGCGGAAACAATTCTCCTCGATATGCTCGATCGCCTTGCGCAGCTGCCAGGCGGCGAGCTGCGACCGCTTGCGCGGGCGTTCGCGCCGCTTGCCCAGCTGCAGCACGTCGATCAGCAAGGCGACGGTCAGGCCGTCGCCATAGAGATCGTGCAACGGATCGGGATTCTCGCATTCGGCCGCGATCAGCCGGGCCAGGCCGATCAGCCGATCGTCGGAAAACATCAGCCGCGGCCGGGCCAGCGCGTCCTGGTCGACATCCTCGCCCAGCCGCCGCATCAGCGCCTTCTGGTCGAAATGCAGGTCGAGATGCCGGATGAAGCGGATATCGTCCAGCCGCGACCACAGTTCCATCCCCGCCGGGACATAGGAGATCGCATGCTGGTCGCAGGTCTGGGCCAGGCCCTCGCGCTGGGGGTGCAGCAGCACCCGCTGGCGCTGGCCGCCGCGCGTCTCCAGCGCGATGAACAGCCGGGGATCCTCGCCGACATAGTACCCGCCGGCGCCGGGGGCGCAGTCGACATCCCAGAGATCGGCGACCACCCCGTTCCAGCCGCGGCGCCGGCCGCCGCCGATGACGGAGAAGCCCTGGATCTTGTTGTGCATGCGTGGCTGGAAAGTCATCGTCGTCGTAGCCCGGGCGCTGCCTTACTCCTTGAAGCACCGGGCCACATTAGCTCTATTGAGAATTGTTCTCAATGAAGTTTGTTATTGCGGATCATGCGCAGAAGGCGGTGGGTATGGGGGCACGCCCGATCCGTCGTGCCCGCGAAAGCGCATGGGCGCAAACTAGATCAGCGATAGTGATCTGATGAGCCATCGTCGCACCCGCGAAAGCGGGTGCCCAGGGCAAGGACATCGCAAGCGGCACGGCGCTTTCCCTGGGCCCCGGGTCAAGCCCGGGGCGACGATCGGCGCTTAAAATTACCACGGTGGTCTTGTGTTAGCACCTGTGCGCAAGGCGGAGACCATGGGCAAGGGCGTCTCAAGCGGCACCGCGCTTACCCTGGATTCCCGCTTTCGAGCCTGTAACCAGATCAGGATTTTGGCCGCTGATCCGGTAGTAGCCGGGTTTTTCGGGTGTATTTTGGTTGGCAAGGAGCCGTCGGCCGTTCCGACGGCTCTTTCACCTTGCCTGA
>JAEYTW010000187.1 GCA_023433835.1 Pseudomonadota bacterium | reverse complement strand
GCGGCACCCTGTTCCTCGACGAGATCGCGACCGCTACCCCTGCCGTGCAGGAAAAGCTGCTGCGCGTCATCGAATACGGCGCCTTCGAACGCGTGGGCGGCGGCCATGTCGAGGTCGACGTGCGCGTCATTGCCGCGACCAATGTCGACCTGCCGGCGGCCTGCGCCGCAGGCCGCTTCCGCGCCGACCTGCTCGATCGGCTGGCCTTCGAGGTCGTGACCTTGCCGCCGTTGCGGGCGCGCCCCGAGGATATCGCCCCGCTGGCCGAGCATTTCGGCCGGGCGATGGCGGCCGAACTCGGCCTGGCGCTGTTTCCCGGGTTTTCCGCCGGCGCGCTGGCGGCGCTTGCCGGCCATGGATGGCCGGGCAACGTGCGTGAGTTGCGCAATGTCGTGGAACGCAGCCTCGTCAGGGCTGATGATCCCGCGCGGCCGCTGGACCAGCTGATCCTCGATCCTTTCGAGTCGCCCCATCGGCCGGGCCGAAAGGCGGCGGCGCCCGCCCCCGCCGAGGAGGTTGCAGACTCGAATGAGGGATTCGGCGCACAGGTTGCGGCATTTGAATACCGTCTTCTTCAGAGGGCCTTGGCGGCTGCGGCGCGAAATCAGCGGCGGGCAGCGGATTCGCTTGGCCTGACCTACGATCAGCTGCGCCATTTACTGCGTAAACACGGTCTGAATACTCGCCGCTAATCGTGCCGGTTGAAGCACATGAACTTCCGTGCGAGATTTTTGCCGCGCAGGGGTCCGCTGATCGGGCCGCCCGGCGCGACGGGGGCAGGCCATGATCCGGCGCCGTGCAGCGGGGGCAAGACACGAAGGGCCTGAAGGCCCCCAAGAACAAGCCGGCGCGGAGGCGGCAACCCGCATCGGCCGCCGCGTCGTCTTTGCCGCCGCCGCCTCCATTCTCGCCGTGGTCGGCCTGGCGATCGTCATCGCCATGTTCCTGCGCGCCGAGAGCGACCGGCGCGCCTTGCAGATTTCCATGCAGAACGTGCTGCTGCGGGTCGAGGGCGCGCTGGCCCGCCGCACGCCGTCTTCGCTGACCGCGATCGACGACCTGCTCCGGCTGGGCAAGGACGAACTCGCGCTTGGCCAGGCGGGCCGGGTGGCGCTTGTCGACGAGGGCGGGCGGGTGCTGGCCGAGGCAGGCGATCCGACCACGTCGCCGCCCCTGCTGGTACCTGGCCTGACGCTTGCCCCCGCGCTGCTGCCGATCCTGACCCTGCCCCCGAACGAGCCGCACGATATCGCCGGGGTGGTGGCCATCAGCGGCCGGCCGGCGGGCCGGCCCTATCGCCTGATCCTGCTGGTGCCGCGCGATGTCTATTACGGCGATCTCGCCCGGCTTGGCACCTTCGGGGCGATGCTGTTCCTGGTCACGCTGATCGGCTTGGGCCTGGCCGTGCATCTGGTAGACCGCCGGTTGTCGCGCGAGGACGCCGCCGCGGCCGCCGCGCGGGCCGCGCTGGCCGCCAAGGAGGCACGCTATCGCGCCATCCTGCAGGCGGCCCTCGATGCCGTGGTGACGATAGACGAGCGCAACCGCGTCACCTTCTGGAACCCGGCGGCCACCCGGCTGTTCGGCTTCACCGCCCAGGAGGCACTGGGCCGCGACATCACCGTGCTGCTGCTGCCGAGGCTCGATCCGCCGGCGCTGGCCGCGCTGGCCGCGATCGCCGAGGCGCAAGGCGGCGGCGCCCTGCACGAGACCGCGGCGCGGCGGCGCGACGGCACGCTGATGCCGGTCGAGATCGCCGCCTCGCTGGCGACCGATGCCAGGGCACCCGAGGTGCTGTTCATTCGCGACATCGGCGCGCGCAAGCAGGCCGAGGCGGAACTGACCCAGGCGCTCGACCGGGCCGAGGAGTCGAATCGACTGAAATCGGATTTCCTGGCGAACATGAGCCATGAGATCCGCACGCCGCTGAATTCGGTGCTGGGCTTCGCCCAGATCGCCCTGCGGCACGAAACCGGTGCGGAACAGCGCGCCAGGCTGGAGAAGATCCGGGCCGCCGGGCGCCATTTGCTGGCGTTGCTCAACGATATCCTCGACCTTTCCAAGATCGAGGCCGGCATGCTGACGCTGGCGCCGGAACGCTTCCGCCTCAGCGGCCTGATCCAGGAAGTGGCCGATGCGATGGGCGCGCGCGCCGCCGCCAAGGGCCTGACCTTCGCCTGGCGGATCATGCCCGACGTGCCGGGCGAGATGATCGGCGACCGCCTGCGGCTGGGCCAGATCCTGAACAACCTGATCGACAATGCGCTGAAATTCACCGAAAGCGGGCGTATCGACCTGTCGGTCCGCTGGGATGGCAGCCCCGCCGACGGCCAGATGACCCTGGCCTTCGCCGTGGCCGACAGCGGCGTCGGCATCGCGCCCGACCAGGCGGCGCGGCTGTTCCAGCCGTTCACGCAGGGCGATGGCTCGCGCACGCGGCGCTATGGCGGTACCGGGCTCGGCCTTGCCATCTGCCGCCGGCTGGTCGCGCTGATGGACGGCGAGATCGGGGTGACCAGCGTGCCGGGCCGCGGGGCCACCTTCCGCTTCACCGGCCGGTTCGGCATGGTGCCCGATGCCCGGCCCGACCTGCCGCCCGGCCTGGCCCCGGTGCCCAAGGCGGGCCAGATGACCCCGGAGATGATCGAAGCCGGACTGGCCGGGCTGTCGGTGTTGCTGGTCGAGGACAATGCGGTGAACCAGGAAGTGGCGCGCGAACTGCTGGCCGCGGCCGGCGTGGCGGTCGTCGTTGCCGGCAACGGGGCCGAGGCGCTGGCCCGGCTGAACGAGGCCGGCGCGTCCTTCGACATCGTGCTGATGGATGTGCAGATGCCGGTGATGGACGGGCTGGAGGCCACGCGGCGCATCCGCGCGGAGGCCCGCTTTGACCGCCTGCCCGTCATCGCGATGACGGCCCATGCTTTCGACGAGGAGCGCGAGCGCTGTTTCACCGCCGGCATGGACGACCATCTGGCCAAGCCCATCGCCCTTGACCGCCTCTACGAGGCGCTCTACTTCGCGGTCACGCGCGGTCGTTCGCTGGCTGCTATTGACGCCGCGCCGGAGGCTCGCCGATAGTGCGGCAAGCCGCCGACGGGAAGGCGCCAATCAAAGGATTCCAGTCTGAAATGTCGACCGCAGGGACTGTCGTCACCAAACTGCCGGCCAAAAGCCTGAAGAAAGGCATGGTCATCCTGATGGAAGGCTATCAGTTCGAGATCATCGACATCCATGCCTCCAACAAGGCCGAGAACACGGAAACGGCCTATCTGAAATGGAGCGGCAAGGGCCAGGATCCCGGCGCGCGCTTCCGCCGGACACAGAACGATTTCCCGGCCGATCAGATCATCTCGGTCATCGGCAAGCAGCGCTGACGCGGCCGGGGCCGTGCTGCGCCGGCTCCGGGTTTCCGCATCAATGCAGGACGCGGCGATGGGCCCGGGCGGCGCGCTCGAGGCTGAGCAGCGCCTGCTCGACCGAGCGTTTGGCGCGCGACAGCGACTTGGTGACGCCGCCGGTCAGTTGCCTGGTTTCCAGCGCGATGTACCAGATCCAATCGGGATCCTGGCGGATCACCGCCGAGAATTCGCCGTAGCAGGCGCGGATTTCCGTGCCTTCGGTGATCCAGAACAGGTGGCGGCGGGTGGTCAGGGCCATCGCAGTCATCAGCGGTTCTCCGCAAGCGGTTGAATGATGGTCTCCAGGGCGGCGAGATAGGCTTCGGCCGCCGCCTGGGCGCCGGTTTCGCTGCCGGCGACGTGGTTGCAGATGATCCGGTCGCGATTCTCGATGCGCCACGACCAGGAAAAGCCGTTGCGCGAGACCGTGGCGGTGAGATCGGCCAGTTCGGTGCGGCTGCCCAACACTCGGCTTTCCCAGACGACGGCGCGGTTCATCGCGCCCGCCCGGTGGCGGCCTGCAGGATTGGGTTGGCCGGGACGAGGCTGGTGGCGGGCCGTGCCGTGATGTCGCGCAGCGCGTCGGACCCGGTCCAGCCGTCGTCGAAGCCGTGGCGCCACCAGCGGCCTTCGGGCTGGCCGCGGCTGGGATCGAGGCGGCGGCGATCGCGGCGGGCCTCGGCGACCAGGCCGGCGAGATAGCCGGCGTGATATTGATCCTGATCGCTTGCGTCCATCTCCCGCTCCGAAAGCCGTTGGCCTGCAAAACTGATGGCTTCATCAGTAAGGCGTCCGGGCTTATCCGTGCGTGAGCGCTTGTCAGAAGTGGTAACCGGGCGGGGAGGCTCCGCTCTGCCAGGCGCCGACATTCCGCGCACGTTGCTTTGCCGGGCGGAAAGTGAGATTTCGCCGTTCGCCGTGCGGGATCAGCCGACAACAACGCAGGGTGGGGCCGGGCGCCGGCCGGCCAGAACATCGACGACGGTCCGGGCGGCGATCCGGTTGGTGCGGACGAGGCCTTCGTTGCTCGATCCCGCGCCGTGGGCCGTGCCGATGACGTTGGGCAATGCCAGCAGCTTCAGGATGTCGGGCCGGCCGACCGGGTTGGCTTCCTCCTCGAAGACGTCGAGGCCCGCCCCGCCGAGGCGGCCGGACTGGAGCGCGGCGAGCAGGGCCGGCTCGTCGATCAGCCCGCCGCGCGACGTATTGATGACGATGGCGCCCGGTTTCATCCGGGCGATCGTGTCGGCATCGATCAGGTGGTGCGTGGCGGGGGTCAGGGGCAGATGCAGGCTGACGTGATCGCTCTGGGCCAGCAGCGTCGGCAGGTCGACGAATTCGGTGCCGGCAGCCGCGGCGGCCGCCTGGTCGGGCGCCGGATCGTAGGCGAGGATGCGGGCGTCGAACCCATGCAGCCGGCGGGCGACCGCCCGCGCGATGCGGCCGAAACCGATCAGTCCGACGGTCTTCTCGAACAACTCGCTCGAGACCAGCGGCGTCCAGCGCCCGTTCTGCATGGCGAGGTGCCCTTCGTGCAGCCGCTTGGCCAGGGTCAGCATCATGCCGACGGCGTGGTCGGCCACCGATGCCTCGTTGCCGCCGGGGGCGATCGTGACGATGCGCCCCAGCGCCCGGGCGGCCTCGACGTCGACATTGTTATAGCCGACGCCGCGGCGGGCGATGACCTTGAGGCCGGGATGGGCCCGCATCAGGCCGCGGGTCACCGGTACCGTGCCGACGATCCAGCCCGCGGCGCCATCGAGCAGGCGGGCGAGCGCCGCGCCGTCCAGCGCGTCGTCCTGGACATCGTCGGGCAGCCCGGTCCGGACGACCTCGCAGCCGCTGCCGCGCAGGAAGGCTTCGGTGTCGGGATCGAAGAAACGGGTCGAAACCAGGACTTTATGGGCCATTGCGGCTACGATTCCTCACGCTCGCGGGTGAGGCAGCATAGTCGCAGGACGATGCCTTTAGAACGGGGCGGCGAAAATGCTTGGCACGGCCGACATGACGACGCCGAGTTCGACCAGGTTGCAGAGCATGCCGCCCACGTGCAGCCGGCGCAGGCGCGCCGTGGCCGCGTGGTCGCCGGCTTCGCGCGCGGCGATTTCGCCGTCGATCCGCCGCAGGAACCAGCGCCGGGCCAGGAACGAGAACACCATGATCGCGGCGGCCCCGGCGGCGAACAGCGGCCGGCCGGCGAAGGCGAAGCCGGCGGTCGACACCAGGCCCGCGCCGACGACGGTCATGAAATAACCGCTGAACTGGCTGCGCAGCAGGAAGGAGACCTGGGGGACGTCGAGCTTCACCAACAGGAATGTCGGCGAGGTGAGCAGGAAATAGCCCATCGGGAACAGCATGAAGACGGTGCCGACCACGGCGGCGTTGTATGCCGACAGCAACATTGGCCCCCCTTTTCCGATCGGGCGCGATCGGGGCGTATTGGCTTTCTTCGGACAGAATAGTCCGAATCCGGGCCTGTCCGAAGGCGAAACGCGGTGCATCCGGCGTCGACGCCGCGCATCGTCAACGGCGAAGTATGGGCACAGATTCTTAAGGTAGAATTGGAAAATTGGCTGGGGGCTAGGACATTCCATTCCCTCACATTTTTCTTGTGTATTGCAGCTATTTAGCCTGCAATGCAATGGTATTCTGGGTGTGTACCATAGGCCGGGTTAGTCCTTGTTGAGGCATAGCCGCTTTGTGCTGGCTCGCAATAAACCAGAATTGTCGACGATGGGGCGGGGCCCTATAGCCGCCTGCCGATCGGCCAAAACAGGGGAGTCGGGCATGCTTAGTTGAGCTCCGGCACGCGAGCGAGAAATTGAGCACTAAGGCAATGAATAGTTCGCCCAGCTAGCGAGCCTTTGAAGAATATTATACAAGAGTGATAATTTTGGCGGCGTGTTGAGTATCGCTATGCATACGGGAGGGAAGGTTGAAGCCTTATAGATTGACAATATGGATCGAACGAAAAATTCCTGTATGGAGTAAGCTAAAGATAATGGGTGGTAGTGGGGTTTCGAAAACTTCCTATTTTTGGATGGTATTTGTACCGATTGCTGCAAAATTTCTTGAATATATCAAAAATCCTATTGAGATTGATTTTGGGCTTAATTACGTTTTTCATGTAAATATTGCGTTACCATTTTCATGGTCTCTTCTTTTTTTTGCATCGTTATTTATATCGATGGGGAATATACTCTATTCTATTAGATGTCCTGACATCATTGCTCCATTTTCCGACTATAATGATTATAAGAATTCTGGAAGAGGGTATGTTGAACTATTTCGGCGGTATAACTACGCAATATTGGAGCGCGAGAGTGAGCACGCTAGAGCGGGCATGGTGTCATTTTTGCTGAGGACGTTTTTGAATAGAGAAGAAGATGACGTGTTGAACTGGGCTCCGTTTGGGAGGCAAAGTTTAAATAACATGATAGCGAGTATAAGGGCTATTCCTGATAATAGAATAGGTGATCTATTTTGGTTTGTTCGATCTCATGACGAATATAGAAGGACATGGTCAAGATTCTTCGTTTCTATATTTTATGCTATTGGATTGATGTTGGTTGTAGCTATCGTTATCGAGAATATTTTCTTCGTTTCTAGAAGTTTTAATTTTATGACGTTTTGGAATAATCTCCATTTTTGATTGATTTAACCCGAACATTGTTTGACTGCAGCGCAAGCTGATGGGAGTGCAAGAGCCGACGAGCGGCCCTCAGAGTCCGTTTTGAAAATCACGGATGAGCGTTTCGTCGGAGCAGATTGCCGCCCATGGCGACAAGAATCATGGCGTGGGATACGTCGATCCTCTGCTCGTAGTCTCGCACGAGGCGGTGCCATCGCGTCCTCCAACCGAAAGTTCGCTCGACCACCCAGCGACGGGGAAGTACCTGGAATCCCTTCTGGCCGTCGGCCCTGCGGATGATCTCGACGACGAAGTCGAGATAGGCGGCCTTGTCCATCAATTGCAGCCGGTCATAGGTGCCATTGACGAACAGATGCTTCACCCAGGGCCAGCGCTTGCGGATGGCTTCCAGGATCGTCTGAGCGCCAGCGCTGTCGGAAATATCGGCCGTCGTCAGATTGACCATCAGCAACCGCCCATCCGTATCGACGGCGATGTGACGCTTGCGGCCGACGATCTTCTTGCCGGCGTCGTAACCTCTTGCTTTCGCTTGCGGTGCCTTGATCGACTGGCTGTCGATAACGCCTGCCGTTGGGCTGGCTTCGCGCCCGGCCCGCTCCCGGCCCGCTCCCGGTCCACAATCAGCGCCACGTCGTGGATCGTCTGGAACAGGAACCGACGCGCCAACTCCCGGAACCAGCTATAGACCGTCTCCCAGGCACCGAAATGGATCGGCAGCATCCGCTAGTCTAGCCGCCGCCAGAACTCGCAAGGTAGCGCACCGCATTGATCATTTCGCGGAAATCAACTTCTCGCGGCCTCTCCCGACGACCAGGCTTCGGCATTAGCGGCGCGATCCGCTCCCACTCTTCATCTGTCAGATCCGACGGATAACGCTTCATCTTCTTCGCGATCTGCGACATTCGACCAAGGCTTTGCTTCGTCTACATCCGAAGCTTGAATTATAATCCGAGCGGCCCAGCAACCGCCCTCACCGATTTTCAAAACGGGCTCTTAGCAGAACTACAAGCTCGTCAGTCGACCGCGGCGGCAGCTTGCCCGTCCCATCGCCGATATCATGCTTGTGTACCGTTACTTGTTTCGTCCAAGTGATATCGCCCGCAGGGATGTAGCCGCGATTCTGCGACCACTGCCACATCTTCCGCAGCGGCGACAGCAAGTTGTTCACCGTCTTTGTCGTGATGCCGCGCTTCTTTAGTAACTCGGTGCGGATGAATTCGGTGATTTCCCCGCGGTCGGCATCTTGGATCGCGTAATGCGGGCTGAAATGTTCCGTCAGGAGTCTGGCGATATGCCGCGCCTTCGTTAAAGTCGCCGCCGACCGGTAGCGCCCACCTTCTTCAGCTATCCATCGGTCCAGAACGACGGCCAGTGGTAGCTTCTCGCCGCGGGCGATCTGGTGAAATTGAAGCCGTTCTTCGGCGCCAAGTTTGCCCTCTACGTCAGACATTGGGCCGAAGATGTCATCAGCGGTGCTGTCGATGGCATCGCCGACCTTGTCCCTTTCGGTCAGCCTCAGATCGCGGTCGATAATGACCTTTGAGTCCGCGCGCCTGAACCGTGGCGCGAAATCCAGCGCGACGGGCAACGCGTCTTTGACCGCCTTGGGGCGGGGGCATGGCTGCGGCTTCGTCGGATTCGCTGACAAGATGGCCGGTAGCCGGCGCAACGCCTCGTCCCGCTTTTTCGTGTTGATCGATCTGGCAGTCTTACGTTTCCCGGCGGCACCCCACAGGTGCTTAGGTACGGGGACAACGGCGTAGTAGGTTTCGGAACGTCGTTCGAGATAGTTCACGTGGTCAGCACCACAGGTACTGGCCTGTGGTACAGCACCACGACTTTTCGACACCATGGCTTCGCTAAGCGCTTGAAATATAATGATTTTCGAGAAATGGCTGGGGGACTAGGATTCGAACCTAGACTGGCGGAGTCAGAGTCCGCTGTCCTACCGTTAGACGATCCCCCAACACCATGCCGACGCGTCAGTTTGCAGCGGCGGGTTGGGCCGGCGAGGGGTTGAGCCCTGCTGGCGTGGCGCGGAAATTAGGTATGTCGTTCGGGGTTGTCAACCCGGATGTTTGGCGCGGTCAGGCCAAGCACGATGAGGATCTGCGCCAGCGCGTAGGTGGCCCAGATTCCCTGGGCCGTCCAGAGCCCGAGCCCCAGGAAACGGCCGCCGGCGATCAGCGCGTCCGATATCACGAACAGGGTCGCGCCCACGGGAATCGCCAGGCCGGGCTGGGTCCAGGCGGCCAGCGCCATGGCGAGAATCGCCGCGACGTAGATCGCGACCGGGATGGCGAGGCCGCCCAGCCGGGGCCACAGAATCGACAGGTAGATCACGGCCGCTGCCCCGGTCGCGGCCATCGCCAGCATCCGCCAGAACACCGGCCGACCGGGCGGGCCGCGCCGCAGGAAGATCGCGAAATAGAGCACCTGCATGACCAGGAAGGCGGCAAGCCCGGCGACGAACAGCTTTTGCGGGTCGAGGCCGAGCAAGGCGTCGCCGAGGCTGGCGAAGGCGAGGGCGAGGGTCAGCAGCCTCGCGCCCGCCCGCCAGGCAAGCAGGGCCAGGACCAGGCAAAAGGCCGTCTTCAGCGCAACATCGCCGGTCCAGGGGCGCAGATCGAGCAAGGCGAGGTAGAGAAACGCGGCAAAGATCGCGAGGCGGGCAAGAATCCGCGCGCTTCGATCCTGTGGCCAAAGGCTGATGATCATTGTAAGTCCCTGGCCTCCCCGAATGCGGCCGGTGATACTAGGGCGGCGGGCGAAGCCCTGCCAGCCGCAAACGGGTTGCCTTGTGGCGCGCGGCCCGTAAAGTGGGTGAGTCATATTGTGGAGTTGCTTCGTGGACTTGCGGTCGCTATCGCCGAACCATGCCCAGGCGCGCTACGCCGGGGATCGGCGCGGCCGCTTCGCGCATGTATTCGGCGCGCTCGACCTCGGCACGAACAATTGCCGCCTCCTGATCGCCCGGCCGACCCAGGCCGGTTTCCGGGTGATCGACGCCTTTTCCCGGATCGTGCGGCTGGGCGAGGGGTTGCATCGTACCGGGCGGCTGTCCGACGTCGCCATGGGCCGGGCGGTCGAGGCGCTGAAGGTCTGCGCCGCCAAGCTCGACCGCCGCAACGCCAGCCGTTTCCGCTGCGTCGCCACCGAAGCCTGCCGCCAGGCGGAGAACGGCCAGGAATTCCTCACGCGGGTCGAGGCGGAAGCCGGTCTGAAGCTCGAGATCATTTCGGGCCAGGAGGAGGCGCGGCTGGCGCTGGCCGGCTGTTCGCCACTGCTCGATTACGATCATCGCAACGCCCTGATCTTCGACATCGGCGGCGGCTCGACCGAGCTGATCTGGCTGGCGCTGGATCCGAACCGCGAGGCGCGCGCGCTGGGCTGGGTGTCGGTGCCGACCGGGGTCGTGACGTTGGCCGAGCGCTGGCATGATCGCGGGCCGCTGTCGGAGACCTACGACCAGATGGTCGAGGAAGTCATGGGCCTGCTGCAGCCGTTCGAGGCGCAGCATCACCTGAGGCCCGCGGTCGACCAGGGCACCGTCCAGATGCTCGGCACCTCGGGCACCGTCACCACCATCGCGGGCGTGCTGCTCGACCTGCCGCGCTATGAGCGCGCCGCGGTCGACGGACGCTGGATCACTTTCCCCGACGTGCTGTCGGTGTCGCGCGACCTGGCCGAGATGCCGGTCGCCGAACGGGCGCGCCATCCCTGCATCGGCGCCGACCGCGCCGATCTTGTCGTGGCCGGCTGTGCGATCCTCGAGGCGATCTACCGGGTCTGGCCCGCCCCGCATCTGCGGGTGGCCGACCGCGGCGTGCGCGAAGGCCTGCTGATGGGCCTGATGCAGCAGGCCGACGCCGACGCCTACGCCCGCGGCCGCTATTCCGTCGAATCGAGGATCTGACCATCATGGCTAAAACCGGACAGCCACCGGGCGCGCGGGGGCTTGCCACGCGGCTCAAGACCGCTACCGGCCGCTCGACCTCGTCGCAGGCCTGGCTGAACCGCCAGCTGAACGACCCCTATGTGGCGGCCGCGCAGAAGGAAGGCTGGCGCAGCCGCGCGGCCTACAAGCTGGTACAGCTCGACGACCGCTTCAAGCTGTTGAAGCCGGGCGATCGCGTCGTCGATCTCGGGGCCGCCCCGGGCGGCTGGACCCAGGTCGCCGTCCAGCGCGTCGGCAAGAACGGCAGCGTGCTCGCCGTCGACATAAACCCGATGGATCCGGTGCCCGGCGCCACGGTGATCCAGCTCGACTTCCTGTCGGAAGGGGCGGACCGCAAAGTGATGGACATGCTGGGCGGGCCGGTCGACGTCGTCCTCTCCGACATGGCCTCGCCGGCCACCGGCCACCGCCAGACCGATCATATCCGCATCATGGCGCTGTGCGAGATCGCCATCGATTTTGCCGAGCGCGTGCTGAAGCCAGGCGGGCATTTCGCCTGCAAGGTCTTGAAGGGCGGCACCGAGAACCACCTGCTGACCACGATGAAGCAGTTGTTCTCCGAAGTGAAGCACGCCAAGCCCGATGCCAGCCGCAAGGATTCGTCCGAAAGCTACGTCGTGGCCCTCGGTTTCCGCGGCCGTTCCGACAAGACCACGTCATCCTGATTTTCGAGGCATCATGGCCCGCATCGCCATCGGCGGCTTCCAGCACGAGACCAATACCTTCGCCCCGCTCAAGGCCGAGTGGCGCTATTTCGTCGAGGGGCAGGGCTGGCCCGGCCTGACCAGGGGCGCCGACATCCCGCCGGTGTTCGCCGGCATCAACATCCCGATCGCGGGGTTCATCGATGCCGCGACCGCGGTCGGCCACGACCTCGTGCCGCTGGCCTGGGCGGCCTCGGTGCCGGCGGCGCATGTCACGGTCGAGGCATTCGAGACCATGGCCGGGATTCTCGAGGACGGGCTGAAGGCCGCGCTGGCCGAAGGGCCGCTCGACGCGCTTTATCTCGACCTGCACGGCGCGATGGTGACCGAGCATCACGAGGATGGCGAGGGCGCCCTGCTGGCCCGGCTGCGGGCGATCGTCGGGCCCGACGTGCCGATCGTTGCGAGCCTCGATCTGCACGCCAACGTCACCAAGGCGATGGTCGCCCATTCCGACCTGCTGATCGCCTACCGCACCTATCCGCATCTTGACATGGCCGAGACCGGCGGCCGCGTCGCCGCCGCGCTCGATCGCCTGCTGGCCGAAGGCAGGCGGCCGGCCAAGGCGCTGCGCCATCTGCCGTTCCTGATGCCCCTGACCGCGCAATGCACGATGGTCGAGCCGGCCAAGGGCGTCTACGAGCACCTGGCGGCGTCGGAAGGCGAGGGCGTGGTCTCGCTGTCGTTCACGCCCGGTTTCCCGCCGGCCGACATCCATGAATGCGGCCCCGCCGTCATCGCCTATGGCGAGACGCAGGCAGCGGCCGATGCCGCCGCCGAGGCGCTGGCCGCGGCCATCAGTGCGCGCGAAGGCGAATTCCTCCTGCCGCTGTTGTCGCCCGACGAAGCGGTGGCGACGGCGATGCGCCAGTCGAACTCGGCCAGCCGCACCATCGTGCTGGCCGACGTGCAGGACAATTCCGGTGCCGGCGGCACGTCGGACACCACAGGCGTGTTGCGCGCCCTGATCGAAGGCGGCGCGCGCGATGCCGTGATCGGCCATCTGATCGACCCGGCCGCGGCGGCCATCGCCCATCGTGCCGGCGAGGGCGCCTCGATCGAGTTGAGCCTGGGCGGTAAAATGTTCACCGAGGGCGATCCGCCCTATGTCGGCCGCTTCACGGTCGAGAAGCTCGGCAACGGCGAATTCCTCTGCACCGGGCCGTTCTACGGCGGCACGCGCGCCAGGCTCGGCAAGATGGCGCTGTTGCGGGCCGAGGCCGGGTCGGGCTCGGTGCGGGTCTGCGTCGCCTCGGTGCGCATGCAGGCGGCCGACAAGGAAATGTTCCGGCATCTCGGCGTCGAGCCGGGCGAGGTCAAGATCCTCGGCCTGAAATCGACCGTGCATTTCCGCGGCGACTTCACCGACATCGCCGAGGACATCCTGGTCGTCGGCGCCCCCGGTGCCTTTATCGACCGGCCGGAATTGTTGCCGTATAAGAACCTGCGGGAGGGCGTGCGGCTGATGCCGCTGGGCCAGCCCCACCAGACGCCCGCGACCTGAAAGGGGCCTCGACATGACCGTGACCCGCCGCACCTTCCTGGCCGCTGCCGGCGGTGCCGCCGCGATGTCGATGGCCGGGGCGGCACGCGCCCAGCTGCAATTCCCGGTGCGGATGATCACGCTGATCGAATCCTACGGTCCGGGCTCGCTCACCGCGCAGCTGGCCGGCCTGCTGGAGCCGGGGCTGGAGCGCGAGCTGGGCGTGCCGGTCGGCCTGAAGTCGACCTCGCATGACGAATTGCGCAAGGCGATGCAGACGGCACCTGGCGACGGTTCGGTGCTGGCGCTGACCGTGCCGCTCGACGATGCCGTCGACCGGGCGATGCGGCCGCCGACCGAAAAGCTGGCGCCGCTGACCCCGGTGGCCAAGCTGACCAAGGGAATTTCCGAAGCGGTGTTCACCCGGCTGAACGGCCCGTTCGCCGCCTTCGACGATCTGCGTACGGTCGATCGCAAGCGCACGCTGCGCGCCGGCATGATCGAGGTCGAATCCGCCCAGGAAATTGTGCTGACCATGCTGCGCCGGACGCTGAACCCGACGATCGCCCGCGTCGGCTATCCGACCTTCGAGGCGCTGATCAAGGCAGTGCAGTCCGGCGAGGTCGATCTCGGCGTGGCCCGGTCGAACGCGCTGATCCCGGCGGCCAAGGTCAAGCCGCCGCCGGTCTCGCTGCTGGCCACCTTCGGGGCCGGGCGCAATCCGGCCCGGCCCGGCGTGCCGACCTTCGCCGAGCTGACGGGCCAGCGCGCCAATACCTTCACGGTCAGCGCCGCGGTCTTCGGGCCGCCGGGGCTCGACAGCCGTTCGGCCCGCCGCGTGGTGCAGGCGCTGGAGGCGGCGGCCTCGGTCCGCAGCGTGATCGAGGGCGCGCGCGAGCTCAACATCCCGCTGGCTATCGCCGGCAGCGACCTGCTGTCCCAGTCGATGGCCCGCGAGGTGCGGGTGATCGACCGGATGAAGCCGCTGGGCCAATAATTTTTTTCAACGCCGTGGACTTTTTTCCCGCAGGGTTTCCAGCGGGGCTCCGTTAAGCCTTCAGTCCCGCCCGCCGGGACGACGGAGCGAAAGGAAACCGCACCATGGCGTCAGTCAGTTCCCTGTCGGGCGGCAGCAACAATTACTATCTGCAGTTGCTGCAGAGCCAGCGTAACCAGTCGACCAGCGCGACTCAGGCCACGACCTCGTCGACCGATAACGAGGAGGATTCGAGTGCCAAGCTGTTCGATGCCCTCGATACCGATGGCGACGGCAAGGTCAGCCAAAGCGAGCTGCAGGCCGGACTGCAGAAGCTGTCGGACCAACTGAGCAGCGCGCTGCTCTCCGCCCAGGAAGATCAGGGCCGGGGATTTGGCGGTCAGGGCGGGCAACGCAAGGACCCGTTCGCCGAGGATGACACCAACGGCGACGGCGTGGTTTCCGCCGACGAGTTCAAGACCGGCTTCGCCGCCCGCCAGGGCGACAACACCTCGGGCCCGTCGGCCGACGAGGTGTTCTCGTCGCTCGACACCAACGGCGACGGTCAGATCGACCAGACCGAAGCCCAGAAGGCCCGCGAAGCGCGGGGCAATGGTGGCCCGGGCGGCCCCGGCGGCCCGCCGCCCGGCCCCCCGCCGGCGGACGACGGCAGCCAGACGGCCGCGACCGCGTCGACCACGACGACCGCCTCGACCGACAGCGGCACCTCGGGTGCCGAGGCGTTGGCTTCGCTGCTGCTCCGGTTCTACCAGGACGCCCAGTCGCGCGGTACTGCCGCGACCTCTGCCACCACCGCGAGCTCGCTGGCCGCGGTGGCCTGAACCTCCTTCTGGGCGGGCCTTACGGCTCGCCCAGCGGATTGGGCGGCGGCGCCCCCCGCGCCCGGG
>JAEYTW010000126.1 GCA_023433835.1 Pseudomonadota bacterium | reverse complement strand
GGCCGATGCCGCGCTGGCCGCGCGCGGCTATGCCGCGGCCGATCCGACCACGGTGATGACCGCGCCGATCGGCGACGCCGGCGGCGACGGCCAGGTCGAGATCGCCACGGCCCTGACCGAGGACTGGGCGGCCGGTTTCGCCGTCGCCAACAACGTGCCGGCCCAGCATCGCGACACGCACGACCGGATGCTCGGGGCCTTGCGCCTGCCCGCGGCCTTCGCCACCCTGCATCGCGACGGCCGGCCGATCGCCTACGGCCTGGGCGTGGCCGAGCGCGGGCTGATCGGGCTGTTCGACATCGTCACCTTGCCCGCGGCGCGGCGCCAGGGCGCCGGGCGCCGGCTGGTGACGTCGTTGATGGCCTGGGGGCGGACACAAGGCGCCGCCCAGGCCTATCTGCAGGTGGTCGACGCCAATGCGCCGGCCATCGCGCTCTATCGGGGCCTGGGCTTCCGCCCGGCCTATGGCTATCACTACCGGCTGGCCCCGTCATGAAACTGCTGATCGCCGGTGCGACCGGCCTGATCGGCACCCGTGCGCTGGACCGTGCGCTGGCCGATCCGCGCGTCTCCAGGATCACGGCCGTGACGCGCCGCAGGATCGACCGCCGCGAGGCGACGTTCGACCAGCATCTGGTGGACTTCACTGCGCTGGGGTCGCTGCCGTCAGCCGACGCGGCGCTGTGCGCGCTGGGCACGACGATGCGCCAGGCCGGCTCGAAAGCGGCCTTCCTGGCGGTCGACCACGATGCGGTGCTGGCCTTCGCGCAGGCAAGCCGCGCGGCAGGTGCCAGGCGCTTCGCCGTGGTCTCCTCGGTCGGCGCGAGGGCGGGATCGGGGAATTTCTATCTCGACACCAAGGGCCGGGTCGAAGCGGCATTGGCCGCGATGGGTTTCGAGCGGCTGGTGATGCTGCGGCCGAGCCTGCTGGACGGCGACCGCGAGGAATTCAGGCCGCTGGAACAGCCCGCGATCCTGGCCGCCCGCCTGGTCAACCCGCTGCTGGCGGGCCCCTGGCGGCGTTATCGCGCCATTGCGGCGCAGGACGTGGCCGATGCGCTGCTCGAAGCGGTGCTGGCGCCGGCGGCGCCGGCCGAAATCCTGGAATACGACGCGATCCGGGCGCTTGCTCATTCCATGCCGAGCAGGCGGTAGATGCGGCGGGTGTAGACGCCGAACCGCTCCGTGGTCTTGATGTCGAGCGTGCGCGGCATGTCGAGCTCGATCGGGAAGTGGTCGGCCATGCGCGCAGGCCCCGCGGTCAGCACCGCGCAGCGCGAGCCGAGGAAGACCGCTTCCTGGATCGAATGGGTCACGAAGATGATGGTCTTGCGGCTTTCCTGCCAGATGCGCAGCATCTCGAGGTTCATCTTTTCCCGGGTCAAGGCGTCCAGCGCGCCGAACGGCTCGTCCATCAGGATCAGCCGGGGGTCGTGGATCAGCGCCCGGGCGATCGCCGCGCGCTGCTGCATGCCGCCCGACAGCTGATAGGGATATTTGCCTTCGAAGCCGTGCAGGCCCACCATCGCCAGCAGGTCGCGCGCCCGCGCCTCGGCCGCCTTGCGCGGCAGGCCGAGGATATCGGCCGGCAGCAGCACGTTCTCCAGGATCGTGCGCCATTTCAGCAGCAGCGCCTGCTGGAACACCATGCCGACGTCGCGGCCCGGCGTGAAGGCCGTCGCCGCATTGCCGATCGCGACCTCGCCGCCATCGGCATCGTGCAGCCCGGCCAGGATCTTCAGCAGCGTGCTCTTGCCGCAGCCCGACGGGCCGACCAGCGAGACCATGTCGCCGTCGTCGATATCCATGGTGACGTCGGAGACGGCGACGAAATCCTGGCCGCCGGTGCGGTAGGTCTTGCGCACGCCGCGCAGGCGGATCAGCGGCGCGGTCATGCGAGCCAGCGGGCGAGATTGGCGGCAACGAAGGCATCGTCGGCGAGATCGGCATGCTCGGCCGACACCCGGTCGAGCAGTTCGGCCTGGCCGGGGCTCAAGCCCTCGTCCGGGTCGAGGCACCAGATGCCCTCCAGGATGCCCTGACGCCGCAGGATTTCGTGGCAGCCGGCGATGCAGCCGTGGAAGTCGTGGGCCACGTCGAAGAATGCCGCGTTGCAGTCGGTCACCCGGGAATCCAGCGCCAGCAGATCGGCGGGCAGTGGGCCGGCGGCGACCGCCGCCTGGATGCGGGCGAGCAGTTCGACCGCCTTCTTCGTCCAGACCGACCAGTGGCCGAGCAGCCCGCCGCGGAAGCGGACCTCGACGGTGCGGCCGCCGCGCCGGACGTGGAAGGGCACGGCCAGGTCGAGCACGATATGATCGTCGTTGCCGGTATAGAGGGTGATGCGCTCCTCGGCGCCGGCCGCGACCACGCCGCGCACGACATCGAGGGTGCGGTAGCGGTGGAACGGCGCGGCCTTGATCGCCACCACGTTGTCGATCGCGGCAAAGCGCGCCCAGAACGAGGCGTCGAGGTTCATGCCACCGACCGCCGGCTGCAGGTAGAAGCCGACCACCGGGATTTCGGCGGCCACCGCCTCGGCATGGGCGATCAGCTCATCCTCGGTCGCCCCCTTCATCGCCGCGAGGCTCAGAAGGCCGGCGTGATAGCCCAGCCGCACCGCGGTGCGCGCCTCGGCCACCGCCTGCGCGGTGCGGCCGCAGACGCCGGCGATCATCACCAGCGGCCGGTCGGTCCAGGCCCGGGCATCCTCCATCGCCGCGGCCAGCACCGGCTCGTGCAGGCCGACATCGCGGATGGCGAACTGGGTGGTATGTACGCCGACCGCCAGCCCGCCCGAGCCGGCGTCGAGGTAATAGCGGGTCAAGGCGCGCTGGCGCCGGCGATCGAACTGCCGGTCGGCGGTCAGCGCCAGCGGATGGGCGGGGATCGCCGTGCCCCGGCGCAGCAGCGCCAGGACATCGACCGGTAGATCTGTGCGATGCAAGGCCATGGTTCCTCTCAACCGAGCTCCGGGCCGGCGGCGGCATGAAGCCGCGACGGATCGCCATAGGGAAGGTCGCGGCCGCGCGCCATGCGCAGGAAGCGCCGCTGGATGGTGAAACCGCGATCGGCCAGCAGGCGTTCGAGCCCCGGCCGGCCGTCGACCAGGTCGATCAGCACGGTGCCCTCGATGCCGGCCAAGGCGTGCTCGATCAGGGCCGCGGCGTCGGCCTCGTCGCCTGCCACCACCGGCCCGACCTGGGTCGCCGTGCGGCCGGGCCGGCCCAGCACGAAGCCGTTGCCGCCGCCGGCCAGTTGCGGCGCGCGCGCCCTCAGGTTGTCGAGCACGAAGGCGCGCGGCGAGCCGAACACCGGCACATCCATCGCCAGATCCGCGTCTTCGGCGGCGCGCAGCCGCCGCCCCGCCCCGCCCTGGCCGATCCAGCGGGTCAGGCGGAACAGCGGGCCGAAGCCGAGACCGCGATAGAGCGGCTCGCCAGCTTCGGTGGCATCAAGCAGCGGCACCAGGTCGCGCCGCGCGGTCTCGGCCAGGCAGCCTTCGAGGATCCGGGTGCCGAGACCCTGGCGCCGGCAGGCGGGATCGACCAGCACCATGCTGATCCAGGCAAAGCCGTCATAGGGCAGCACCGCGCCGGTGGCGACCAGCGTGCCGGCCGCGTCGTCGATGCCGAGCACCACGCCATGGTCGAGGAAGAGACGCCAGTCGTCGGCCAGCTGGTTCCAGCCGGCCAGCCCCGACAGCCTCAGGCAGGCATCGAGGCGGCCGGGATCAATAGGTCCCATTCCGCACCTCGAAATGGGTCGGCTTGTCCAGGCTGGCCTGGCCGCGCGCCACCCAGTCGGCGATCCAGTCGATCAGGCGGGCCAGCGGCACCGCCGGGTAACCGAACAGCCCGGCGGCCTGCGCGGTATTGGTCAGCCAGGCGGTCGGCGCCTCCTCGCCGGTCAGCACCGGCTTCTTGCCCAGCCGCTCGCCGAAGGCCCGGGCCAGCCAGCGGATGGCGATGGTTTCGGGGCCCGAGACGTTGATCGGCGTGGTCGGCGTGGTGGAGTAGCGCAGGCAGCGCAAGGCCTGGGCATTGGCATCGCCCTGCCAGATGACGTTGACATGGCCCATGGTGACGTCGATCTCGACGCCGTCGCGCACCTTGGCGGCGACGTCGTAGAGCACGCCATAGCGCAGGTCGATGGCGTAGTTCAGGCGGAACAGCCGGCCCGGCGTCTGATGGATCCTGGAGAAATGCTCGAAGATCCGCTCGCGCCCGATGCAGGAGAAGGCATATTCGCCGGGCGGGTTGAGAATGGAATCCTCGGTCGAGCCCTGCCCCGAGGTCGGCACGAACGGATAGACGCAACCGGTGGAGAACGCCACGATGCGCGATGCCTTGAAGGCTTCGGCGACCAGGGTCGGCACGTAGACGTTCATCGCCCAGGTCAAGGGCTGGTTGCCGTCGGCGCCGAACTTGCGGCCGGCCATGAAGATGATGTTGCGCGCCTTGGGCAGGCTGTCGACCGCGGCACGGTCGAGCAGGTCGCAGGATATCGTCTCGACGCCCGCGGCCTCCAGGCCTTCGCGCAGGCCGGGTTCGGAGAAACGCGCGACGCCGTAGACGCGCTTGCCCGGCGCGGCGTTGCGGGCGAGGCGGGCGAGCGTCGGCCCCATCTTGCCGCCGACGCCCAGCACCATGATGTCGCCGTCGATGGCGGCAAGGTCGGCGGCCAGGGCGCGGGTCGGCCGCGTCATGAAGGCATCGACCGCCTCGGTATCGTCGAAACGCTGCGGCATGACGCCGTCGTCGAGCCAGTCGGTCATTGCATCCTCGCGTCCTTGGGAACCCAGAAATGCTCGAGCAGCAGCACGACCAGATAGAGGCCGAGCCCGAGCAAGGTCAGCAGCACCACCGCCATGAACATGGCCGGGGTATCGAGCGAGGCCTGGACCTGGATCATCAGGTAGCCGAGGCCGCGTTCGGAGGCGATGAACTCGCCCACCACCGCGCCGGCGACGGCGAGGATGGCGGCGACCTTCATGCCGGAGAAGATGTAGGGCAGCGATCCCGGCAGCTGGATGTAGCGGAACGCCTGCCAGCGCGATCCCTTCAGCGAGCGCACGAGGTCGAGCATGTCGGGCTCGACCTCGTTCAGGCCGCGCGCCGTCGTCAGCAGGATCGGGAAGAAACACAGGGTGAAGGTGATCAGAATGTTGGTGCCGACGCCGTAGGAGAACCACACGATCACCAGCGGTCCCAGCGCCACCTTCGGGATCATGTTGAGCGTGACCAGCAGCGGGAACAGCAGCAGCGTGAACAGCTTCGACCAGGAGAACAGCAGGGCCAGCGCCACGCCGGCCAGCACCGCCACCGCATAGCCGCCGAAGATCTCGGCCGCGGTCACCCCGGCATTCGACAGCCAGTGGTAGTTCGGCTTGGCCAGGGTCGCGAGGATGGCGGAAGGCGACGGCAGGATGAAGGCCGGCACCGTGAACAGCGAGGTGGCGCCCTGCCAGATGGCCAGCACCGCGAGATGGACCAGCACGATCGCGGTCCACCGCCGCCTCGTCGCCGATGCCCGGGCGGCGGCGGCGATCCTGGCCGCATTGGCCTCCGCATCAGCGCCGCTGGTCATCGCCCTATCCCTCCTGCCGTGGCATCCCTTGTTGATGAAGACGCTAACCGGCAGGCAGGATCATGTCAACCAACTAGTTGGTTGAGTTCTCGACCCGCAGCGCGGCCAGCGCGAAATCGATGACATGGCGGCGGCGCACGGCCACGGCCTTGGCGCTGTCGAGGTTGGCGGCGAAGATCGTCGACAGCGTGCGGTTGTTGGAGAAGAAGAAATACGACATGCCGGCGATCGAGATGTAGAACTGCACCGGGTCCATGTCGGCCCGGAACACGCCCTCGCGCACGCCGCGGTCGAGTGTCTCGGCGATCAGCGTGGTCAAGGGCGAGTGCAACTCCGGCATGCCCGGCAAGGCCCCGACATGCGCGGCGCCGTGGCGGTTCTCGTCGTTCAGCAGGGCGATGAATTCCGGGTGCTCGGCCAGATAGTCGAACGAGAACCCGACCAGCCGCTCCATCGCCGCGAGCGGCGGCAGGTCGGCCAGGGCCAGCGCGCGCTCGCGGGCGCGGATCTCGCCGTAGACATGCTCGAGCGCCGCGCGGAACAGGTCATCCTTGTTGCCGAAGTAATGGTAGACGAGCTGCTTGTTGACCCCGGCATGGCGCGCGCTATCGTCGACGCGCGCCCCGGCCAGGCCCTTCTCGGCGAATTCGGCGACCGCGGCCAGCAGCAGCGCGCGGCGGCTGGCTTCCGGATCGCGTTTGCCCTGCCGCTCGACGATCGATACGCGGCGCTTTGTTTCGTCCATGGGAGTCGCTTGACTTTCAACCAACTGTTTGATTGATAATTAGACGGTTCTGGGTGGAATGTTAATCGCTTTCTCGGGCCGCCGCATCGGCCGCCCGCGAGGTTCCAACGAGGGGAGACCGGCATCCAATGAAGCTGTTCGCAACGACGGCAATCGCCCTGTCGCTGATGCTGCCGCTGGCGGCAGCGGCGAAGGAAAAGGTCAGCATGGTGCTGAACTGGGTGCCGACCGCCGACCATTCGCCCTATTTCTACGCCCGCGAGAAAGGCTGGTACGACGAGGCCGGCATCGACCTGACGATCGAGAACGGCATGGGGTCGGGCGCGGCCGCCCAGCGCGTCGGCGCCGGCACCACGCCGATCGGCATCGCCGACCTTGCGACCGCGCTGCTCGCCCGCGGCAAGGGCGCCAAGCTGACCGCGGTGATGACCGTCTATGCCAACTCGCCGCAGGGCTTCTACTGGCTGAAGTCGTCCGGCATCACCGGCCCAAAGGATTTCCCCGGCCGCAAGATCGGCAACCCGCCGGGCGATGCCTCGCGCGTGATGTGGCCGGCCTTCGCCAAGAAGGTCGGCATCGACCCGGCCTCGGTCAACTTCGTGAACGTGAGCCCGCAGGCCAAGATGCCGTCGCTGAAGTCCAAGGCGATCGACATCACCTCCGACTTCTACAACGAGCATGACCTGAAGGTGCGCGAGTTCGGCGACGACCTGGGCTTCCTGGCCTGGCGCAACATCGGTCTCAATCCCTACGGCAATTCGATCGTCGTCAACTCGGATTACCTGGAGAAGAACAAGGCGCTGGTCGCCGCCTTCACCAAGGTGTCGCAGCGGGCCTTCGCCGCCTGCGTCGCCGATATCGATCCCTGCCTGAATGCGCTGATCGCCAAGGTCTCGGGCCTCGACAAGGCCAACCAGATGGACCAGTGGAAGCGCATCCTCGAGCTGATGCGCGACCCGACCACCACCTCGGTGGCGCTGGGCGCCTTCAAGCCGGAGCGCGTCGCCGAGGATTACGAGCTGGTGCAGACCTATTTCGGCCTGGAACAGCCGTTCAAGGCGGAGACCGCCTTCACCAACGAATTCCTGGATACCGCGATCAAGATGCCGGCCAAGTGATCGCAAAAGTTTGAGCTTTCCCCCCTCGCGCGCTTAAGCTGACCGACGAGTCAGTACCAGCCCGCGAGGGGGAATGCCCGCCAGCGCCGATCGCCCACGACGCCGCGCCTTCCGCACCGCTTGCCTCGTCGCGGCGCTGCTGTTCGCCGCCCTGCCCGCCCTGGCGCAGGCCCCCGCCCCGCTCGCCGTCCGCATCAGCGACCGCGGGCCTTTTCGCGACTATGCCCGCGAAGTCCTGAAGCTCGCCCTCGACCGCTCGGGCCACGGCTATGATATCGAGACGGTGCGCACCGAGGCGACCGTGCCGCGGCTGATGCGCCTCCTGGAAAGCGGGCCCGACGCCGCCATCACCGTGCATTGGGCGGCGACCGAGCCCGAGTTCGAGGAGCGCCTGCTGCCGGTGCGCATTCCGATCGACCGCGGCCTGATCGGCTATCGCGTGCTGCTGATCCGGCAAAGCGAGGCGCCGCGTTTCGCCGGCGTGCGCAGCCTCGACGACCTCAAGTCCTTCACCCTGGGCCAGGGTTTCGGCTGGAGCCACGTGGCGATCCTGCGCGCGGCCGGGCTGCAGGTGCAGGAGATTCCCGAGTTCGAAGGGCTGTTCCGCATGGTCGCCGCCGGCAATCTCGACGCCGTGCCGCGCGGCGCCACCGATATCGGCCGCGAGATCGCCGAGCGGGCCAAGACCGAACCCGACCTCGCCGTCGAACCGCATCTGGCGCTGGTCTACGACCACGCCGCGATCTTCTTCTTCGTCAACGGCCGCAACCTCGCCCTCTACCAGGCGATCAAGGACGGCCTCGACCGTGCCTATGCCGACGGCAGCTTCATGACGCTGTTCGAGAACCATCCCGATATCCGCGCCGGCCTCGCCCTGGCTGCCCAGGATCGCATGCTGCTGAAGATTCCCAATCCGGCGCTGACACCGGCGACCGCCGCGCTCGATAACAGATATTTCGAGGACGTGGTCAATCGCGCGGCAGTCCGCTAGCCTCGGTCCATGTCACGCGGCCAGTTCAGGATGCAGCGCTGCGCCCTGCCGGGCGTCGAGGCGGTCGAGGCGGTGTCGGGCCACCGGTTCGCCCGGCACACCCATGCGCAGTTCGGCATCGGCGTGATCCACCGCGGGGCGCAGAAATCGGCCAGTTGCCGCGGCGTGGTCGAGGCCCGGGCCGGCGATGTGCTGATGGTCAATCCCGGCGAGGTGCATGACGGCACGCCGATCGGCGACCAGGGCCGGGCCTGGCGCATGCTCTATTTCGATCCCGCCATCGTCGCCGCGGCGACGCAGGACATCACCCAGGGGCGCACCGGCGATTGCGAACTGGTCGAGCCGGTGATGCAGGACGCCCGCATCGCCGCGCGTGCCGCCGCCTGCTACGCCGCGATGACCGGCGAGACCAGCGATGTCAGGCGCGAGGAATTGCTGCTGGAACTGATCGCCGCGGTCAGCCGGCCCGGCGAGGCGGCCTCGGCCAAGGCGCCGGTAATTGCCGCCGCCCGCCAGCGCATCGACGACGATCCGGTCACGGCAGTGACGCTCGACGAACTCGGCCGCCTCTGCGGCCTCAGCCGGTTCCAGCTGATCCGCGGCTTTGCCCGCACCGTCGGGCTGACCCCGCATGCCTATATCGTGCAGCGCCGCATCGACCTCGCCCGTCGGCTGATCAGGAACGGCTTGACGCTGGCCGAGGCCGCCGCCGACAGCGGCTTCGCCGATCAGAGCCACATGACCCGGGTCTTCACGGGCAAATACGGCATCTCGCCCGGGACCTACGCCGCCGCGGCGGCCTGAAACGCCGCCTGCAATCCTGTTCAAGACGCCGCCCGCCAGCCGGGCCTATCCCTGGCGGCCATGACACCGAAGCTGCAGGGTTATCTCTATCTCGCGCTGGCCATGGCACTGGTCGGATCGACGGTGATCGTGGCCAAGGTGATCGCGGGCGGCCTGCCGCCCTTCACCGCGACCGCGTTGCGGCTGGCCCTGGCCCTGCCCTGCTTCGTCCTGCTCATGCGGCGCGCGGGCCTCGGCCTGCCCAGGCCCGACCGGCGCGACGGCCTGCTCCTGCTGCTGCAGGCGACGGCGGGCAGCGTCGGCTACACCACCCTGCTGATCGCCGGGCTGACCATGACCTCGGCCGCCGATGGCGGCGTCATCGTCGGCACCCTGCCGGTGGTCTCGGCCGCCATCGCCATCCTGGTGCTGGGCGAACGGCCGCGGCCGATCGTGCTGGCCGCGATCGCGCTGGCCGCCGCGGGCGTGCTGGCCATCACCCTGCAGCCCGGTGCCGACGGCCAGCGGTCGCTGCCCGGCAATGCGCTGATCCTCGGCGCCGTGGCCTGCGAAGGCTTGTTCATCCTGCTGAACAAGCGGCTGCACCGGGATATCCCGCCGCTGGCCCAATCGACCGTCATGACCGCGCTGGGCCTGATCGTCGCGCTGGTGCCGGCGGTGCTGGAGCGGCCCTGGACGGTACCGTTCGATGCCGGCACCGCCTGGGCCATCGTCTATTACGCGCTGGCGCCGACGGTCGGCGGCTATCTCCTGTGGTATGCCGGCGCGGCGCGGGTCAGCGGGGCCGAGGCCGCGCTGTTCACCGCGGTGGCGCCGGTCGCCGCCGTGCTGCTCGCCTTCGCCGTGCTGGGCGAACCGCTCGGCCTCAACCAGGTGCTGGGGGTCGGCCTGGTCCTCGTCGCCGTCTTCAGCCTCGGCCTCAGAAAGGCATCCTGATGCAGTTCCGCCATGCCGCCGCCTTGCGTGCCGACTATCCCGAACTGGCCTGTGGCCTGATCCATGCCGTGGGCATCACGCCTGCGGCCGATCCGAGCGCGGCCATCACGCGCTTCGAGGCGATCGCCGCGGCACGCCTGGCCCAAGCGAGCGAGGGTGAATTCCCGGAAATCCAGGCCTGGCGGCGCGTCTTCTCGCGCATGGGGCTGAAGCCGACGCAATATCGCTGCGCGGCCGAAGCCTTGCTGCGCCGCTTCCGCCAGGATGGCGCGCTGCCGCGGCTGCACCCGCTGATCGACCTGTGCAATGCCGCCTCGCTCGCCGCCGCCGTGCCGATCGCGGTGTTCGACCTCGCCGGGATTTCCGGCGACCTCGAAGTACGCCAGGCGACAGGCATGGAAACCTACACGGCCTTTTCCGGCGAAACCGAACACCCCGCGCCGGGCGAAGTGATCTTCGCCGACGAGGCCGGCGAGGCGCATGCCCGCCGCTGGTGCCACCGGCAGGGCGCCCGCTCGGCGGTACGCGAGACTACGGCCTCGGTATTGATCGTGGCCGAGGCGATGCATGACGGCGCTGGGCGCGACATCGGCGCGCTGATCGCCGCCCTGGGCCATGAAATCGCGGCGCTCTGGCCGGCCGACGGGCGCCGCGCGCAGTTGACCGCCGCCGCCCCGGCGTTCGCCGTCTAGAACGGCCGGCGGGCCTTCAGCGCGGCCGACAGCGTGCCGTCGTCGAGGTAGTCGAGCTCGCCGCCGACCGGCACGCCGTGGGCCAGGCCGGTGACCTGCACGCCCAAGGGCTGCAGGCGGTCCATCAGATAGTGGGCGGTGGTCTGGCCCTCGACGGTGGCGTTGGTGGCCAGCACCACCTCGCGCACCGTGCCGGCCGCAACCCGGCCGATCAGCGGCTCGATGTTGAGATCGTCGGGGCCGATGCCGTCGAGCGCCGACAGCGTGCCGCCCAGCACGTGATAGCGGCCGCGATGGGCGCCGGCTCGCTCCAGCGCCCAGAGGTCGCCGACCTCCTCGACCACCACGACGACCGAGGCATCGCGGCTTGGGTCCGCGCAGATCGCGCAGGGGTCGAGGGCGTCGAGATTGCCGCAGGTCGAACAGGGCCGCACCGCGGCCGCCGCGGCAGCCATCGCCTCGGCCAGCGGCTGCATCAGCCCGTCACGCTTCTTGATCAGCTGCAGCACCGCCCGGCGGGCCGAACGCGGCCCCAAGCCGGGCAGCTTGGCCATCAGCTGGATCAGGCGTTCGATTTCCTGTCCGGCCACGCAGCGTCGCTCAGAACGGCAGCTTGAAACCCGGGGGCAGCGGCAGGCCGCCGGTCAGCGAGCTCATCTCTTCCTGCATCTGCGCCTCGACCTTGCGCTTGGCGTCGGCATGAGCCGCGACGATCAGGTCTTCCAGCACCTCGATCTCGGCGGGATCGACCGCGGCGGGGTCGAGCTTGAGCTTGCGCATCTCGCCCTTGCCGCTCAGGGTCACGCGCACCATGCCGCCGCCGGCCACGCCCTCGATCTCGCGGGTTTCGAGCTTCGCCTGCATCTCCTGCATGCGGGCCTGCATCTCCTGGGCCTGCTTCATCAGGTTGCCGAGGTTCTTCATGGGAAATCAATCCTCCAACAAGTCGATCTCGTCATCCTCGGGCGGCGGGGCCGCGGCCAGCGCGTCCTCCACCTCGGCGAGGCTTTCGGGCGTCTCGGGCTTCAACGGTTTCACCGACACCATCTCGATGCCCGGGAATGCCGCGAGAACGGCCTGGACCAACGGATGGTTCAAGGCCGCCTCGCGCTTTCGCGCGCTCTCGTCGGCCATGACCTCGCCGAGCGTCGGGTTGCCGCGCTCCTCCGACAGGGCCACGACCCAGGTCTGGCCGGTCCAATCGCGCAGGCGCTGGGCCAAATCGTTGCCGAGCGTGCGGGGGGCCGCCGCCGTCGGGCGCAGCTCGAGCCGCCCCTGCTCGAAACGCACCAGATGGACATGGTTGACCAGCGTGTTGACCAGCAGCGCGGCATTCTTCTGCCGCGCCAGCTCGACCAGCGCCGGATAATCCTTCAGCACCATGGTCGGCGCCGCCGCCGGCATGGCGGCCGGCTGCGCCTGCATCCGCGGCACCACCGACAAGGCGGCCGAAGCGCCGCCAGAGGG
>JAEYTW010000025.1 GCA_023433835.1 Pseudomonadota bacterium | reverse complement strand
GCCCAGGGGCGGCGCGCATCGCTGAAACGGATCAGTTGGCCGGCTTGGCCGGCGTGCCGTCCTGATTGAATTCCTCGACCTTGGCGCCCTTGCGCAGCTCGGCCATCTTGGCGACGATCAGCTCCTGCGCCATGTCCTGCTTGATCTGCTCCTTGACTTCGTCGAAAGCCGGCGGCGGGGCGGTGCGCTTGTCCTCGAGCAGGATGATGTGATAGCCGAACTGGCTCTTGACCGGGGTGTGGGTGTAGTCGCCCTTGTTCTTCAGCGCGAAGGCCGCGGTCGAGAATTCCGGCACCATCACCTCGCGGGTGAAGTAGCCGAGGTCGCCGCCCTGGCCCGACGAGCCGTCGATCGAATACTTCTTGGCCAGTTCGGCGAAATTGCCGCCCTTCTCGAGCTCGGCGATGACCTTCTTGGCCTCGGCCTCGTCACGCACCAGGATGTGGCGGGCGTGAACTTCTTCCTTGGCCGGCTGGGCCTTGATGGTCTCGTCGTACTTCTTCTTCAGCACGGCGTCGGTCAGCTCGGTCTCGACCGCGCGGGTCAGGTAGACCTGCTGGATGATGCGGTCCCGCACCTCGGCCATCTGCTTCTTGACCTCGGGATCGTCGCCGAGCTTGGCCTTCTCGGCCGCCTGGTCGATCAGCTTGGAGGTGACGAGCTGGTCGCGCATCCGGTCGAACAGGACTTCCTTGGGCAGCTGGCGGTACTGGGCCGGCAGGGTCTCGATCGCCTTCAGCACGTCGTCGCGGCGGATCTCGGCGCCGTTGACGCGCGCAACCACGGGGTTGCCGGCGGTCTGGGCGGAGACGGCCATCGGGCCGATCAGAATGCCGGCGGCCAGGCTGAGCGCCAGGAGACGGACGCGGACGGGGGAAGTCATCTCAGATGATCCTTGCAGTTCGACAGGCAGCCGCGGGCGGACGCCCCGGCGGGCGCGGGCAGCATAGCGTCTTCCCACGCGGGCACAAGCGGCGGGAATCTGGCCGATTTATGGCTGGATTCAGCCCTTTGCCGGCACCCGGGCCAGGGCCTGGGCGACGCTGGCCGAGACCTCGGCGAAGGCCTTGGACAGGCTGGCCGCGGCCGCCGCGTAGTTCGGCTGGCCCGCCGGCGCGCCGGTCGGTTCGGTCAGCGAGAACCGCGCGCCCGCCAGCTCGCGCTTGGTGTCGCCGTCGATCACCGACCAGCGCCCGGCCAGCACGGCCCGGCCGTCGGCGTCGATCTCGCAGGCCATCAGCTCGACGAACACCTCGATCTCGACCCGCGCCCCGGTCCGGGTCGGCAGCATGACCACGCGGTCGGAGGCGAGCAGCCGCGACAGGTTCTCGGTCACCACCCGCTGGGCGTTGACGGCCAGGCCCTCGGCCCAGCGCGAATCGGGGCTGAGCAGGATTTCATTCGTGCGGGTGCGCGACACGATCTCGGCCCGATCGAGATATTCCGGCACCGCCGCGGCGGCGACGCCGATCGACGGGCCGCGCAGCGGCGTGGCGCCCGCGGGGACCGCCGCGGCGTTCAGCACGTAGAGCCTGGGCGGCGGCGTGGTCGAGCAGGCGACGGCGGCGATGGCCAGGCCGAGCGCCAGGACGAGGCGGAGAGCCAAGGAACGATGGACTATCATTTGCGACCCGTGATCAAGGCGTTGGGATTGCGTTCCAGGGTTTCGGCCAGACCCCGCAGGGCCCGGGTGGTCGAGGCGAGGTTGCGCAGGATCTGGTCGATGTCGGCGCGCGACGAGGTACCCTCGCCGAACACCGTGTTGACGCCGATCAGCGCGGTATCGGCATCCTTCAGCGCCTTCTCGACCGCGCGCAGCGACCGTTGCAGGTCGCGGCCGACCGCGTCGCCTTGCGTCTCGTAGACCTTCATCGTGCGCTTGAGCTGCTCGAGCGTGGCGCCGAGCTCGGATTTGAGCTCGCGCACCACCACCTGCATGTCGCGCATCGCATCCGCCGCCGAGGCCGAGGCGCGGCTCAGATTGTCGCCGACCGGCTTGACCTGGGCCCGCACGTCGGCGAGCGTGGCGCGCAGCTCGGAGGACGAGGCGGCCAGATCCATCATCATCTGCCGCGTCTCCGGCGAGGACAGCATGCCGTCGAGCGAGGTCAGCACCTTCAGCGCGGTATGGCCGATATCCTGCAGCGGCAGCTTCGACAGCTCGTTCTTCAAGGTGTCGAGCATCGTCTCGACCGCCGGGATCTCGGGGATCGACTTGTCGCCGCCGATCAGCCGGGCGGGCGTATGCGGCATGAAGTCGAGCTCGACGAACAGCTGGCCGGTGACGATCGACTGCATCTGCAGCTGGGCCCGCAGGCCGCGCTTCACCGCCTCCTCGATGGTCGTCGAGAAATGCTGGCCGTCATTGCCGATCAGCTCGGCCCGGCCCGGTTCGAAGGCGATGTAGACGGGGATGCGGGCGCGGAACTGCTGGATGTCGATCTCGATCTTGACCTGCGTCACCTCGCCGATCTTGACGCCGCGCAGGGAGACCGGCGCGCCCACCGACAGGCCGTTGACCGAGCCGTCGAAGAAGACCACTGCCTTGGCCCGGTTATCGACGAGCCGGCCCGAACCCAGGATGATCACCGCCACCACCAGCAGGACGATGGCGCCGAGGACGAAGCCGCCGATCAGCTTCGGATTGGCCTTCTTGCTCATTGGGTCTCCATCTCGCCGCGGCGCAGGAAGGCGCGGACCTTGGCGTCGGGGCAATTTTCCAGCATGTCGCGCGGCGATCCGGTGGCGATCATCGTGCGCCGGTCGGCACAGAGGAACACGCCGTTGTCGCCGATCGCGAAGATCGAGGCCAGCTCGTGGGTGACGATGACGACGGTCGCCCCGAGGCTGTCGCGCAGCTCGAGGATCAGGTCGTCGAGGCGCTTGGCGCTGAGCGGGTCGAGGCCGGCCGAGGGTTCGTCGAAGAACAGGATGTCGGGGTCGAGCGCCATGGCGCGGGCCAGCCCCGCCCGCTTCTTCATGCCGCCCGAGATTTCCGACGGATAGTGATTCTCGAAACCGCGCAGGCCGACCAGCGCCAGCTTGAGCCGCACCACGTCGGCGCGCTCGCGCGGCGACAGCGGCGAATAGAGCTGCAGCGGCAGGGCGACGTTCTCGGCCAGCGTCATCGACGACCACAAGGCCCCCGACTGGAACAGCACGCCGAAACGCCGGCTCATCGCCTGGCGGCGCTCGTCGTCGGCCGCCCAGAAGGCTTCGCCGTCGTAATAGACGTCGCCGCGGCCGGGATGCTGCAGCCCGATCAGATGGCGCAGCAGCGTCGACTTGCCGCAGCCGGAATCGCCCATGATGACGAAGATGTCGCCGGCATTGATCTGGAAGGTCAGGTTGCGCTGGACCGCGAAGTCCCCGAACACCATGTCGAGGTCGCGCACGTCGATGCGGGGCTGGCCGGCCATGTCCGTCACCAGCCCAGGATGTTGAAGAGGACGGCGAAGATGCCGTCGGCGACGATGATGAACAGGATGCCCATGACGACCGCCGTGGTCGTCGCCTGGCCGACCGCCGCGGCGCTGCGCCCGGCCTTGATGCCCTGCAGGCAGCCCGAGACGGCGATGATGATGCCAAACACCGCGCTCTTGCCGATGCCGATGGCGAAATCGCCCAGCGACGCCGCCCCCTCGGTCTGGAGCAGATAGCCGGTGGCCGAGACGTCCAGCATGCTCATCGCCACCACGAGGCCGCCCAGCACGCCCATAAGGTTGGCGTAGATGCAGAGCAGCGGGGTCATCAGGATCAGGGCCAGCATGCGCGGCAGGACCAGGAATTCCATCGCCGAGACGCCCAGCGTCTGCAGCGCGTCGATCTCCTCGTTGCCCTGCATCGCGCCGATCTGGGCGGCGAAGGCCGCGCCGGTGCGGCCGGCCAGCACGATCGCCGTCATCACCGCCGCCATCTCGCGCGCCATGGCGATGACGACGAGATTGGCGACATAGATGTCGGCGCCGAACTGGGCCAGCTGGACCGCGCCGACGAAGGCGAGGATCAGGCCCATCAGCAGCGAGATGACCGTGACGATCGGCAGCGCCTCGGCGCCGCATTCCTGGATCAGCAAGGCGAGGTCGGAGCCGCGGAAGCGGGCGCGGCGGGTGACGAGCGCACCGAAGGCCCGCGCCGCCTCGCCGATGAAGCCGACGGTCTCGCCGATGTCGCGGCCGGTGCTCAGGGTCGACTGGCCGAGGCGCTCGATGAAGCCGATGCGCCGGCCGTCCTTGCCGGTGCCCTTGCGCTCGGGCACGGCGATCGCGACGGCGAGGAGCTTGGCCGCGCCGTCGGGCAGGCCCGACAGGTCGAGGGCCAGGTCGCGCGCGCGGCAGGCCTCGGCCAGCACCAGCACCCAGCTGGCCAGCGACGAATCCCAGGCGCCGACGGCCGAACCGTCGACGCGCACGCGGGCCACGCCGTCGAGGGCCGGGTCCACGCCGTCGTGGCCGGGTACCCCGTCTCGGATATGCCAGTCCCCCGCGAGCCGCACGATCAGGCTGCCCGCGTCCCCCTTGTCGAAAGTCACGCGTTCCATCGGGTCGGACTGTCGCACAAACAGATGACGTTTTGAACGGAGGATCAGGGGCCCAGCTGCTCGACGACCATCTCGGCCGCCACCAGGTCTTCCAGCGCGGTGCCGACCGATTTGAACAGCGTCACTTCCTCCGGCTGCTGGCGGCCGCGGACCCGGCCGCGGGCGAGGTCGAACATGTCGCCCTGGATATGGCCCTCGCCGATGATGCCGCGCCTGATCGGGTCGACCAGGTCGCCGGCCTCCGACAGGGCGCCGGGGCGGGTGTCGACATAGACGCGGGCAAGCCGGATGCCGAGGTCGTCGACCTCGCGCATCTTCGGGGTGAAGCCGCCGACGAGGTCGACATGCTGGCCCGGGCGCAGCCAGGCGCCCTTGATCACCGGCTCGGCCGACAGGGTCGCGCAGGAGATGACGTCGGCCTGGCGGACCGCGCCTTCGAGGTTGTCGGTGACGATGAAGGCCGGGCCGCGCATCCGCTGCGACAGGTCGGCGGCCAGCGCCCGGGCCTTGGCGATCGAGCGGTTCCACAAGAGCACCTGGCGGATCGGCCGCACCGCGCAATGGGCGCCGATCAGATGCGGGGCCAGCGCGCCGGCGCCGACCATCAGCAGCACTTCCGATTCGAGCCGAGACAGGAACCCCGAGGCCAGCGCCGAGGCGGCCGCGGTACGGCGCAGCGTCAGGGCGACGCCGTCCAGCAGCGCCAGCGGCGCCCCCGTGCGCCCGTCGAGCAGCGTGTAGTTGCCGATGACGGAAGGCAGCCCGACCCGGCCGTTGCCGGGAAAGATCGTCACCGTCTTGATGCCGATATGGCGGCCCGGAATCCAGGCCGGCATCACCAGCAGCGTGCCGTCGGGCGTGCCGCGGTCGACCGGAATGGCATGGTGGTGGCGGGGCGGCACCGAGGCGCCGTCATGGAAGGCGCGGCGCAGACGTTCGATCAGCGGGCTGTAGGCGAGCACGCGGTGGATGGTTTCTGCATCGACCTGGCGCAGCATGTGGTCCTCGTTCCCCGGCGCGCCGTCCGCTTCGGCGGTAGCGACGTGCCGGCCTGTCCCCGCACCGGGCGCAGTCTGGGCGCCCTATTCCCGGTGCAGGCCCTGTCTCACTCCGGCGCCGGCAGGGCGGCTGAGGCCGGAAGGTGGGTACGCAGCTGCGCCACTTCTCGGCGCAGGGCCTGGGCTTCGCGGGCCACGGCCTTGTCGCGCCGCCGCCGGGCCGCCTGGGCCAGATACAGCGACAGCGCCCCGGCAAGATAGCCGAGAAACGCCGCACCGAGCAGCAAAAGGATTAGCGGCGCCTCGAGATCGAAGGGCAGCGGACTCAAGGAAAGCAGCGCCGGCGCCCGGTTGGCCACGGCAAGCAGCGCGATGATCAGGAGAACGGGGGCAAGCCCCAGCCAGAAACGCCAGCCCATGGGGCGGTCAGCCGGATTGCGCGTCGTCGGGCGCGGCGTCCTGCACGTCGTCCGAAATGTTCAGCTTTTCGCGCAATTCCTTGCCGGTCTTGAAGAACGGCACGCATTTCTCGGCCACCTCGACGGCGGCGCCGGTGCGCGGGTTGCGGCCGGTGCGGGCCGGGCGGCGCTTGACCGAGAAGGCGCCGAATCCGCGCAGCTCGACCCGGTCGCCGCGGGCCAGCGCTGCGCTGATTTCGTCGAAGATCGTGGCGACGATGCGCTCGATATCACGCTGGAACAGATGCGGATTGCGCTCGGCCAATCGCTGGATCAATTCCGACTTGATCACGCCGACCCCTCCCGCTCGAGACGACCGGCGCCGGGGCACTCCCGCCCGCGGGCTCGCTCAGTCGGTGCGAGGTTGCCAAACGGAGACCAGCCCGTCAAGGGTAAGTCGTTCTGGAATAAGCGATTTTCCGATCAGAGCCAGAGCGCTTTCGGTGAGTACGCCGCGTTTGCCATTATAGTCGTAGTCGTAGACTGGCAGGCTGCGCGCCACGTTTTTCGCCGAGGCGAGCCAGGCCCGCGCCTCCGGCTCGGCCCCGATCTCGTCGACCAGCTTGAATTCGGCCGCCCGCGTGCCGTTGTAAACCCGGCCGTCGGCCAGTTCGACCACCCGGTCGCGCGGCAGCGCCCGGCGCTCGGCGACGCGGTCGATGAACCAGCGATGGGTTTCGTCGACCAGGGTCTGCAATGCCTGCCGGCCGGCGGCGTCGAGCGGCCGGATCAGCGACGGCTGGTCCTTCAGCGCGCCGGCCTTCACCGTCTCGGCCGTCACCCCGATCTTGTCGAGCAGGCCCGAGACTTCGGCCGACTGGATGATGACGCCGATCGAGCCGGTCAGCGAGGTATCGCCGGCATAGATGCGGTCGGCGGCGACGGCGGCGAGATAGCCGGCCGACGCGCCCAGCGTGCCGATGACGGCGACGACCGGCTTCTTCTCCGACACCCGGCGCAGCTGGCGGTAGAGCGCCTCGCCGCCGTAGGTCGAGCCGCCGGGGCTGTCGATGCGCAGGATCAGCGCCCGGGCCTTCGGGTCGTCGCGCACGTCGGCCAGCGCCTCGTCCAGCCGGCGATTCTCGGCAATGACGCCGTTGACGGTGATGCGCGCGACATGCGGGCGTTCGAGCCAGGTGCCGTCAGGATCCCAGGCATAGACCGCAGCCGCGCAGGCCGCCACGGCCAGCACTACGGCGGCGACCCGCCACAGCCGCAACCGGCGGCGCAGGCGCCGCCGTTCGATCAGGCCCTCGGCATCGAGCGCCATCCGCCGTCAGTGCGCGCTGCCGGGGCCGGGATGGCCGGCGCCGTGCTTCAGCCGATAGCGCCGCCCGCAATACGGGCAGTCGATCTCGGTCTTTTCGCCCATGTTCAGATAGACGCGGGGATGGCCGAGGGCCAGATTGCCGCCGTCGCAGGCGACGACATGGTCGGTCACCTCGATCTCTTCCAGAACCTCAGACACCTTCGTATTCTCCCCCAGGGCCTCAAGCCCCAGATTGACCTGTCACTGGCGCGGATGATACCGATGGCGCCGCCGGACGCAACCCAAGCCCGCGACCCGGCCCATCAAGCCGTCGCAACGCGCCCCGAAAAAAAACCGTGTCCCAGTCCTTACCGCCAGCCTCGCCCGAGGCAAGCCTGCCCGCCGCCGCCATCTCGGCCAAGGGCCTCGTCAAGGTCTATCGCGGCCGGCTGGGCGAGAAGCGCGCCCTGCAGGGCATCGATCTCGATATCCCGCGCGGCTCGATGTTCGGCCTGCTCGGCCCCAACGGCGCCGGCAAGTCGACCTTCATCAACATCCTGGCCGGCCTGGTCAACAAGACCGCCGGCACCGTGCGCGTCTGGGACCGCGACATCGACCGCGACCCGCGCGGGGCGCGGGCCGCGATCGGCATCGTGCCCCAGGAACTCAATATCGACCCGTTCTTCACGCCGCGCGAGCTGATGGAGCTGCATGCCGGGCTCTACGGCGTGCCCAAGCGCGAGCGGCGCACGGCCGAGATCCTGGCCGCGGTCGGCCTGGCCGACAAGGCCGACGCCTATGCCCGCACGCTGTCGGGCGGCATGCGGCGGCGGCTGCTCGTCGCCAAGGCGATGGTGCACAACCCGCCGGTGCTGGTGCTGGACGAGCCGACGGCCGGCGTCGACGTCGAGCTGCGCCAGCAGCTCTGGGCCCACGTGCGCGACCTCAACCGCGCCGGGGTGACGGTGATCCTCACCACCCATTACCTCGAGGAGGCCGAGGAGCTGTGCGATCGCATCGCGATCATCAACAAGGGCCAGCTCGTCGCCTGCGACACCACCCCGAACCTGATCTCCCGACTCGACCGCAAGGACCTCCGGATCACCGTCTCGGAACCGCTTGAAGCGGTGCCGGAGATTCTGGCGTCGTTCGGCGCCAGCTGGGACCCGGTCGAGCAGGCGCTGCATTTCAGCTATCGCCCCAGCGAGCAGCCGATCCAGCGCCTGCTCGCCGCCGTGCAGGCCGCCGGCCTTTCGGTTACCGACCTCTCGACCCGCGAGGCCGACCTCGAGGACCTGTTCCTGGAGATGACGCGCGGCAACTGACGCCGCCGCCCGGCAAAACTTGCCCGGCGGCGCGCTGCACGCCCGTACTAACCCCTTGAATTTGCAGGCCGCGACCGCTGGCACGTCGCCTGCATCGGCTCGCCCAGAGCTTTACGAGTACGAGGGAGCCTCCTTATGTCCACAGCCCTGCTGCGCGCCGCCATCGAGCGCGCCCTGGACCCCACCGAGCTGCTCGACCAGCTCTCGGGCGTCGACCGGGACGTGCCGCTGCGCGACACCTGCAGCACCGTCGTCGCGGTGCTGCAGCGCCACACGGGCGACGTCGCGTCCCTGATGGCCGTCGGCCACGAGATGGCCGCCTCGGGCGACCCGCACGGGAACCGCCACGGGCACGGTCCGGGGCACGGGCACGGGCACGGCCGCGCGGAGCACCCCGTCGATCTGGTGGTGCGCGCCGTCGGTGCCGTGCTGCATCCTCACGCGCCGGAGCTGCGGTTCGCTCCCGACGTGTGTGCGCGGATCCTCGTCGGGCTCGTGCTCGCCGCCAGCAGGCCCCTCGTGGCCGGCTCCGCCCCCCTGCTCGACCCCCACCAGCTCGCGGCGCTGTTCTGCGACGGCGCCGTACTCCCCTCGACGCTCCCCTCGACGCTCCCCGCGACGCTCCCCTCGCCCTCGGAGGTCCACCCATGCTGATCCGGCTCCTGAGGCACCGGCTGCGCGCCTACGGCGGCCTGGTGGGCGTCGTCGTCGTCCTGCAGCTCGTGCAGGCGGTCGCCAACCTCTACCTGCCCAGCCTGAACGCCGACATCATCGACGACGG
>JAEYTW010000008.1 GCA_023433835.1 Pseudomonadota bacterium | reverse complement strand
GCGCTGATCTCGGTGCGCGACGTCACGCTGCGCCGGCCGGGCGGCCCGGCGGTGCTGCGGGATGTCAGCTTTGATCTGCGCGGCGGCGAGGTGCTGGCCGTGGCCGGCGTCGAGGGCAACGGTCAGGCCGAGCTGGTCGAGGCGCTGGCCGGCCTGCTGCCGCCAGCGGCGGGGCGCATCGACTACGGTTTCCTCGACGGCCGGCGGCCGGACGCGCGCGGCTTGCGCCAAGCCGGGCTTGGCCACGTGCCGGGCGATCGCCACGGCATGGCGGTGCTGGGCGATCTCAGTCTCGACGACAATGTCATGCTGACCCATTTCCACATGCCGGGTTACGCGCGGGCCGGCCTGTTGCGCCGCAGGCTTGCCGCGACGCTGACCGCCGGGCTGATCGAGCGCTTCGAGGTGCGCACGCCCGGCGCCGCGACCGCGATCGGCCGGCTGTCCGGCGGCAACCAGCAGAAATTGGTGGTGGGGCGCGAACTGAACCACGCGACCCGCGTGCTGCTGGCCGCCCACCCCACCCGCGGGCTGGACCTGCGCACCATCGCCTTCATGCAGCGCCAGTTGCTGGAGCATCGCGATCGCGGCGGCGCGGTGCTGCTGGTCTCGTCCGACCTGGCCGAGATCTGGCGGGTGGCCGACCGAGTGATGGTGGCGGCATCCGGCCGGCTGCGCGGCCCGGTGGCGATCGACGAGGTGACGGTGGAAGAGGTCGGATCGTGGATGACCGCATGAACTGGCGGGGTGCGCTGGGGGCCACCGCCGTGGTGGCCGCCGGCCTGATCGTCGCCGCGCTGTTCGTGATCGCGGCGGGCAAAAGCCCGGCCGCCGTGTTCCGCGTCATGCTGGGCCATGCCGTCGGCAGCGGCAACGGCCTGGCCGAGGTGATGGTGCGCGCCGCGCCGCTGTGCCTGGCGGGCCTCGGCGTCGCCGTCGCCTTTCGCTGCAACGTCTTCAACATCGGCGCCGACGGGCAGCTGGTGGTGGGCGCGATCCTTGCGACCGCGGGGGCGGGCCTCATGCCGCCCGCCCTGGCGCTGATCGGCTTCCTGATCTGCGGCATCGCCGGGGGCGCGGCCTATGGCGGCATCGCCGGCTGGCTGAAAGCCCGCTTCGGGGTCAGCGAGATCATCGTCACCATCATGCAAAACTATATCGCCATCCAGCTCCTGACCTGGATGGTGCGCGGGCCGATGCAGGAAAAGATGGGCATGTTCCCGCGATCCGACGCCATTCCCGGCGCCGCGGTACTCGACGTGCTGATCCCCGGCACCCGGGTGCATTGGGGCATCGTGCTGGCGCTGGCCGCGACCGCGGCCGTATACGTGCTGATGCGCCACGCGGCCTTCGGCTTCCAGGTCGCGGTGGTCGGGCGCAACCCGCAGGTCGCGCGTTTTGCCGGCATCGCCGACCGGCGCATCGTCGTGCTGGCGATGCTGGTCTCCGGCGGGCTGGCCGGGCTCGCCGGCGCGGTCGAGATCGCCGGGCTGCATCATCGCCTGCAGGATGATTTCGCGCCGGGTTTCGGGCTGCTCGCCATCGCCGTCGCCCTGCTCGCCCGGCTCGAACCGCTGGCGGTGCCATTCAGCGCGGTGCTGTTCGGCATCCTGCATGTCGGCTCGGGCGCAGTGCAGCGCGAGGTCGGCCTGCCCTTCCCCGTGGTCTGGATCTTCGAGGCGATCGTGATCTTCGGCTGCCTGGGCATGACCGCCGTCGGCCGGCGCCGGGTGGCCGCATGATCGACATGCTGTTCCTGGTCGGGCTCGCCGCCTCGGCCCTGCGCTTTGCCACCCCGATCCTGTTCGCCGCGCTGGGCGAGACGATGGCCCAGCGTTCGGGCGTGCTGAATGTGGGACTCGAAGGCATCATGCTGGTCGGCGCCTTCGCCGGCATGGTCGGTGCGGTCTGGACCGGGTCGCCCTGGGGCGGTCTCGTCATCGCCATGGCCTGCGGCATGGCGCTGGCCGGGCTGCATGCCCTGTTCTGCCTCACTTTCCGGGTCGACCAGATCCTGTCGGGCATCGCGCTGATCGTGCTGGGCACCGGGCTGTCCGGCTTCGGCTGGCGCCTCACCCTCGGCGGCACCGGCACGCCGCCCAAGGCGCCGCCCTTCCCGCGGCTCGACGTGCCCGGCCTGTCCGACCTGCCGGTCGTGGGGCCGATCCTGTTCCAGCATCAGCCGATGGTCTATCTCGGCATCGCGCTCGCCTTCGCGCTGGCGTGGTTTCTGCGGCGCACCACCTGGGGCCTCGAGATCCGCGCGGTCGGCGAGAATCCGGCCGCCGCCGATGCCGCCGGCATCGGCGTCACCGCCCGGCGCTACGCCTGCGTGCTGTTCGGCGGCGCGATGGCCGCGGCCGGCGGCTGCTACCTGTCGGTCTCGCAGGTCGGCGGCTTCGTCGAGAACATGGTATCGGGCCGCGGCTTCATCGCCATCGCCTGCGTCGTGTTCGGCCAGTGGCGACCGCTGCGCGTGCTCTGCGCCGCGCTCCTTTTCGGCGCGGCCGAGGCGGCCCAGATCCGCCTGCAGCTGATCGCGCCCGACATCCCCTACCAGCTGTTCGTGATGATGCCTTATGTCGTCGCGGTGGCCGCGCTGGTCGTCGTGGCCCGGTCGACGAAGCTGCCGGCGGCATTGGGACGCCCCTTCGCGCCGGACCGGTGACGGCGGTGGCGCGGCGGTCAGTCGATCACCATGACGTTGCGGCCATCGGCGGCATGCACCCGGCCGGGGCGGCCCAGCATGTCCTGGTCGACCAGGCGCCGTAGCGTCGCATCGTCGTGCGGGGTCGTCGCCAGGAAGCGGGCACCGTCGGCCGCCTGGCGGCCGACGATCACCCCCTGCACCGGGCGGCCGCGATCATGCATCACGGTATAGCTCTCGACCGTGCCGGCACCTTCGGGCAGCTGGGTGAACCGCGCCCGCGGCAGTGCGTCGACTTCGCGCTGCAGGATCCCGGGGGCTTCGCGCTGCCACGGCACGGCCGGCCGCGCGGTCGAATAGACGCCCGCGGCGTGCTTGGTCAGGTAGCTGCCGTTGGCGGTGATGAAGCCGTATGTGCCGGGTGCCCGGCGCAGCCGGCCCGCCATCTCGGCGATCGCATGGATGACGTAATTGTTGCCCGGCCCGCCGAAATACGGCAGGCCCCCGGTCACCGTCAGGCCGCGCGGATCGTCCTCGGCCAGGCTTAGTTCCCGGCAGGCGACCTCCACGGCCGAAGCGAAGCAGGAATAAATGTCGAAAAGCGCGATGTCGGCGATCGTGCGCCCGGCCATGGCCAATGCGCGCCGTGCGCTGAGCCGCAAGGCCGGCGAGGAATGCAGGTCGCTGCGGTCGGAGACGAACCAGTGGTCGTTGGCCTCGCCGCACCCATGCAGGTAGACCAGCCGGTCGGCCGGCACGCCGAGGTCTCGCGCCGTCCGCTCGGACGCCACCAGCACGGCCGCCGCCTGGTCGACATAGACATTGGCGCACATCAGCTTGGTATAGGGTGCGCCGATCAGCGGATTGTCGGGGCCGGGCGTCGTGATCTGCGCGGGCTCGAAACCCTGCCGCCGCGTCGCCAGCGGATTGGCGGCGGCGACGCCGGCGAAGCGCGCCAGCAGCGCGCCCATGTGGCGGCGATGGGTGGCGAGGTCGTCGCCGCGCCGGCCGCGCACCGCCTGTTCGAACAGCGGATAGATGTTGATCGGCGCGGCCAGGCCGTGCCGCACCTCGTGGGCCGAGGTCGAAGGCTTGAAGCCGCCCAGTTCGTCCGGCGCCTCCGGCGCGGCCTCGGCCCAGTCGAGGGCGACGCCGGCGCGCCGGGCGGCAAGTTCGGTACGCTGCGCCTCGGCACCGACCAGCAGGGCGCAGGCGGATTCGCCGGCCGCGATCCGGGCGCAGGCGCGGTTCAGCATCACCTGGGGCATGTTGCCGCCGCTGGGGGTGTAGATGAATTCGCGCGGGTTAGCGCCGAGCCGTCGGGCCACCGACCACGGCGGGTTCTCGGACCGCCCATGGGGCGAACGGAAACGCGGCGAGGAATCGGAGAACAGCCGCATCACCGCCACCGAATCGACCGCTGCCCACAGGCCCTCGGCCCCGCCGGCATCGGCGGCGGCCAGCCGCGCGGCCGCAGCCATCAGCTCGACCGGCGAACGCGCGCCCGCGGGCGGCGTGGTGTCATCGGTGATCTGGCCGACCCCGATGAGCACGGGCATGCGTGAGGGATCCGGCTGCGCCATGTGATGTCCGCTCTGGATGCTGCGACCGCTGTCGCGGCAATAGTCGGCGCGGATGGCTTTCTTGTCGACCTTGCCGGGCACCGTGCACGACCGGCAGGGTCGTCGCGGATTACGATACACGTAAATAGCAGCCGCCGGAGCGGGGGGACATCGGGTCGGCCTAGCGCCGAGCCCTCGTCCACACTAGACTCCGGGCGCGCGTGGAGTAGCGGGAAGGCAGTTGGTGAGCGCAGGAACCTACGATGGCGATTTCCGGTCGGCCGGAACGGTGACGGCCGGATCGGTGATGGCCGGACCGGTTCCGGGCCGGCGCATCGTTGCGGTTCTGGCCACGTACGGCCGCCGCGACGTGACGCTCGCCGGGCTCGGCGCCCTGTTTGCCCAGCGCCTGCCGGACGGGGTGCGGCTCGACACCCTGATGGTCGACGATGCCAGCCCGGACGACACGGCGGCCGCGGTCGCGGCCCGGTATCCCGGTGTGACCATCCTGCACACGGACGGCGCGGCCTGGTGGGCCGGCACCATGGCACGCGGCCTCGCCGCCGCGGCGGAGGGGCCGGCCGATTTCCATCTCTGGCTCAACGACGACGTCCTGCTCGATGCCGATGCGCTGGCCCGCCTGCTGGCGGTGCAGGATGCGGTACCCGGCGCCATCGTCGTCGGCTCGACGCGCGATCCGGCCGGCGGCCGGCAGTCCTACGGCGGCCAGCGCCGCGGCCGGTGGCATCCTTTCCGCCCCCAGCCGGTCGTCGCCGGCGAGGCCGCCCTGCCCTGCGACACGTTCCAGGGCAATATCGTGCTGGTTCCGGCGGCCGTCACCCGGCGCCTCGGCGGCATCGATCCGGCCTTTGCCGGCGTCCAGGGCATGGCCGACACGGATTTCGGCCTGCGCGCCACCGCCGCCGGCATCGCCGTGCTCGCCGCGCCGGGCAGCCATGGCAGCTGCGCGCCGAACGCCAAGCCGGCGCCCTGGACCGATCGCGGCCTGGGGTTGCGCGACCGGCTCGCCGCCGTGTTCGGGCCGCGCGGCTATCCCTGGCCGGCCTGGGCGCGTTTCGTGCGCCGGCATGGCGGCGGCCTGTGGCCGCTCTGGCTCCTGATGCCTTATCCGCGCTGCCTGCTGGCCGCCTTGCGGCCCACCGCGGGCAAGGCCCGCGTCGCGCTGCTCGAAGGTACGCTGCCGCCCTATCGCCTGCCCCAGATCAACGCGCTGGCCGGTGCCGCCGATCTCGCCTTCACCGTCCATTACGGCCCGGCACCGGCGGGCTTTCCCGGCCGGGGGCGGACCGCCGGACTGGCCTTGCCGGCGCGCCGCGCCCGCCACGGCTTCTGGCCCGGCGCCGGCGGCCGCATCGGCT
>JAEYTW010000809.1 GCA_023433835.1 Pseudomonadota bacterium | reverse complement strand
CCCGGACCCCTGGCCGGGCGGCCGGGTCGATCAGCATGTCCAGATCGTCGTCACTTTCCTGCACGACGGCCCGGATCTGGCGCGGCCTGTTCCGGCCTTCGGTTGAGCGAGGCGCCTCAGCCCGGATTTTTCGGCACCGTGTCGGGGCGGTAGGGTTCGATCCCGTCGCCCAGCCTGGCATTGTTGCGCGCGCGCAGGGCCGCGGCCGGCTCGTCGTAGAGGAACGGCAGGAAGGCATGGCGCCGGCCCGCGGTCACGCGCGTCACCTCATGAAGCAGCGAACAGGAAAACACCACCGCGCCGCCGGTGGGCGGCTTGTAGGCGCGCGGCCCGTATTCGGGGAATCTGATCTCGCCGCCTTCGAACGCCTCGGCGTTCAGGTTGATCGAGACGGCGAACCGGCGATGCGCTGTTCCCCCCGACGTGTTGTCGCGGTGCGGCCGGAAGTGGCCGCCGGCATCGGCGTCGTAGCAGCCGACGATATAGCGCTCCATGCGCGTCGGGTGGAAGTTGAAGGCCTTGCGGATTTCAGGGATCAGGTGGCGCTCGATCCTGCCGCGCGCCTCGGCCCGGATCGCCGCGTCGGCGATCTCGTGGTCCTTCCGGCTCTTGTGGCCGGGATCGAGCACGCCGACGGTCTTGCCCTCGACCTCATGCATGAAGCCCGAATCGTCGCCGCCGTCTTCCTCGTAGAGCGCGATGAGGCGGTGGCAGAAAGCCGGCTCGAACACGCGCGGTACCATCAGGACGGGGGCGAAGGCCGGCGGGCCGCCATGCGTCTCGACCGCCGGCAGCGCGCCGATCAGCGCCCGGGCGCGCTCGTCGTGCCGCGGGTCGGCGCAGTCGAGGCAGGCGAATACCCGCAAACCCGGATCGAGGATCAGCGTATGTGCCCGATATGTCCTCGGCCCGTGGTCCGCATCCTCGGCCAGCGCGCCGTACAGCCGGCTGACCGCCATGTCGAAATCCCAGAAGAAACGGATGCCGGGCACCCGGCCTTGCAGGCGCGCGGTATCGTCGGGATCGATCGACACGCCGAAGAAGGCGAGGTGGAGGTCGTCGTAGCGGTCGGCCTCGGCCAGCAGCGCCGACAGGCGGCGCCGACAGATGTCGTTGCCGGCCGATCCGAAGAAACAAAGGACGATCCAGCGGCCCGCGACCGTGTCGAAGTGATAGCGGGCGTTGGCGCTTGTCCGCGCGACGAACCAGGGCGCGGGATCGCCCGGCTGCAGGAATGCGATCGGCATGGCCCCCCTCCCCGGGGAAGCAACGCATCGATCGGGGCTTGCCGGCAAATCCGCATCGCCGTCTTGATGGATTTCGCGTGCATTTCTATGCCCCAGGGCATGCCCGGGCGCGCTGTCACGCGTCCCGGTCGCGATCCAGCCAGGTCTTCAGCCGGAACAGCAGGCCGTGCAGCCGGTCGATATCCTCGGCCGGCCAGTCGGCGAAGACGCGGGCGACCTCGGGCATCAGCCGCGCCACCCCGGCGCGATGGGCCGCGAGTCCGGCCGGGGTGAGGAAATGCAGCTTCACCCGGCCGTCATCCGGCCCGGGCCGCACTTCCAGGAAACCTTTCCTGACCAGGCGCTGCAGCATCTTGGTCACGCCGGGCTGGGGCACCTGGAAGGCGTCGGCGACCTGGCTGACGCCATGCCCACGGTCAGGCTCATGGCTGAAATGCTGCAGCATGACGAACTGGGCCAGCGGCAGGTCGTCGTCGGCCAGCGCCCGGTTGGCGGCGGTGGTCAGCAATTGGTCGGCGATGCCGATATAGGTGACGATCTGATAGCGTTTGTCGCCGGGGCGGGGGGTATCTGGCGGCATCAGGTCCTGATCGTGGTTGCGACCGGCCAGCGCGGGCTCGGCCCCGGCATCTTGGCATAGCCGAGCCGGACCAGCATCTGTACCCGTTCATCCCCGGCAAGCCCCAGGCGGCGGTTGAAGCGTGCCTGCAGATCGGCCATCTCCGGGTATTCCTGCAGGACCTGGCTGATCGGGTGGATGGCGACGCCCGCGGCCGCCGCGGTCAGGTCGAGGCGGGCATAGGCGCGGCCGGCGGCGAACTGGGCCAGCCGGTCGTTGCCGGGCGTGACCAGCCAGGCAAAGCTGGGCGTCGCCGCGATCATCGCCGTGTACTGGTCGCGCCCGGCCGAGAATGCCGCCGAGGTCGGGTCGGCGACGCTGCGCCGGTCGAGCAGGCCCAGCCGGGTCAGCCACCACATCAGCGGGCCGTGCAGCGGGATGCCGTCGGGGTTGGCGGCGATCTCGGCCGACCCGATGCGCATCAGGTCGACCGATTCGCGATAGGTGCGCGGCGTCTCGATCTCGATGACGAAGGCGTCGCGCCCGATCGCGCGCAGATCGGCCGTCAGACCGGGATCGGACGTCCAGGCAAGCCGGGTGCCCGGGCTGGCGGTGGCCGCGATCAGCCGGGCGGCATGGGCATGATCGAGCGCTTCGGATCCGAACGGCGTCTTGGTCGACCGCCGCCGGGCAATGGCCTGGGCCAGCGGGTCGGCCTGGCCGCCGGGGCGCAGGGCGATCCGGGCGACCGGCCGGCCGTCGATCCGGTCGGCGGGGAATGGGCCCGCGGGGAACGGCACGACCTCGGCCTGCAGCCCGACGCGGCCGGCGCCGATGACGGCCAGTTCGGTGAAGGCGCCCAGGCCGATCAGGATCTGGCGCCCGAACGGATCGGTTTCCGGCAGCAGCCGGCCGGTATCGCAATAGAGCGTGACGGCGTCGGCTTCGCGCAGGTCGACCCGCCAGGGCTGGCGGTTGTGCGGGTTGGGGGCGAGGATCGCCTGGGACAGCATGCCGAGCCGCGGATCGGTCCAGGGGCCGGCGGCCGCGGTCCAGGCCTCGGTCGCCTGGTCGGGAATTTCGTTGCAGCCGGCCAGCGCCAGTCCGGCCCCCATCAGCCCGAGGGCCCGGCGTCGCGTCATCGGATCCATGGCGATCTCCATTCCATGGAATAAATATAAACATGCCATGGAATGATAATCAAGCGACTTGGTGGGGCGGCCGAGTCGCGCTATCTAGCTCGCGGCCGCTGGCTTCCGCGCCGGTCTGGCCGCTCGCATGAGATCCGCGCCGGCCTATCCCGCCGGTTGCCAGAAAGAGGCATCGCTACTGATGAACCGCATGATTCTGCCCATCGTCGCCATGGCGGCGCTGGTGGTGCTGTCGAACTACACCGTGCAATACCCGATCAACGACTGGCTGACCTGGGGCGCGCTGACCTATCCGGTGACCTTCCTGGTCACCGACCTGACCAACCGGGCGCTGGGCCCGGCCCGCGCCCGCGTCGTCGTGCTGGTCGGTTTCGTGCTGGCCGTTCTGCTGTCGATCTGGCTGGCCACCCCGCGCATCGCGCTGGCCTCGGGTTCGGCCTTCCTGGTGGCCCAGCTGCTCGACGTCGCCGTCTTCAACCGCTTCCGCCGGACCGGCCAATGGTGGGCCGCGCCGCTGGCCGGCTCGGTGATCGGGTCGGTGCTCGATACCGGCCTGTTCTTCTCGATCGCCTTCCAGGGTACCGACGTGCCGTGGGTGACGCTGGCGCTGGGCGATCTCGTGGTCAAGGGCGCGATGGCGCTGCTGCTGCTGGCGCCCTATGGCTGGGCGCTGCCCCATCTGGTGCCGTTCGAGCGGCGCGGCGAGGTCAGCCCCGGCTGAGGCCGCGCGCTTCTATGGCCTTGAGATAATCGGCCCAGGTTTTCTCCTGGTCGAGGCCGAGGCCATAGAAGTACTCCCAGGAATAAAGCCCGGTGTCGTGGCCGTCGTCGAAGCGCAGGCGGACGGCATAGGAGCCGACCGGATCGATGCCGGTGATGGCGACATGCCGTTTGCCGGCGACATAGACGCGCTGGCCCGGCCCATGGCCCTGCACCTCGGCCGACGGGCTTTCGACCCGCAGGAGTTCGGCGGGAAAGGCGAAGCGCCGGCCGTCGCCATAGGCGACCTCGAGCACCTGATCGGCGCGGCGCAGCTTGATCTCGACGGTTTCGGGCCGCCCGGCCCGGTCGTAGGCGGACTTGTCCACGGGGCGATCAGCCGGCCGAGGTCGAGGCCGAGACGCCGTCGTCGTCCAGCGCCCGGGCCTCGTCGATCAGCATGATCGGGATGCCGTCGCGGATCGGATAGGCCAGCCGGGCCCGCTGGGAGATCAGCTCCTGGGCGGCGCGGTCATAGGTCAGCGGCCCCTTGGTCAGCGGGCAGACCAGGATTTCCAGGAGTTTCGGATCGACGGTGGGTTCGGCCATCAGGGCGCTCGCTTCAGGGCGGTGGGTATCAGTTAAGGGCCTTGGGCCCGCCGGCGGGGCGTTCGTGCCCGCGCTGGGCGGCGGCCATCACCATCATCGACTGCATCAGCCGCGTGCGCTCGTAGAAAGTCGGGGCTTCGAGCAGCGCCTGCTTCTCGGCCGGATCGAACGGACAGACGATGCACAGCGTGGTGACCAGCGCCGCGGTCGGCGCATCCTCGATCGCCTGCCAGTCGACCGGCAGGCCGACGGCCGGGAAATAATCCTTCAGCACCGCCAGCAACGCCGGCCGGTCGATCCGCGACGAGGTCTGGTCGTCGTGATTGAGGTCGCCGCGATAGCGGGCGTAGGAGGCGAGCGCCTGCCGGTAGGGCGTGGTGACCGACAGTTCCTCGACGATCGAGAAGCGCACCACCCCGGCCAGCGTGATCAGGAAGCGCCCGTCCTCGGTCTCCGAGAACGAGGCGATGCGGCCAAGGCAGCCGACCCGGTAGATTTCCGGCGCCTCGGCCCGCGAGGCGGGGTCGAGCGGCTGGATCATGCCGATGATCCGGCCGCCGGCCATCGCATCCCGCGTCATGGCGAGATAGCGCGGCTCGAAGATGTTGAGCGGCAGCCGCCCGCCGGGCAGCAGCAGCGCCCCGGCCAGCGGAAAGATCGGGATGGTGCGCGGCAGTTCGTCGAAGGTCATCGTCCCGCCAACGTCCCGGCCGTCAGGCGAACATCAGGGTCGACAGTCGGCGGCGGGTATCGATGGTCAGCGGGTCGGTCGGCCCCCAGGCTTCGAACAGCTTGACCAGCTGCTTGCGCGCCGCCTCGTCGTTCCACTTGCGGTCGCGGCGGAAGATTTCGAGCAGCGCGTCGGCCGCCTCCTCGCGGCGATTGGCGCCGAGCAGCGCGGTGGCGAGGTCGAAGCGGGCCTGATGGTCGGCCGGGTTGGCGGCGACGGCGGCCTCGAAGGCGCCGAGCTCGCCGGTGGCGGCCGACGCTTCCAGGGCGACCTGGATGGCCGAACGGGCGGCCTGCACCTCGACATGGGTCTGCTTGTCGGCCGGCAGCGAATCGAGCACCTGGGTGGCTTCGTCGAGCTGGCTGAAGCCGACCAGGGCACGGGCGAGGCCCGCGGCGGCCTGCGGGTGGGCCGCATCCTGCTGCAGCACGGCTTCGAAGCCGTCGGCCGCAGCTTCGTAGTCGCCCTGTTCGAGGGCGGCCTTGGCTTCCTCGAGCAAGGTCTCGATCGGGTCGGCGGCGAGCTGCTTGCCGCCCATCAGCCCCTGGACGAACTGCTTCAGCTGGCTTTCGGGCAGGGCACCGACGAAACCGTCGACCGGCTGGCCCTTGTAGAAGGCATAAACGGCCGGGATCGACTGGATGCGCAGCTGCTGGGCCAGCGGCTGGTTCTCCGGCTCGTCGATATTGACCTTGACCAGGCGGACCTTGCCGCCCTGGGCCTGGACGATGCGCTCGAGCGCCGGGCCGAGCGTCTTGCACGGGCCGCACCACGGCGCCCAGAAGTCGACCAGCACCGGCACCTGCATCGAGGGCTTGATCACGTCGGCCATGAAGCCCGACATGTTCGAATCCTTGATCAGGTCCCCGGCGGGGGCGGCCGCACCGGCGGGGCTTGCTGAGTTGGGCGTCAGGTCCATGGTTTTCCGTCCGTTACGCGAAAGGCCGTGATTAAGTCGGGGCAGGAGTATAGCAGCGGTAGAGATGGGGCGTCTTGCGCCGATTGCCAGGGGGTGGGTTAAGCCTTGTGCGCCAGGGGTTTGCCACAGAAACGTCGCGGCGGCGAAAAAAGTGCTTGCCGACCGCCGCCCCACCCTGTAAACCCCCGCCTCGTCGCCGGCCGCAACGCCGGACGGCAAACGAGACTGAAAGCGGCGCGGGCGTAGCTCAGGGGTAGAGCACAACCTTGCCAAGGTTGGGGTCGAGGGTTCGAATCCCTTCGCCCGCTCCAGTCTCCATACAAGTTAAAGTCTATGCATGATCCGGCCCCGAAAGGGGCCGTTTCGCTGAGTACATACAGCGTCATACCGCGTGACGATCGTGCTGGGTCAGTTTAAGGTTTTACTCGAACCGTGACTGGCGTCAGTTCGAGGAAAGCTCCAGTGCGACTATGAATGACGCTCCATATGATCCGAGAAGTATCGCGAATCTGATGCTCAACGAGGCAGATCGCGTTGGAGTTCGCGTCACAAATCTTGCTTTGCAAAAACTTCTCTACTTCGCTCATGGAATTTTTCTCAACGAGACCAAGAGGCCACTAGTAAGTGGCTATTTTGAGGCTTGGCAGTATGGTCCGGTTCATCCTACTGCCTATAAGGCTTTTCGCGCTGCAGGTAGCGAGCCAATATCCTTCCGTGCTCATGGACAGGACGTGCTCACGGGTGCTCCTAAGTTCATTGCCGAACCAAACGATCCAGCGGTATCTCGCCTAGTGGTGCAAGTCTTGAACTCGTATGGCAAGCTCTCGGTTGGGCGGCTTGTTGATATTTCCCACGCGAAAAACTCGCCTTGGCACTTCATTGTGGACAAAGCACGAACGTCAGTTGCATTCGGCTTTCGGATCCCAGATACTGTGATTCTCGACCGCTTCAAATACCATAAGGTGTCGGTCGGAGTGGATCCCAAATCTGGAGAGCCAGTTGAAGATACGCCCCTTACCTGATATTGATCTCGCCCGCATTGCACCGCTGCCTCTGGATCAACAGCGCAAGAAGCTTGAGCAGATTCGCTACGGGCGTCCTCCTTTCTCCTATGCTCCGTTGCGTGCGTGCTTTCATGATATCTTCAATGTGCAGCCAGAAATGTTCGGGCCGGTGGCGCCGACGGATTGGTCTGAGATCGAAGCGCATCTTGACCATGGTTGTCGGTCTGAAGATGAGCTGAAAGCAAATCGACATGTTGCTCGTGGGCTACATCAATTTGCTCTGAAAGCTAATATGCAGGGGCGCTCGCAGGAGTTCTTTCCTCTTGCTATGAGCACAGGCCAGAAAGTGGCCTACTGGCTTCCTATGGTGTTATCTTTTAGTGGGCGCGCGATCGTACCGTTTATTGATCCGCGGCGGTCTCGAGGTTTGACCCGGGAAGGGCGACGCTTCGTATTTTCAATGATGCATGAGCGCATCCGTGCCGCCGATCCAGATTACGAAGCTGTTCAGTTCGCAATTTTTCAATTTGGTGAGCAGAGTAAAGGTCAACGGGATCCGGTCCTTCACACAGATGACAGAGTGACCTTGTTCTCGCTTGCTGATTTGGAAACGATGGTTAGCGCAACCTATGAACTCTGGCGCGAAGTGTGCGAAGAGCGGGAGATGGAGGTTCGCAGAAAGGCGACAGGTACCCGAGGGCCGTTGATCTGAGCGCAGAGCTTAAATTCCTCTATGTTGGATTAGTTTTGTGGATCTACTTACGTAAGCTGGCGAATCGATTTCGGAAATTGAACAATCCTAAAGTTGTATTTTGCTTGGAGAATCCTTGCCCGACATTCAAAGCCTCGTCGCCGATTACTGCCGGGCCTGGTTCGACCCCGACCCGGCCGAGCGCCGCCGGCTGCTGACGGCCGTGTTCGAGCCCGACGGCGTCTATACCGACCCGAAGACCCATGTCGTCGGCATCGACGCGCTGCTTGCCCATATCGAGCGCGTCGTCGCCGCCCGCGACGGCTTCTCCCTCGAACTGACGACCAGGGTGGACGCGCACCACGATTTCATCCGCTTCGGCTGGGTCCAGCGCGGCGCGGGCGGTTTCCGGGGGGCCGAAAGCCTCGACGTCGCGCGGCTGTCGCCGGCCGGCAAGTTCTCGCTGATCGTCGGTTTCTTCGGACCGATGACGCCGGCCTAGCCGCACC
>JAEYTW010000763.1 GCA_023433835.1 Pseudomonadota bacterium | reverse complement strand
GAACAAGGCCGAGGCCGTGGGCATGCGCAAGCTCTCGAGCCAGGCGACGCTCGCGGACGCGATGACGACGCTGAAGGGCAAGCCCAAGGTGAAGCGCACCATGTGGTCGCGCCGGGCGCAGGAGTACGAAGCGAAGATCAACTCGGGCGACCTCGTTTCGATCGCCGAGGTGGTCCGCGACCTGCACCGCGCCGAGGACCAGCCCGAGCAGAGCTACTCCGAGCGCCAGATCTACGAGGCGGCGATCGGCCGCCTGGCGCGCGAACTCGCCGCCATGGAAGGCGTCGACGAAGCCGCGGCGCAGACCAAGATCGAGGAAGAGCTGATGAAGAAGCTCGCCGGAAAGGCGCAGCCGGAAGCCGCCGCCGCCTGACGGCGCGCACCTCGCGAAAAGCCGATGAAAGGGCAATCCGAAGGGGTCGCCCTTTTTCGTTGCGGACTTTGCGCTTCCCCTGTTGCGGCCACCGGTTTTCCCTGCTAGAGCGCCCGCCTTGCCAGTTGGCAGAGCGCAAATACGCCCTGCTTTTCACGTGCGGTCGTGGCGGAACTGGTAGACGCGCAGCGTTGAGGTCGCTGTGGCCGAAAGGCCGTGGAAGTTCGAGTCTTCTCGACCGCACCATCTTCTCTTCTTTTCATCCCTGACAATTTGATCTGACCATCGGTCCGGCGAAAGCCGGACGCGATGTCAGTTTTGCGTGCGACGCGGGCTCCATTTTCCTGTCGGCGAGCCTGATGACGCCTCGATCAACTCAATTCGGATGGCCGCCCATATCGCCAACCCAGCCGCGGCCAGGGGATGATTGCGGGGGAGTGCATTTCGGACTAAATTAAGTCCGAATTCAGTCTGGATGGACGCGTCCATGCGCTTGTCGACCCAGGTCCGACCGATCAGCTATCTCAAGGCCAATGCGGCGGAGGTGCTGGCTGACCTTGCCGATACCAGGCAGCCGATGGTGATCACCCAGAACGGCGAAGCCAAGGCGGTGCTGCAGGACGTGGTCTCGTTCGAGCAGGGCCAGGAAACGCTGGCATTGCTGAAACTTCTGGCTCTGGGTCAGCAGGACATCGAAGCGGGACGCACCCGGGCCGCGCGTGACGTTGCCGTCCGACTGCGGGCGAAAGCACGCGGGTGACCGGGAGGCGATACGGCGTCGAGCTGACGCAGGGTGGCGAGGATGATCTTGAAGAAATTCACGGATATCGCCTGCAGGTTCGCGGCATCGACGATGCCGACGCCCTGATCGGCGAATTCCTCACGGTCATCGAATCCTTGGAAACCTTTCCTGAGCGAGGCGCCATACCCGGGGAATTGGAAGGGCTGGGTATCCAGGAGTTTAGGCAGGTTCTGCTCAGACAGTTTCGCCTGATCTACCGGATAATCGACTCGCGCGTCGTCATCCTCCTGATCGCTGATGGTCGCCGGGACATGCAGACGCTTCTCGAACGCCGGCTGCTTGCGCGACCCCGTTGAAACAGGTTCTGCACCAGGGTCGCGCCCCGCGGTCTGCGCCATCATGCATGTGCGGGATGCGCACGACGCGGGCTGCATTTTCCTGCCGGCGGGTCTAATACTGACGCCAGGGCCGCTCACAGACGATTTTTGAGGGACGATCTTGGCTAACGACAAACTCGACGAAATGGCGCTCGACTACCACCGCCGTCCGACGCCCGGCAAGCTGGCGGTAGTGCCGACCAAGCCGCTCGAGAATCAGCGCGACCTGGCGCTGGCCTACAGCCCTGGCGTCGCCGCCGCCTGCCGCGCGATCGTCGAGAACCCGCTGGAGGCCGCCTCGCTGACGGCGCGCGGCAACCTCGTCGCCGTCATCTCCAACGGCACCGCCGTGCTGGGCCTCGGCGATATCGGCCCGCTGGCGGCCAAGCCGGTGATGGAAGGCAAGGCGGTCCTGTTCAAGAAGTTCGCCGGCCTCGACGTCTTCGACATCGAGATCAAGGGCAAGGACCCCGACCACCTGGTCGAGGTCATCGCCGCGCTGGAGCCGACCTTCGGTGGCATCAACCTCGAGGATTTCAAGGCGCCGGAATGCTTCGTGATCGAGCGCAAATTGCGCGAGCGCATGAACATCCCCGTCTTTCACGATGATCAGCACGGCACCGCGATCTGCGTCGGCGCCGCGGCGCTGAACGGTCTGCGCGTGGTCGGCAAGGATCTCGCCGACGTGCGCATCGTCTGCACCGGCGCCGGGGCCGCGGCGCTGGCCTGTCTCGACATGCTGGTCACGCTCGGCGCCCGCAAGGAGAACATCACCGTCGTCGATCTGGCCGGGGTGGTCTATGAGGGCCGCGCCGAGCTGATGGACGAGTTCAAGGCGCGCTATGCCCGCGTCACCAACCACCGGACGCTGGCCGACGCCATCGTCGATGCCGACCTGTTCATGGGCCTGTCGGGCCCGGGCGTGCTGAAGCCCGAGATGGTCGAGAAGATGTCGCAGCGCCCGCTGATCCTGGCGCTGGCGAACCCGGAGCCCGAAATCCTGCCCGAGGTCGCCCGCGCGGCGCGGCCCGACGCGGTGATCGCCACCGGGCGGTCGGATTATCCGAACCAGGTCAACAACGTCCTCTGCTTCCCCTTCCTGTTCCGCGGCGCGCTCGATGTCGGCGCCACGACGATCAACGAGGAAATGAAGCTTGCCGCCGTGCGCGCCATCGCCGACCTGGCGATGGCCGAAGCCTCCGACGTGGTCGCCCGCGCCTATGGCGACCAGGAACTGTCGTTCGGGCCGGAATATTTCATCCCCAAGCCCTTCGATCCCCGGCTGATCATGGTGATCGCGCCGGCGGTGGCGAAGGCGGCGATGGAGTCGGGCGTCGCTAGCAGGCCGATCGCCGATCTTGATGCCTACCGCGAAAGCCTCGGCCGCTTCGTCTATCGCACATCCTTCGTGATGAAGCCGGTGTTCGAGCGGGCGCGGCGCCAGCGCATGCGCGTGATCTATGCCGAGGGCGAGGATGAGCGCGTGCTGCGCTGTGCGCAGATCGCCATCGACGAAGGCATTGCCCAGCCGATCCTGATCGGCCGGCGCGGCGTGGTCGAACGCCGGCTGGAGCGGCTGGGGCTGCGGCTGCGCCCCGGCGTCGATTTCGAACTGGTCGACCCCGAGAACGACACGCGCTACGCCGAATTCTGGGGTGCCTATCACAAGGTGATGGCGCGCCGCGGCGTCGATGCCGATACCGCCAAGAACGCGATGCGCACGAACTTCACCGCAATCGCGGCGATGGCGGTCAAGCTCGGCTATGCCGATGCGATGATCTGCGGCACCTACGGCCATTTCCACAAGCATCTCGGCCGCGTCGTCGACATCATCGGCCTGCGCGAGGGCGTCAAGGCGCCGGCGGCCTTGCAGGCGTTGGCGCTGGAGCAGTCGTCCCTGTTCTTCACCGACACCAATGTCGCGGCCGACCCGGATGCCGAGGCCATCGCCGGCATCACCATGCTGGCGGCCGAGGAGTTGCGCCGCTTCGGCCTGCCGCCCAAGGTCGCGCTGCTGGCCCACTCCAACTTTGGCGAATCCGATTATCCCTCGGCGCGGAAGATGCGGGCGGCCCGCGCGCTGATCGAGGCTTCCGACCCGAATCTGGAAGTCGAAGGCGAGATGAAGGCCGATGCCGCGCTCTCGGCCGCGATCCGCGACAAGCTGTTCCCCGACAGCCGCCTGACCGGTTCGGCCAATCTGCTGGTGATGCCCAACATCGATGCCGCCGGCATCGCCATCAACCTGGCGCGCGAGGTCACGCACACGATCTCGATCGGCCCGATCCTCCTGGGCATGGCGGCTTCGGCCCACGTCGTGTCGCCGACCGTGACGGTGCGCGGCCTGATCAACATGACCGCCGTCGCGACGGTCCATGCGCAAGACCATGCCGCCGGCGCGATGGGCAAGGTGAACTGCCGGGGCTGACGGCACGCCCCCGCCTGCGTCGCAAGCGGGAGGTGCTTGCCCTGGGTTCCGGGTCTGCGCTTCGCTTCGCCCGGAACGACGATCGGCCTGGTATGGAGCGGATAGGCTCATAAACCTACGATTGTCATCCCGGCGAAAGCCGGGATCCCGGGCAGGCGCAGTGCCGCTTGCGACGCCGGATGTCGTTCTAGTTCGTCTCCGGAGCCCGGCTCAGCGTGCGCAGGATGTCGCTGTGGCTGAGGCCGATGCGGTCGCGGAAGATCGTGTCGACCTCGCCGGCCGCGATCATCTCGCCGATCGCCGCGTCGATGCGCGCGAGCTTGTCGGCGCGGGCCGGGTTGAACAGCGGGAAGTAATGCGTCTCCGCCGCTGCGGGGCTCAGCGGCCGGATCGGTGCCTTCACGCGCTGGGCCAGTGCGCCGATGACGACGAGGTCGCCGATGATCGCGTCGACCCGGCCCGCCAGCAGCATCGCCACCTCGGCGTCGTCGTCCGGGGCGACCATCAGCTGGTTCTTCAGGGCGGCCATCGCCGCCTCGACATAGTTGTAGCCCAGCGTATAGCCCACCGTCTGGCCGGCGAACTGGTCATAGCCGGCGAAGCGTTGCACCGGCGACCCCTCGCGCACCCAGAAGGCGATCGCGACCGGCGTCGTCGAATGCCGGCCGTGAAGATATTCCCGGCGCTCAGGGTTGCCGTCGACGGCCGCGTCGAACCGGCCGCTCTCGGTTTCCTTGAGGCAGCGTGCCCAGGGCAGTTGGGTGAAGCTCGCCTCGAAGCCTGCCCGCATCGCGGCCCTGGTCAGGATCTCGACCGAGATGCCAGCGGGCTTGCCGGCTTCGAGCGCGGCGAAGGGCGGCCAGACGGTGAAGCAGAAGTCCACCGGCGTCGCTCGCGCCGTGCCGATCAGGCAAAAGAAGATCGCAGTCGCGGCCGCCGCCCGCGCCAGACGCATCGGTTGCTCCGATTGCTACCACCACTCTTGGACGACGGTACCATGTCGTGCTGCTCTTGGCGCGGGTAAACTTACAAACCCCGTCAATGAGCTGCGTCGAGCCGCTGGCGGCCGGCGCCGCGCAGTTCGCGCCACGGATGGCTGGCGGCGAAGCTGAGGAATTCCTGGGCGGGCTTGGCCGCGGTCTGGCGCCAGGTCAGGCCGATGCGGCGCTGGATCGGGAAATCGGTGATGGTCAGGGTCGACAGCCCTTCCGGCACGATGCCGTCGGGCACGATCCCCAGGCCCAGTCCGGCCGCGACCAGGCGGATCAGCCGCTCGTCGTCGCCGACGCGGGCGACGTTGGGGCAATTGATGCCTTGCGCGGCAAAGGCCCGGCGGGCGGCGCGCAGCACTTCGCAATCCGGCCGGATGACGAAGGGCAGGCCGTCGAGATCGGCCAGCCGGCAGGTGGTGCGGGTGGCGAGCAGGTGATTGGGCGGCACCGCCAGCACGTAGCGCTGCCGCAGCAGCGCCTGGTTCGGATGGCGGCCGGAGGCATCGCCCAGCACGCTGAGCGCGGCATCGAGATCACCGCGTTCCAACAGCCGCTCGAGCTGGGGCGGCTCGCCGTCGATCAGTTCGAGCTCGATGCCCGGATGGCTCGCCGCGAAATCGCCGAACAGCGCGGCCACGGCGGGCGAGGGCAGGGTGCGCAGATAGCCGAGCCTGAGCCGCGTGCGGCCGGACTGGGCCAGTTCGGCTCGTGCCGCCGCCCATTCCAGCACCATCAGCCGGGCGCGAGGGAGGAAACGTGCGCCTGCCGCCGTCAGGCGCACCAAGCGCCCGCGATCGAACAGCCGCTGGCCCAGCGCTTCCTCCAGCCGCTTGATGCCGACCGACAAGGTGGGCTGGGTGACATTGGCGCGCTCGGCCGCCTTGGTGAAGCTGCCGGTTTCGGCGACGGCGAGGAAGTAGCGCAGCTGGGCCAGGTTCATTGCATAGATGTCTCCTATCGAAAAGATACAAACATCCCATTTCCTCTATGGCAAGGTCTCGGCTTAAGGTCTCGGCCGTCGGAGGTGCCGAGACCATGACCCAGCAGCAATCCATTCCCCGGGATCCGGATTTCGAGGCGCGGGTGCGCGACAGCTTCGCCCGCCAGCCGGCGATGGCCCATATCGGCGCAAGCCTCGCGGTGGTCGAGCCGGGCCATGTGGCGATCCGCCTGGTCCATGCCGCCCACAACACCCAGCAGCACGGCTTCGTGCATGGCGGCATGGTCGGCATGATCGGCGATTCGGCCTGCGGCTACGCCGCCTACACGCTGATGCCGGCGGACTCGTCGGTCATGTCGGTCGAGTACAAGATCAACTTCCTCGAACCCGCCGCCGGCGACGAACTGATCGCCCATGGCCGGGTGCGCAAGTCAGGCCGGACGCTGTCGGTTTGTGATATGGAAGTGGTCGCGCGCACCGGGACCAGGGAAAAGACGATCGCCTCCGGCGTGGTCACGCTGATCTGCCTGCAGGGCAAGAGCGACCGGCCGAAGGCGTAATGCACAAAGGACAGGGATGATGAAGAATTCGATGGCGCAGCTCGACTTCCAGCTCGGCGAGGATATCGACATGCTGCGCGACCAGGTCGCCAGCTTCTGCGATGCCGAGATCGCGCCGCGCGCCGCCGACATCGACCGCGACAATGATTTCCCGGCCGACCTGTGGCGCAAGATGGGCGATCTCGGCATTCTCGGCGTCACCGCGCCGGAGGAATATGGCGGCGCCGGCCTCGGCTATCTCGCCCATTGCGTGGCGATGGAGGAGGTCAGCCGCGGCTCGGCCTCGGTCGGGCTGTCCTATGGCGCCCATTCCAATCTGTGCGTCAATCAGATCACCCGCAACGGCAACGACGACCAGCGCCGGCGCTATCTGCCGAAGCTGATCTCCGGCGAGCATGTCGGCGCGCTGGCGATGAGCGAGCCGGGGGCGGGTTCGGACGTCGTGTCGATGAAGCTGCGCGCCGACCGCAAGGGCGACCGCTACGTGCTGAACGGCACCAAGATGTGGATCACCAACGGGCCCGATTGCGACACGCTGGTCGTCTACGCCAAGACCGATCCGGCGGCCGGGCCGCGCGGCATCACCGCCTTCCTGGTCGAGAAAGGCTTCAAGGGTTTCTCCTGCGCCCAGAAGCTCGACAAGCTTGGCATGCGCGGCTCCAACACCGGCGAACTGGTGTTCGAGGATTGCGAGGTGCCTGAGGAGAACGTGCTGGGCCAGGTCGGGCGCGGCGTCAACGTACTGATGAGCGGCCTCGATTACGAGCGCGCGGTGCTGGCGGCCGGGCCGATCGGCATCATGCAGGCCGCCCTCGACATCGTCGTGCCCTATATCCACGACCGCAAGCAGTTCGACCAGCCGATCGGCACGTTCCAGCTGATCCAGGGCAAGGTCGCCGACATGTACACCTCGCTCAACGCCTGCCGCGCCTATGTCTACGCGGTGGCGCGCGCCTGCGATGCGGCCAAGACCACCCGCAAGGATGCGGCCGGCGCTATCCTCTATGCGGCCGAGAAGGCGACGCAGGTGGCGCTCGACGCCATTCAGATTCTCGGCGGCAACGGCTATATCAACGATTACGCGACCGGGCGGCTGTTGCGCGATGCCAAGCTCTACGAGATCGGGGCGGGCACGTCGGAAATCCGCCGCATGCTGATCGGCCGCGAGATCTTCAACGAGACGGCGTGAGATAGATGACCGAACCGACGACGACCATCTGGCACAACCCGAACTGCTCGACCTCGCGCAAGGTGCTGGCGCGCCTGCGGGAGGCCGGGCACGAGGTCCGCGTCGTTGAGTATCTGAAGTACCCGCCGAGCCGCGAGGCGATCGCCGACGTGCTGCGGCTCGCCAACCTGCGGCCGAGCGACCTGCTGCGCCGTAAGCAGGCCGAGGTCAAGACCCTCGGCCTCGATGCCGCAGACGTCGAGGAACAGACGATCCTGCAGGCGATGGTCGATCATCCTGTGCTGATCGAGCGTCCGGTGGTGATGACGCCGCGCGGCGTGCGGCTGTGCCGGCCGCCCGAGCGGGTCGAGGAGATCATCTGAAGGCTTGATTGCGGGGCGGTTCGGGCTACCTAATGCGGGCTCAGCCGACCTCGTTTCAGGAGCCCGCGATGACCGCCCCCTTCCGCCTGTTGCACACGATGATCCGGGTGATGGATCTCGACAAGTCGCTCGACTTCTACACCCGCCATCTCGGCATGACCCTGATCCGCAAGAACGACGATCCCACGGGCGAGTTCACGCTGGCCTTCGTCGGCTATGGCGACGAGGCCGACCAGGCGGTCATCGAGCTGACCCACAACTGGGGCCGCACCGAGCCCTACGAGATCGGCACCGCCTTCGGCCATCTGGCGATCGGCGTGCCCGACATCTACGGCACCTGTGAGGCGCTGGCCGCCGAAGGCGTCAAGATCCCGCGCCCGCCGGGGCCGATGAAGCATGGCGGTTCGGTGATCGCCTTCATCGAGGATCCGGACGGCTACAAGATCGAACTGATCCAGCGGTCGTGACGATGCTCAATACCGTTGTCTTCGACCTCGGCGGGGTGTTGATCGACTGGAACCCGCGCCGCCTCTACGACACGCTGATCACCGACGAGGCGGCGCGCGAGCATTTCCTGACCGAGGTCTGCCCGCCGTCGTGGAACGTGGCCCAGGATGGCGGCCGGCCGTGGGAGGAGGCGATCGCGGAAGCCATCGCCCGCCACCCGGACAAGGCCGAGTGGATCCGCGCCTATCGCGCGCGCTGGCGCGACATGCTGGGTGGTGTCATCGAAGATACGCTGGTCATCCTCGAGCGGCTCAAGGCCGACGGCGTGCGGCTGCTGGCCCTGACCAACTGGTCGGCCGACACCTTCGTCGAGGCACGCCAGATCTTCCCGCTGCTGCAGCATTTCGAAGGCATCGTCGTCTCGGGCGAGGAGAAGCTGCTGAAGCCGCATCGCGAAATCTTCGAACTGCTGGCCAGCCGCCATCAGGTGGTGCCGGCCGAGGCCGTGTTCATCGACGATTCGGCCGCCAACTGCGCCGGCGCGCGATCGGTGGGGTTCGACGCGATCCACTACCGGAGCTCGGCCCAACTCGCCGACGAACTCCGCGCCCGCGGTTTCCTCGGGCATTGAGCGCCAATCGTCGTTCCGGCGAAAGCCGGAACCCAGGGCAGGAGCGGCGCAAACTGCACCGCGCTTTCCCTGGATTCCGGCTCTCCGCTTCGCTGCGGCCGGAATGACGGAGAAAACTATCCTATCACGGCCCTGACATGGTGTTCCGCCTCTGCGACGAAGGCGGCGTCGTTGATGTGGTGGGGCACGCGGATCAGCTGATGCTGCGGTCCGGCCGCGAAATGCCGCTCGAAGGCGGCGAACAGCGCGGCATCCGCCGCGGGGTCGTGGAAGGCCCCGCCGGCTGCATCGAGGGCCGAGGTGCCGCCTTCGGGCAGCAGCAGGCGCACCGGCCCGGGCGAGGCGTTCAGCTTGCCGCAGATCCAGGCGGCAACGGCTTCCAGCTCGGCCGCCGTGGTGCGCATCAAGGTGACGTTGGCATTGTGGGCATGGAACAGGCGGTCGCGGTAACGCTCGGGGATTGTTTCCGGGGCCCAGAAATTGACCATGTCGAGCGCGCCGCAGGACCCGATCCAGGGAATGCCGGTGCGGGCCACGACATCCAGCCGCTCGGGCCCGGCGGTGCAGACGCCGCCCAGCAGATGGTCGGCCGCTTCGGTCGTGGTGATGTCGACCATGGCGCGCAGCATGCCCGAGCCTGCGATGGCCTCGAAGGCGCGGCCGCCCGGGCCGTTGGCATGGAATACCTGGCATTCGTAGTCGCCCGACAGGCGCGCGGTCAGCTGCTGGATGCAGGGGGTGGTCACGCCGAACATGCTGAAACCCAGCGCCGGGCGCTGGTCGGCGGCCGGCGCCACCTTCAGCGTCATCATGCCGGCCAGCGCATGGGCGGCATTGGCCAGGATCGTGCGCGACAGCCGGTTCAGGCCGGCGATGTCGGTCACCGGATACATCATCGTGATGTCGTGCACGCCGACGAACGGGCCGACATCGCCCGCTGCCAGGGTCGAGACCATCAGCTTGGGCACGCCGATCGGCAGCGCGCGCAGCGCCGGCGCCACGATCGATGTGCCGCCCGATCCGCCCAGCCCCAGCATGCCGCCGATGTCGCGGCGGGCGGCGACGAAGGCCAGCAGGGCCTGGGTCATGGCCGTCACCGCGCGGCCGCGATCGCCGGCGGCCAGCACGGCGTCGGGCCCGTCGGGATGGCAGGCGGCAACCTGTGCGGCATCGATATCGGCGAACGGCGAGGGCAGGGCGGTGCCGACGTCGACGGTGACGGTCGTCAGCCCCGCGGCGCGCAACAACCCGGCGACGTAGAGCAGTTCCTCCGCCTTGGTGTCGAAGGTGCCGACGACGTAGGCGATGCCGGCCACTAGCCCTGCCGCCTTTCCCGCGCGACCCTGACCGCGCCTTCGAAGGCGAAGCGGAAAGTGTCGCTGACGGTCTGGTGGACCTGGGCGGCATCCTGGTCGGCGACGTCGTATTCGGCCCACCATTCGCCGAAGGTCCTGTCGCCTTCGGTGACCGGCTTCAGCCGCATCTCGGCCACGTAATTCCGCACTGGCAGGGTCGCTTCGAGGATGCGATAGGCGCAGACATGCTCGCGGTCCGACAGGGTCAGCAGTTCCTCGCGGATATGGCCGCCATCATGGGTGTGGAAGTTGCGCACGCAGCCGATCTGGTCCGACGGCCGGCCGCCTTCGATCTCGCTGCGCGAAAAGAACGGGTGATAGACCGGCAGCGCGTTGAAGTCGCGCAGCACGCCCCAGGCCTGGTCGAGGGGTATGTCCATCACGGCGCTGACATAGACGCGGGCCATTCATTTTCCTCCCTTTTCGTTGAGCGCGGTCAGCCCTTTGAAGGTCTTGATATGGTTGACGATGGCGGTCTCGACCGGCAGGCGTTCGACGCTCGATGCGCCATAGAAGCCGTTGCAATGCTGGCTGTTCCTGAGCACGAAATCGACATCTTCCGGCGACGAGATCGGCCCGCCATGGGCGATGATGATGACGTCGGGCCGCACGCGGCGCGCCGCTTCCGCCCAGTCGTCGATCAGCGCCACCGACTGCTGCAGGGTCTTCGACGTGGTGGCGCCGATGCTGCCGCCGGTCGTCACGCCCATATGCGGCACGATGATGTCGGCGCCGGCCCGGGCCATCTCGACCGCTTCGTCGGCCGAGAACACGTAGGGCGTGGTCAGGAGGTCGAGCTCGTGGGCCTGGCGGATCATGTCGATCTCGCTGGCGAAGTTGATGCCGGTTTCTTCCAGGCTGACGCGGAAGGTGCCGTCGATGATGCCGACGGTGGGGAAGTTCTGCACGCCGGAGAAACCCAGCTCCTTCAACTCCTTCAGGAAGACCGGCATGATGATGAAGGGATCGGTGCCGTTGACCCCGGCGATGACCGGCGTGGTCTTGCAGACCGGCAGGATCTCGACCGCCATTTCGCGCACGATGTCGTTGGCGTTGCCATAGGCGAGCAGCCCGGCCGACGAGGCGCGGCCGGCCATGCGATAGCGGCCGGAGTTGTAGACGATGATCAGGTCGATGCCCCCGGCCTCCTCGCATTTGGCCGAGATGCCCGTGCCGGCGCCGCCGCCGATGATGGGTTCGCCGCGGCGGATCATGCCGCGGAAGCGTTCGAGAATGGCGGCGCGTTCAAATCGGGGCATTGGGTTGTTCCTTCAGACGATGCCGGGCCAGCGGACGACGGGCCAGCAGGTGACGCAGCTCGCCCAGGATTCCGCGGCGGAACACCAGGACGCAGAGGATGAAGATGAGGCCGACGACGACGGTGACCCAGGCGCCCAGCCCGTCGAAATAGTGGCGCAGGGCCGAGATCAGCACCGCCCCGATGGCCGGGCCGAACACCGAATTCATGCCGCCCAGCAGGGTCATCAGGATCACGTCGCCGGACATGTGCCAGTGCACGTCGGTCAGCGCCGCCAGGCGGAACACCACGCATTTCAGCGAGCCGGCGAGGCCGGTCAGCCCGGCCGACAGGGCGAAGGCGAGCACCTTGTAGCGTTCGACCGCATACCCCATCGACCGGGTGCGCGGCTCATGCTCGCGGATGGCGCGCAGCACATGGCCGAACGGCGAATGGACGATGCGGTTGACCAGCCACAGCGCGGCGACGACGCAGGCCAGCACCAGGTAATAGAGCCTGGTGTCGTCGGCCAGGTCGATCACGCCGAACAGCTGGCCGCGCGGGATCGGCTGCATGCCGTCCTCGGCCCCGGTGAAGGGCGCCTGCAGGAAGGTGAAGTAGACCATCTGCGCCAGGGCCAGCGTGATCATCGCCAGGTAGATGCCCTGGCGGCGGATGGCCAAGAGGCCGAAGCCGGCGCCCAGCAGGCTTGAGAACGCGACGCCGGCCAGGATCGCCGCCTCCGTGGTCAGGCCGAGATCGCGCAAGGCGTAGCCCGTGACATAGGCCGACGAGCCGAAGAAGGCGGCATGGCCGAACGAGACGATGCCGGTATGGCCGAGCAGCAGGTTGAAGGCGCAGGCGAACAGCGCGAAGCACATCATCTTCATCAGGAAGACGGGATAGATGACCTGCGGCACCAGGGGGGCTGCCGCCAGCGCCAGGATCAGCGCCAGCACCAGGCCGCGCCGCAGGATGGGGGATGACGCCATCACCCTTCCTCCTGCCCGAACAGCCCGGCCGGGCGCAGCAGCAGCACCAGGGTCATCACCAGGAAGACCACGGTGGTCGAGGCCTCGGCGTAGAACACCTTGGCCAGCCCCTCGACGATGCCGAGACCCAGCCCGGTCACGGCTGAGCCGAGCACCGAGCCCAGCCCGCCGATGACGACGATGGCGAAGACGATGATCACCAGGTCCGACCCCATCGACGGGTTGACGTGCTGGATCGGCGCCGCCATCACCCCGGCGAAACCGGCCAGGCCGACGCCGGCGCCGTAGGTCACGGTCAGCAAGAGCGGCACGTTGATGCCGAAGGCTTGGGTCAGTTCGGGCTGCTCGGTCGCGGCGCGCAAGTAAGCGCCCATCCGTGTCTTCTCGATCAGCGCCCATGTGCCGGCGCAGACCGCGACCGCCACCAGGATGACGAAGGCCCGATACGTCGGCAGCATCATGAAGCCGAGGTCGAGCGCGCCGCGCAGTGCCGGCGGGGTGGGATAGGTTTGGCCCGACGAGCCCATCGCCACGCGGAAGCCGCCTTCCAGCACCAGCACCAGGCCGAAAGTCAGGAACAGGCCGTAGAGCGGATCGAGGCCGTAGATCCGGCGCAGGGCGAAGCGTTCGAACAGGATGCCCAGTATCCCGACGATCAGCGGCGCCACGATCATCGACGGCCAGTAGCCGATCCCGAGGTTGCGCCCGATCAGGAAGGCGATGAAGGCGCCCAGCATGAAGAAGGCGCCATGGGCGAAATTCACCACGCGCAGCAAGCCGAAGATGATGGCCAGCCCCAGGCTGAGCACGGCGTAGAAGGCGCCGTTGACCAGGCCCAGCATGACCTGGCCGAGCAGCGCCTGATGGGGAATGCCGAAGATGTCCATCTGTACCCGACCCGTTATCGACCGAGGCGGCGTGCGGGCAGGCGGCCCGCACGGCTGCCGGTCACTTCTTGACCAGGTCGCACTTGCTTTCGGACAGTGGCTGGAAGGCCTGTTCGGCCGGGATGGTCGCGACGAGCTTCAGGTAATCCCAGGGGGCCTTGGATTCCTCGGGCGTCTTGACCTGCCACAGATACATGTCGTGCATGAAGCGGCCGTCGACCCGCACCTTGCCCTGCCCGGTGAACATGTCGCTGACGGTCATCTCGCGCATCTTCTTGGAGACCGCGTCGGGCTCGTCGGTGCCGGCTTCCCTGACCGCGTTGAGGTACATCAGGGTCGAGGAATAGTCGGCGGCCTGCGCCATGTTCGGCATCTTGCCGACCCGGTCGTAGAAGCGCTTGGCGAACGCCCGGGACTGGTCGTTCATGTCCCAGTACCAGGCGTTGGTCAGCGACAGGCCCTGGGCGGCCGGGAGGCCCAGCCCGTGGACATCCTCGATCCACAGGAGCAGGGCGGCCAGCTTCTGCTTCTTCGTTGCCCCGAACTCGGCGGCGGCCTTGATGGCATTGACCGCATCGGCACCGGTCGAGGCGATGCCGATGATCTCGGCCTTGGACGACTGGGCCTGCAGGATGAACGACGAGAAGTCGGTGGTGGCCAGCGGATGGCGGGCGGCGCCGACGACGCGGCCGCCGGCATCGCGCACCACCTTGGAGACCTGCTCTTCCAGCCCGATGCCGAAGGCGAAGTCGACGGTCAGGAAGAACCAGCTCTTGCCGCCGGCCTCGACCACGGCCTTGCCGGTGCCGTGGGCCAGCGAATAGGCGTCGTAGGCGTAATGGATGGCGTAGGGCGAGCACAGCTCGTTGGTGATGCCCATGTTCGACGCGCCGTTGACGATGACATGGCGCTTCTTTTCCTTGGCCACCGTCGCCACCGCGCGGGCCACGCCGGAATTGGCCAGGTCGTTGATCATGTCGACGCCGCCGGTGTCGAACCATTCGCGGGCCTTGGCCGCGCCGATATCGGGCTTGTTCAGATGGTCGGCGGCCACCACGTCGATCTTCTTGCCGAGCACGGTGCCGCCGAAATCCTCGGCGGCCATCTTGACCGCCTCGACCGCGCCCTTGCCCGAGAGGTCGCTGTAGATGCCGGACATGTCGGCCAGCACGCCGATCCGCACCACGTCGCCCGATACCTGGGCCGAGGCTTCCGTCGCGGTCAGCGCCAGAATGGACGCGGCCGCCATCGTCAGTCGAAGACTGTTCTGCATGTTTCCCTCCCGTTTTCGGCTTTCGCCTTGCATTATTGTTTTCCACTTTATCGAGACATCGGACCGTTGATCCATGGCCGCCAAGCACAAGGACCTATCCGAAACCCACATCGTGGGCGACAAGACCCGGCAGCTGATCGTGCGGGCGGAGGACTGCGCGGCATTGGCCGCGCGGCAGATCTCGCATGTCGGCGTCGGCGACGCGGCAGTGCCCTACCGGATCGTGCGCACGCATCTGAGCGGCACCTACGTGCATGCGACCCTGGGCGGCGAGGGGCGCATCCTGCTGGACGGGCGGTGGCGGCCGCATCGTGCCGGCCTGGTGTCGCTGGCGCCGGCGCATGTGCTGCATGCCTTCCACGCCATCCCGTCGCGTCGCTGGCAGTATTGCTGGGTCCGCTACATGCCGGGGTCGCCGCGCTCGGCGATCGGCTTCATGGCGCCGGTGATGACGCGGTTCGATGCCGAACCGCTGCGCCATGCCATACTGGGGCTGCATCAGGAAACGCAGTCGCGGGCCGATTCAGGGTCGGCGATGCTGTGGATCGACCTGATCGAGCACTACATCACCCGCTTCGCCGAGCCGCTGCAGCGCGGCGACCGGCTGCGGCCGATGTGGGAGGCGGTGCAGGGCGACCTGGGCCGGCTCTGGACCTTGGACGAGTTGGCGCGGCTGGCCCATATCAGCGGCGAGCATCTGCGCCGGCTGTGCCAGGCCGGGCTCGGGCGCAGCCCGATGCAGCAGCTGACCTATCTGCGCATCCAGCATGCGGCGCACGAACTGGCGACCGGCCAGGCCAAGATCGAGGATATCGCGCTGCGTGTGGGCTACCTGAACCCCTTCGCCTTCTCCAACACCTTCAAGCGGATGACCGGCTTCCGCCCGTCGCATTTCCGCAGCCGGCGCCAGGCGCAGGCGGTGCCGGACGCCTTGTAGGCGCGGCCGGCGTCGCGATACCGGGCATCGGCCATCGTCGGGGCCGGTGTCGTGCAGTGCCGGGAAGAGAACCTGAGGCGCGGCCTCGTCACGGGCGGCAAGATCGTGCCGGTCGACATGGCCGGGGCGCTGCAGAATTAATCTTCGGGTTTATATCCGGAGGCTTTGATGACCGGGCCCCACTTGGCCCGGTCGTCGGTCATCTGGCGGGCGAGGTCCGCGGGGCTTCCCCCCGCCGGCTCGATGCCGAGGGTGTTGAGCCGGGCCAGCATGTCGGGCTGGCGCAGGATGCCGGCCACCACCTGATTCAGGCGGTTGACGATCGCTTCCGGCGTCTTGGCCGGGGCGTAGAGCGCAAACCACCCGGTGCCGGCGATATCCTTGAACCCAAGCTCGGTGAAGGTCGGCACGTCGGGCATCAGCGTCGAGCGGCTGGTGCCGGACGTGCCGAGCACGGCGATCTTGCCGGCCTTGTGCAGTTCGGTGAAGTCGGTGAGCGTATCGATGCCGGCCGGCACCTGGCCCGCCACGAGATCCGTATTGAGCGGCGAGCCGCCACGATAGGGCACGGCGGTATAGGTCAGGTCCAGCGCGCGGCCCAGCATCACCCCGAAGAAATGCGGCAGGCTGCCGGTCGCCGGGATGCCGTAGGTCGCCTTGCCCGGATTGCCCTTCAGGAAGGTCGCGTACTCGGCGAAGGTCTTGGCCCCCGTGGCCGGGCCGGTGGCCAGCGCCAGCTGGAAATCGCCGAGCTTGATGACCGGGGCGAAGTCGGTGGCCGGATCGTATTTCAGATTGGTGTAGGTCAGCGGCGCGATCACGGCGACGGCGATGTTGGCCACCATCAGCACGTTGCCGTCAGCCGGCGCCGTCCTGAACTGGTCGGCCGCGACCCGGCCGCCCGCGCCCGGCTTGTTCTCGACGACGACGGTGGTGTTCAACGGTTCCTTCAGCCGGTCGGCCAGGAGGCGGGCCAGGATGTCGGCCGAGCCGCCGGGCGGGTAGCCGACCATCAGCTTGACCGGTCCCTTGATATCCTGCGCCGCCGCCGGCGCGGCCAGGGCCACCAGGGCCGCCAGGCTGGCGGCAATTGCCTTGGTCATCCGCTTTTCCCTTTCCTCCGCGTCTTCAACCGTCGTCGCGCAACAACGCGCGCCGGGCGGCGAGGTTCGGTACCAGCACCAATGCCAGAAGCCCGGCCGACGCCGCAAGCAGCGCGGCGCTGAGCGGCCGGGTGACGAGCACGCTGGGATCGCCGAGCGACAACGTCATCGCTCGCCGCAGGTTCTCCTCCAGCATGGGCCCGAGGATAAAGCCGAGCAACAGCGGCGTGACCTCGCAGCCCAGCCGGCCGAACAGGTACCCGGCCAGGCCGAACCCCGCCATCATGATCACGGC
>JAEYTW010000758.1 GCA_023433835.1 Pseudomonadota bacterium | reverse complement strand
CTCCCGCGCCGGTCCCCCAAGGCGAACAGAGCAAGGCATCATGTCCCTGTCAGATACGGTTGCGTACTGGCGCTATCGCGTCGTGCCCGATCATCTCCTCGGCGAAATCCTCGCCAAGCGCTGGATCGACAACGCCATTCCGGTGGCCATCCTGATCGCGGTGATCGCCACCTTCGGCGCGCTGATTCCCGATTTCTTCAGCGCCGGCAACGTCGGCAACCTGGCTCGGCAATGGGGCGAGTTCAGCCTGCTGGTGCTGGCCCTGATGATCGTGATGGTTGCGGGCGGCATCGACCTGAGCGTCGGGTCGACCTTCGCGCTCGGCAATATCGTGGCGCTGGCCCTGCTCAACGTCGCCGAATGGCCGGTCGCCGCCGTGGTGCCGGCGACCCTTGCCTGCGGCGCCGCGGTCGGCCTGATCAACGGCCTGCTGGTCGGCTATCTGCGCTTGCGCGCCTTCCTGACCACGCTGGTCACGCTGATCATCGTGCGCGCCGTGGTCGACATGCTGCTGCTGAAATATTCGGTGGCGATCGCCGCGGCCTTCGTCGATTCCGATGTCTGGTTCTTCTTCGGCGAGGGCTCGATCGCCGGCCTGCCGTTCAGCGTCGCCGTCACCCTGGTCATCGCCATCGCCGCGCATCTGATCCTCAGCCGCTCGCGCATCGGCTGGCATGTGCTGGCCACCGGCGGGTCGCGCCGCTCGGCCCACAACGTCGGCATCCCGGTGCGCCGGGTGATCTGCCTGACCTATGTCGTGTCCGGCACGCTGGCGGCGCTGGCCGGCGCCCTGTTCGCCTCGCGCCTCGGCGGGGCCGGCGCCGATACCGGCATCGGGCTCGAGGTCGCGGCCCTGACCGCCGCGGTGCTCGGCGGCAACTCGCTCGGCGGCGGGCGCGGCTCGGCCGCCAAGGCGATCATCGGGTCGATCATCGTGATGATCATGGTCAACAGCCTGGTGCGGCTGGGCGTCACCTCGGGCGCCAATTCGCTGCTGCTCGGCCTCGTGCTGCTCGGCGCCGTCGCGATCGACGTGCGCTGGCTGAAGAACCGCCACAAGGTGCTGTCGAAGGTCTATGTCTCGCCGGTCTTCGCCGCCCTGCCGCCGGCCCCGGGCACCGACGGCTCGTCGCCCTATGCCCTGAACGACAAATTGCGCGCCGTCGAACTGATCGGGCTGAACGAGATCGACGGGCCGGAGGATGTCATCCTCGACGACGACGACCATATCTATACCGGCAACCGCACCGGCGACATCATCCGCTTCTTCGCGCCCGACTACCAGCGCTGGGAAGTCTATGCCCATGTCGGCGGCCGGCCGCTCGGCCTCGCCTTCGACAGACAGGGCAACCTGCTCTGCTGCATCGGCGGCATGGGTCTCTATCGCATCACCAGGGACCGGGCGATCGAGAAGCTGACCGACGAGACCAACCGGTCCTGGTTCTCGGTGACGGACGATTCGCGGCTGCGGCTGGCCGACGACCTCGACATCGCGCCCGACGGCCGCGTGTTCTTCAGCGAGGCGACGATCCGCTACGAAATGCACGAATGGCCGGTCGACTGCCTGGAGGCGCGCGGCAACGGGCGCATCGTCTGCTACGACCCCGCCACCCGCACCACCCGCACGGTCCTGAAGAACCTGATGTTCCCCAACGGCATCTGCATGACCGGCGACGGCCAGTCGTTTCTGTTCGCCGAGACCTGGGGCTGCCGCGTCAGCCGCTACTATTTCGCCGGGCCGAAGTCGGGACAGGTCGAGTTGGTCATCGGCGACCTGCCGGGCTATCCCGATAACATCAACCGGGCATCGGACGGCAGCTACTGGCTGGCGCTGGTCGGCATGCGCACGCCCTCGCTGGATCTCGCGCTCAAGATGCCGGGCTTCCGCAAGCGCATGGCCCGCCGGATCGCGCCGGACGAGTGGCTCTATCCGAACATCAATTCGGGCTGCGTCGTCCGCTTCGACGAACGGGGCAACATCCTCGACGTGCTCTGGGACCTGGGCGGCGAGAACCATCCGATGATCACCTCGATGCGCGAACACAAGGGCCATCTCTATATCGGCGGCCTGCTCAACAACCGCATCGGCCGGCTGAAGCTCGACGGTTTCGATGCGAGCTGGAGCGGCCAGCGTTCCTATTGGGGGCAGTCATGATCCTCCGCGCGATCGACAGCTTCCTCGGCCGCGGCGAGGCCGCGGTCACCGTGCCGCCGCTCGACGGCGCGCTGCGGCCCAACCGCGCTCTCGACGATGCGGCATCGCGTCATCGCCTCGACGATGTCGACTGCCTCGCGGTGAGCGGCGGCCAGCTGCTCGCAGCCGCCGGGGACAGCCTGTACGCCTTCGATGCCGAAGGCCGGTGGCAACGCCGGCTGCGGGCCGAGGCCCGCATCACCTGCATCGACGGCGGGGCGATCGCGCTCGCCGGCGGCGAGATCCGGCATGGCGGGCGCAGCTACCACATCGAGGGCGGCTGCATCACCGCCATGGCCGCCACGGCCACCATGCTCTATGTCGCCTGCGGCTCGACCCGCCATCAGCCCGACGATTGGCAGCTCGATCTGCTGCATCGCCAGGCGAGCGGCAGCCTGTGGCAGATCGACCTTGCCAGCGAGCGCGCCACGCGGCTGGCCTCGGGGCTGGCATGGCCTGCGGGCCTGGCGCTGGACGATGGCGGCGGGCTGGTCTTCGCCGAGGCCTGGAAGCATCGGCTGGTGCGGATCGACCCGGCCAGCCCGGGCCGCCGACAGGTGCTCCACGGCGACCTGCCCGGCTATCCCGGCCGGCTGTCGCGGGCCGGCGACCATTACTGGCTGGCAATCTTCGCGCCACGCAGCCAGCTCGTCGAATTCGTGCTGCGCGAACCTGCCTATGTCAGGCGGATGATCGCCGAGGTACCCAAACCCTACTGGATCGCGCCGAAATTGCGGTCCGGCCGCAGTTTCTACGAACCGCTGCAGGGCGGCGGGGTCAAGCATCTCGGCCTGCTGAAGCCCTGGGCACCCAGCCTGTCGATCGGGCTGGCCGTCCGGCTCGATCGCAATTTCCAGCCGGTGTCGAGCCTGCACAGCCGGGCCGACGGCCGCACCCACGGCATCACCAGCGCCGTCGAACTCGGCGGCACGGTTTACGCGGCGGCACGCGGCGACGACGTCGTCGTGGCGCTGGAGGCATCGTCATGACCAACCTGCTCGAACTGCGCAACGGCACCAAGGAATATCGCGGCGTGCCTGCGGTGAAGGATGTGACGTTCACGCTGCATCGCGGCGAGGTGCATGCGTTGCTGGGCGAGAACGGCGCCGGCAAGTCGACCCTAACCAAGATGCTGGCCGGCGTGGTCGAGCCCACCGCCGGCGAAATCTGGCTCGACGGCGAGCGGGTGACCTTGCCCACGCCGGCCGAGGCGCTGAAACGCGGCATCGCCATGGTCTATCAGGAAACCAGCCTGGTGCCGTCGCTGACCGTCGCCCAGAACCTCTACCTGACCGACAAGAAGTGGTTCCATCGCCTGCGCGGCATCTACATCGCCGGCCAGCAGTTCCTGCAGTCATTGAACTTCCATGTCGACCCGACCGCGCTGGTCTCCGGCCTCGGCGCCGGCCAGAAGCAGATGGTCGAGATCGCGCGCGCCGTCCATCACAATGCCCGCATCATCATCTTCGACGAACCGACCGCGACCCTGACGCCGGAGGAAAAGCACCAGTTCTTTGCGCTGGTCGACCGTCTGCGCCAGCGCGGCGTCTCGGTCATCTTCATCTCGCACGCGCTGGAGGAAGCGCTGCAGATCTCGGACCGCATCACGGTGATGCGCGACGGCCAGCATGTCGTCACCGACGTCACCCAGGCCTTCGACCGCGAGAAGATCGTGCGCGCGATGGTCGGCCGTTCGCTGACCGACGAACTCTACGGCCGCCACGAGGATCGCACCATCCGCCGGCCGGGCGACAAGACCCTGAGCGTGCAGAACCTGTCGATGGGCAACGTGGTGCGCAACACCTCGTTCTCGATCTTCGCGGGGCAGATCACCGGTGTCTTCGGCCTGATCGGGTCCGGCCGGACCGAGACGGCCAAGGTCGTCGCCGGCGTGCTGAAACGGGATTTCTTCCATGGCGGCCAGGTGCGGCTGGAAGGCCGCCCGGTGCGCTACCGCGTGCCCCGGCCCGCGGTGCGCGACGGCATCATCTACGTCACCGAGGACCGCAAGATCGAAGGCTTCTTCGAAACGATGTCGATCGCCGAGAACATCTATCTCGGCGCCCTGGCCGGCGGCCAGGCCAGGTCGGCCACGGTCAGCATGAGCGAGATGCGCGCGCTGGCCCAGGAATGGATCGGCGCCCTCAACATCAAGGCGATCAACGCCGATGCCCGGGTGATCGAGCTGTCGGGCGGCAACCAGCAGAAGGTCGTCGTCGCCAAGGCGCTGGTGCAGAAGCCCCGGCTGATCATCTTCGACGAGCCGACGCGCGGCGTCGACGTCGGCGCCATCGCCGAGATCCACCAGCTGATCAACCGCCTGGCCGATGACGGCATCGCGGTCATGGTGATCTCCTCCTACCTGCCGGAAGTGCTGACCCTGTCCGACCGCATCCTGGTCTGCCGCCAGGGCCGCATCGTCGAGGAATTCGACGGCCACCAGGCCGACGAGGAAACCATCATGTACGCGGCGGTGCACTGATGCGGACGACGAGGCCGATCCGGACCGTGCGCACCATCGCGGATGTCGCGGCGATCGAGGCGCTGCCCTATGACGAGGTGGTCACCGCCCGCAATCTCTACGACCTGTTCCTGGCGACGGCGGGCGACCGCCCCGCCCTGACCGTGCTGGGCGGCGAGAGCGAGGCCACGCTGACCCATCGCGACCTGCTGGCCGAGATCACCCGGGCGGCGAACCTGTTCCATGGCCTGGGGATCAGACCCGGCGGCGGCAGCGTCGCGTTCCTCGCCCCGACGCTGCCGGCCCTGCCCGCGACGTTGCTCGGCGCCCAGATCGCCGGCATCGCCGGCACGCTGAACCACCTGCTGACGCGCGAGGCGATCTTCGACCTGCTCAATGCGCAACGGGCCGAGATTCTGGTGGTGGCCGATCGCCGCCTCGACGAAGCCTGCTGGGCCAAGGCGCAGGGGGCGTTGGATCAGGTGCCGACCCTGCGCCACGTGCTGGTGATGGGCGGGGGCCTCGAGGAGGCGCTGGCCGCCCATCGCGGCGACGCCCTCGACTTCGCGGCTGCCACCGACCGCGACACCGTCTGCGCCCTGTTCCATACCGGCGGCACCACCGGCCGCCCCAAGCTGGTACAGCTGACGCATGGCAACCAGATCCATGCCGCCTTCGGGTTCGGCCAAGTCTACGGGTATGACGAGCGCGACGTCGTCATCAACGGTTTCCCGTTCTTCCATGTCGGCGGCACCATCACCACCGGCCTGGCGGTGCTGGCTGCCGGCGGCCATGTCGTGGTGCCCTCGCCCTACGGCCTGCGGCCGGCCGCCGTCATCCAGCGGTACTGGGAAATCGTCGAGCGCTATCGCGCCACCGTCGTCACCGGTGTGCCGACCTCGATCGCGGCGATCGCCAACGCCTGGGTGCCCGGCACCGACATCGCGTCGGTGCGCATGGCCGGCACCGGCGGCGCGGTCCTGCCGCCGGCGGTCGGCCAGCGCTTCGAGGCGGTGACCGGCATCCGCCTCTTCGAGACCTACGGCATGACCGAGACGGCGGCCGCCATCGCCTTCAACCCCGGCCGCGGCGAACCCTTGGCCGGCAGCGTCGGCTTCCGCGCGCCCTATGCCGAGACCCGCATCGTCTCGCTCGACCAGGACCGGCATTTCTGCGCGGCCGGGGAAAGCGGCGTGGTCCAGGTGCGCGGCCCGCAGGTCTTTCCCGGCTATGTCGATCCGGCCCACAATATCGGCACGCTGGGCGACGACGGCTGGCTGACGACGGGCGATATCGGCTATCTGACCGAGGACCAGCGGCTGGTGCTGACCGGCCGCGAGAAGGACCTGATCGTGCGCAGCGGCCACAATATCGACCCCGCGGCCATCGAGGATGTCGCCAACCAGTTTCCGGGCGTGCAGATCAGCGCCGCGGTCGGCATGCCCGACCAGCATGCCGGCGAGGTGCCGGCCCTGTTCGTCGTGCCCCAGCCCGGCATGATCATCGACCTCGACGCGTTGCGGCACTACGTCGAAGCCCATATCCACGAGCCGCCGGCCCGGCCGCGCAGCATCATGCTGATCGACGCGCTGCCGGTCACCGCGGTCGGCAAGATCTTCAAGCCGGGCCTACGCGATCTCGCCATCGAGGAAAAGGTGCGGATCGAGATCATCAGGGCCTGCGGGCCGGGCGCGACGGCCGAAATCGCCGTGGCGACCGATGCGCAGAAGCGGGTCGTCGTCGACGTGAGGCTGGCGACCGCGACCGATGACCAGGTCCGCGCGCTGGCCGAGGCATTGCAGCCCTTGCCGCAGGCCTATTCGATCGCGCGCGCCGATGCCGTGACGCTCCGGATCGACGATGGCATCGCCACCCTGACCCTGAACCGCCCCGACCAGCTGAACGCCGCGTCGCGCGAGCTGATGCATGCCCTCGACGCCCATCTCGCCACGTTGGAGCAGATGGCCGGCTTGCGTGTGGTCATCGTCACCGGGGCGGGCCGCGCCTTCTCGGCCGGCGGCGACCTGATCGAGTTCGAGGCGGCGCTGCAGGCCGACAAGAACCTGCTGCTGCGCGACCTGACCTACAACCAGCACGTCATCACCCGCCTGGCCAACCTGCCCGTGCCGGTGATCGCGGCAATCAACGGCGCGACGGTCGCCGGCGGCATCGAGCTGATGCTGGCCTGCGATCTGATCGTGGCGGCCGCGGGCGCCAGGATCGGCGACGGCCATGCCCGCTATGGCGTGGTGCCGGCCGGCGGTTCGACCGTGCGGCTGATGGAGCGGCTGCCGCCATCCCGCGCCCGCGAGTTGCTCTATACCGCCAAGCTCGTCACCGCCGAGACGCTGCAGGGCTGGGGCCTGGTCAACGACGTGGTGCCGGCCGACGCCTTGATGGACCGCGCCCGGCAGCTGGCGCGTGAAATCTGCCGCTCGAGCCCCGAGGTGGTACGGCATATCAAGGCACTGATCACCAGCACTGCGCCGCGCGACCAGCGCTTGCAGGGCGAGCTCGACCGTTTCGCCGATCACGTGGATGGCGACGATCTCGCCGAAGGCCTTGCCGCCTTTCGCGAGAAACGCCAGCCGCGCTTCGACTGAATAATTGCCGATCACCGCCCGCCCCTGCACTATCGGTAGACAGGATCTGGTGTTGCGAGGCCGGCATGAGCTTTGATTTCGACGTCAGCGTCGCCTGGGGCGACTGCGACGAAATGGGAATCGTCTATTATCCGAACTACTATTATTGGTTTGACACCACTTTCCATGCCTTCCTGGGCAGCCGCGATGCCGGCCAGCGCCGGATCCGCGAGCGGTTCGGAGCACTGGGCACGCCGCTGGTCGACACCGGCGCGCGCTACCGCGCCCCGGCGCGCTACGACGATCGCCTGCGCGTCACGGCCGAGATCGCCTCGTGGAGCACGCGCAGCTTCCGCATGCACTACACCGTGCGGCGCGACGATCTCGTCGTGGTCGAAGGCCACGAGGTACGCGCCTGGGTCGTCGCCGGTCCCGATGGCGGGTTCAAGGCCGGCACGATCCCGGACGGCTTTCGCGCGGCGCTGGCCTAGCTAGGCGTCGAGCCAGCCGCGCCGGCGGCTCCAGCCGATCACGGTGTCGATGCATTGCCGCAGTTCGGCCGGCTGGCCGAGATAGTAGTGCGTCGCGCCCTTGATCAGGACGTATTCCATATCCTTGGTACCCAGCGCCGACCGGATCGCGGGACAATGGGTGGCCGGCACCGCGTCGTCGGCCGAATTCTCGACCAGCAGCACCGGCACGTCCCTGATGCGCGCGGCATTGTCCGGTCCCTTGGCGCGCGAGAGGTCGATGCTCCACTGGCTCAGCCACGACCGCAGGCTGGTATAGCGCGCCAGGCCCACCGGCCCGGCATTGGCGACACGGGGATCGCCGAGATAGCAGGTGCCGGGCTTGCGGTCGTTCGGATCGAGCGCCGGATCGAGCCAGCGCGGATCGCACATCGTGCGGTGGACGACGAACGCGCGCTCGACTTCCCCCGTCCCGCCGCGCTTCAGCCGCTCCAGCCAATCCTGGCACCAGGCGGTGATGCGCCGGTTGCGCGCGATCTGCGCCGCGCGGAATTCGGCAACGAAGGCCGGGTCGTACAGCGGGCGCATCTCGGGGTCGACGGCATAGATGTCGAGGTGCTTGTCGCGCGTCTCGGGCACCAGTTCGTCGGTGACCGACGGGTCCATCCATTCGGTCAGCGTCTCGGCGCGCGACAGGTGAGCGGCGATGAAGACGATGCCGTCGGCCCGCGGCAGCCCGGCCGCCACCAGGTCGACCGCGTCACCGGCCGGGGTATCGGTGATCGTCGGGTTCTCGGCCTGCGCCTGGTAGAACAGGCTGAGCGAGCCGCCGCCCGACCAGCCGACCAGGATCACGCGTTCATACCCGCCGCGCTCGCGCGCCCAGCGCACCCAGGCGCCCATGTCGAGGGCGACCTTTTCCATGATCAGCGCGCTGTCGTTCTTCGGATAGCGGCTGGCGGCGCAGAGGACATGCAGGCCCGCCTCGGCCAGCGCCACCGGCATCGGCAGCAGGTTCATCGTCGTCGACGGATGCATGAACAGGTAGAGCGTGCGCGACGGCCGGTCGGGCCGGTGCAGCAACTGCCCCTCCAGCATCGTCAGCCCCTGGCTGCCATGGAAACCGTAGGTCTCGACGAACTTCGGGTTATCCTTGAAGCGCAGGATCAGCGGGGTGCGGGTGAAGCCTTCCTCGACGTCGATCATGACCTGCCCGCTCACTCGATATGCGTGCGTTCGAACTCCCAGATATCCTCGAAGCCCATCAGCTTCGAGAATTCCGGGAACGGATAAAGCGGCACGTCGATCGCCTCGCCCGATCCGTCGCGCCGCAGGGTCTGGTAGACCGACTGCAGCGCCGCGGCGGCGGCGAGGAACCCGGTGACCGGATAGATCGCCAGGCGGAAGCCCATTTCCTGCAGCCGCGCCCGCGGCAGCATCGGGGTCGAGCCGCCGTCGACCAGGTTGATCAAGAGCGGCCGCTGCAGGGATGCGCCGATCCGCGCCATCTCCGCCTCGCTCTCCGGCGATTCGACGAACAGGATGTCGGCGCCGGCATCCTGGTAGGCCTTGGCGCGGGACAACGCTTCGTCGAGGCCGAGCGACGTGCGCGCATCGGTCCGGGCGATGATCAGGAAATCGTCCGACCGGCGGCTTTCCACCGCCACCTCGATCTTGCGCACCATCTCCTCGACCGGCACCACGCGCCGGCCCGGGGTATGGCCGCATTTCTTCGGGAATTGCTGATCCTCGAGCTGGATGCCCGCCGCCCCCGCCGCCTCATAGCCGCGCACGGTATGGCGGACGTTGAGCAGCCCGCCATAGCCGGTGTCGCCATCGGCGATCAGCGGCGTGCGGGTCATCGACGCGACGCGCTCGACCCGCCCGACCATGTCGGAATAGGTGGCAAGCCCGGCATCGGGCAGGCCCAGATGCGAGGCGACGGTGCCGTAGCCCGTCATGTACAGCGCATCGAACCCCATGCCGTCGGCGATCTTGGCGGAGATCATGTCGTAGACGCCGGGGGCGGTGATGAACTGCCCCGACGCCAGCTTGGCCCGCAGCGATTGCCGTTTCTCGGACATCGCCAACCCTCCTGTTGCCGGAACCCGGCTCATCCCAGATACGCTTCCATGACTTCGGGCGAATGGCGCAACTCGTCGGGCCGGCCCTGCAGCACGATGCTGCCGCGCTTCATGAAGTAGGCATACTCGACCACGGCCATCGCCACCGCCGCATTCTGCTCGACCAGCAGGATCGACAGGCCCTGGCGGTGCAGGTCGACGATCGCCTCGAACACCAGGTCGACGATCGCGGGCGCCAGGCCCATCGAGGGTTCGTCGAGCACCAGGATCTCGGGCTCGGTCATCATCGCCCGGCCGATCGCCAGCATCTGCTGCTCGCCGCCGCTCATCAGCCCGGCCACCTGCCGGTGCCGCTCCTTCAGCCGCGGGAACAGCGCATAGACCTTGTCGAGCAGCGCGGCCTGCTGGCCCCGCCCGGCATAGGACGACAGCCGCAGGTTTTCCTCGACCGTCAGCGGCGCCACGATCATGCGCCCCTCCGGCACGAAGGCCAGGCCGCGGCGGATCACCTGGTGCAGCGCCAGCCGGCCGATCTCCTCCTCGCGCAGCCGCACCGACCCCTTGATAGGCCGGTGCAGCCCGACGATCGAGCGCAGCGTGGTCGACTTGCCCGCGCCGTTCGAACCGAGGATGGCGACGAAGCGGCCGGCCGGAACCTCGAGGTCCAGCCCGGTCACGGCGCGGATCGCGCCGTAGCTAGCCGACAGGCCGGATACCGTCAGCATCGCGCCGCTTCCCGAAATAGGCTTCCTGGACATTGGGTTCCCTGATGCAGGCGGCCGGCGCGCCCTGGGCGATCAGCCGGCCGAAGTTCATCACCACGACGGTGTCGCAGAAATCGACCACCAGCTTCATGTTGTGCTCGACCATCAGCACGGTCAGCCCCTCGTCGCGCAGCCGATGGACCAGCCGGCCGATCTCGGCCGATTCCGCAGCGTTCATGCCCGCCGTCGGCTCGTCGAGCAACAGCATGATCGGGTCGGCGCCCAGCGCCCGGGCGATCTCGATCCGCCGCTGCTCGCCGTAGGACAGCGTCTCGGCCAACACCTCGGCCCGGTCGGCCATACCGACGCGGTCGAGCAGGTGCAGCGCATGCTCGCGCGTGCGCCGCATCTTCGCACGCGCCGCCGGCAGATGCAGGAAGCTTGCGATCAGCGAGGTATCGCGCCGCACGAACGAGCCGGCGACGACCTGCTCCAACGCCGTCAGCCCGGGGATCAGCCGCACGTTCTGATAGGTGCGGGCCAGGCCCAGCGCGCTGATGTCGTGCGGCTTGGTGCGTTCGACCGTGGCGCCGTCGAGGTTGATCGAGCCGCGATCGGGGTGCAGCAGGCCGCTGATCAGGTTGATCACGGTGGTCTTGCCGGCCCCGTTCGGCCCCATCAGCCCGGTGACGAGGCCGCGGGTAGCCACGAAGGAGAGGTCGGCGACGGCCGCGACCCCGCCGAACGACCTGGTGACGCCGTCGAGCTGCAGCAGCGCGGTCATCGGGCGCTCCGCGCCGCGCGGCGCAGCCGGATGGCGCGCGGATCAATCAGCCCGCGCGGCAGGAAGATCATGATCAGCAGCAGGACCACGCCGCTCGCCACGTCCTGGGCATTGGGCACGATCGCCTGGCTGACGATCGGCAGCACGGTGTAGACGGCCGCGCCCAGCACCGGCCCGAACCAGTGGTAGGAACCGCCCAGCACGGCCGAGGCAATCATCGTAAAGGCGATGCCGAGGAAGAAGGTATCGGGCGAGATGAACTGGAGCAGCATCGCCATCAGCACGCCGCCCAGGCCCCCGACGATGCCGGAGATGCCGAAGGCGATCAGCTGCACCTTGCGCAGGTCGACCCCCATGCAGGCGGCCACTGCCGGATCCTCGCGCAGCACGCGCGAGGCGACGCCGAACCAGGAGTGATGCAGGGCGTAGAAGGCCAGAACCGTCAGCACCAGCAGGCCGGTCAGCCAGTCGAGCGGCAGGGCCATCGGCACGCCGAGCCCATTGACGCCGCCGGTGAGCACGGGCGCGTTGAGGACGACGACGCGGGTGACCAGCACCAGCGCCAGGCTGGCCAGCGCCATCCAGTGGCTGGACAGCCGGAGGAAGACCAGGGCGACGATCAGCGAGGCGGCAAGGCCCGCCACCGCGGCGGCCAGGAACACCAGCGGCAGGGCGACGCCCTTGATGACGAGCTGCGCGCCGAGGAAGCCGCCGACCGCGGCGAAGGTCACGGTCGAGAACGAGAGGAAGCCGGCAGACAGCACGACATAGGTCGACAAGGCGAAGAACGAATTGACCATGGCGAAGGCCAGCGTCGAGCGGTTGGCCGCCCAGATATCGGCAAGCGTTTCCATCGTCAGGCCCTCACGAAGCCGCGGCTGCCGAACAGCCCTTGCGGCCGCAGCAGCAGGAACAGCAGCAGCAGGGTGTAGGTGAAGCCGTCGCGCAGGGCGGTGGAGATGTACTGGGCGCAGAACACTTCCAGGATGCCGAGCGCGATGCCCGCGATCGCCGTGCCGCGCACGTCGGTATAGCCGCCGACCACCACGGCCGCGAACCCCTTCAGCATCAGGCCCTGGCCCAAGGTGAACGAGACGTTCGACGACAGGATGCCGCCCATCGCCCCGGCAATGCCCGAGATCGCGCCGGAAAGGGCCGCCGTCAGCAGGATGATGTTGCGGCTGTTGACGCCGCCGAGCGCCGCGGCCACCGGGTTCCAGCCGACCGCGCGGATGGCGGCGCCCACCCGGGTGTGCACGATCATCCAGTGCATGGCGATGGTGACGACGATCAGCGCGCCGATCGAGATCAGCTGCATCGCCGGCAGGGGCACCGGCTCGGTCAGCAGCATCCTGTTCGGATAGCTCGCCGCCGGGAAGCTCAGCGATTGCTGGCCGGTGGCGAAACCGGCCAGGCTGTCGAGGATCATCCAGAAGGCGATCGAGGTGATCAACGCGCCGAGCATGTCGGCGCGCCGGGCACGGAGCGGCTGAAAGCCGAGTTGGTCGACCGCCGTGCCCACGATGGCGCCGCCCGCAATCGCGGACAGCACCACCAGCGGAAACGGCAGGCCGAGCTGCTCGGCCGCCGCCAGGCCGATGATCGCCGCCCAGGTGGCGTAGCAACCCTGGGCCGCGTTCAGGATGCCCATGGTGGCGAACACCAGGCCGAAGCCGATGCCGAACAGGGCATAGAGCGAGCCGAGCGCGCAGCCGTTGAGCAGCTGGGAGGCGAACAGTTCCATGGATCAGGGCTTCCAGGGCGCGATCTTGCCGTCGGCCGTCCAGGCGACGAACAGGTTCTTCTTGCTCTCGACCTGGCCGTCGACGACGGTCACGCCGCCATAGACGTCGCCTTCGATCGCGGTGGCCTTGGCCATCGCCTCGGCGAGCTGCTCGCGCGTCGGCTTGCCGGGCAGCGACTTCAGCCCCTGCGCGATCAGCTGCACCGCCGTGAAGCCCTGCGCCGCATAGACGTCGGGTGCCGCGCCGTGCTTGGCCTTGTAGCTTTCGACGAAGGCCTTGCCGGCCGGTGAATCGGCGAGGTCGGCGACGAAGTTGACCGAGAACGGCACGCCGGCGAGCGCCGCGCCGACCTTCTTGAACACCGCGTCGGGCGACACCGCCTCGTTGGTCGCCATCATGCCGGTCCAGCCGCGGGCGCGCACCGCGGCGATGAAGCTCGCCGCCGGGATCTGGGTGACGTAGACCATGATCAGGTCGGGCTTCAGCGCAATGACCTGGGTGGCCTGCGCGGTGAAGTCGGTATCGGCGCCGAGTGCGGTGACGACGCCCACGGTCTTCGACCCGGCCGCCTCGAACACCGCCTGGCTGGCCTTGAAGCGGTTCTGGAAGGCATCATTATCCGACAGCACGAAATAGGCGACGGTCTTGGGCTTCAGCACCTCGACCAGATGCTTGGACAGCGCCACTTCCTGCGGGCCCGGCAGGCCGGTGACGTTGTAGACGTAGGGCAAGGTCGGCAGGCCGGGCGCCGTGGCGCCATAGAACACCAGGGGCACCTTGTTCGGGATCGCGATCGCCTTCAGCGCGCCGGCGATGCCGGAGAAGATGCAGCACGAAGTGGCGATGACATTGCGGTCGGCGATCAGCTGGTTGTAGCCCTGGATCGAACGCGCGGCATCCGAGGCGCCCTCGCGCTCGACCATCTCGAGCTTGGTGCCCTGGCCCATCAGCCCCTTGGCATTGATCTGCTCGACCGCCAGTTCGGCGCCGCGGGCATATGAAACGCCGGCGAAGGCGACGACCCCGGTGCGATCGGCGATGAAGCCGATCTTGTAGGTGCCCGGATCGAGGGCCGCGGCCGGTCCGATGCCGGCCAGCGTTGTGCTGACCGCGATGGTGGCGGCCAACAGCCCGGCCGTCCAGGCCTTGCCGATTTTGGTCATTTTTTTCGTCCTCCCGACATATCGATTGTTCGCCGGGGAAGATTTTCCCGGCGCGTTTCCAGCAGGGCTGGCAGGCGGAGTGTTGGCCGTGCCGATCTGCAATGTCAACAGATTGCATCCAATTTTCTGCAATTTCGCCTGACGAACCGATTTTATCAGGGCTATTGCATCCAATATCATTGCATCGGCGAGAAGGCCGTCGGCCGCAACAGCACTGACCGTGCCTCGATCAGCGACGCCGCATCGCCCGCCTCGTCGGCCATTGCGACGCGATGGCGCGCCCGCGTCGCAAAGTCGGCGAAGTTCAACAGTTCGACGACCTCGTTGGGTTGCGGCGCCTCGCCGATCCAGCGGCCGACGGTGCAGGAATCCATGCCTGTCACCGAGTCGCGGTCCTGCCGCCGCTGCAGCCAGGCCTGGGCCTGACCCGGCTTGGCGCGGGCGATCCGCAGGTCGTAGAAGCCGCCCGCGGCGGGCGGCCTGACCTCGGCGGCCGGGCGCAGGAAGCGGATATCCTGGCGCTGCAACAGCGGCAGCACGGCGCCGCCGTAATCCTTGATCCAGCGATCGTTCCTTGCCAGCTCGGCGCGCAGCCGGGTGCGTTCGTCCAGGCTGTCGTAGCTCCAGAGATGCCAGACCTGGTCGAGCGTGCCGGCATCGACGATCCAGTAGGCATGGCACAGCCCGTAGTCGTTGCCGCGCACCGGCCGGCCGAGGGTTTCCGCGAGGTGCAGATAGCGCGACAGGGTACCAGGATGGAACGTGTAGGTACGCATTTCGAAGATCATGGAAAATCCTGCTTGGCGGTGGTCGCGGGAAGATCGTATCCACTTTTGGCCAATTTCGCCCATTTAATATGAATTTCCGCTGTAATTGCATGCAAGCATTGACACCGCGGCCGGCAGCGTGAGACCGTCTGCGCACTTTTCCCGCCAGCGTCCCACGGTGACCCGATGCCCCGAGCCTTAGCCCTGCCAGACGGCGCGGTGCCGCATGCATCTTGATTGCAGCGGCCGCCGCGTGCTGATCACCGCCGGGGCATCCGGTATCGGCGCAGCGATCGCCGGGGCCCTGCTGTCGGCCGGCGCGGCCGTCCATGTCTGCGACATCGATGCGGGTCAGATCGCGAAATTCCGCGAGGCCCATCCGGGGGCCGGCGCGACCTTGTGCGATGTGGCCGACGAGGATCAGGTTGACGCGATGGTCGAGGAGGCCGCGGCCACGCTCGGCGGCCTTGACGGACTGATCAACAATGCCGGCATTTCCGGCCAGACCGGCCCGATCGAAGCGACCGACACGGCGGCCTGGCGCCGCACCTACGATATCAACGTCCATGGGACGATGTTCTGCACCCGCGCGGCCGTCCCGCATCTGAAGCAGGCCGGCGGCGGATCGATCGTCAACATGTCGTCGGTCGCCGGCCGCCTCGGCTTCCCCCTGCGCTCGCCCTATGTCGGGTCGAAATGGGCGCTGATCGGCCTGACCCAGACCTGGGCGATGGAGCTCGGCCCCGCCGATATCCGCGTCAACGCGCTGCTGCCCGGCCTGGTCGAAGGGCCGCGTATCCAGTCGGTCATCGCGGCCCGCGCCAAGTCGACCGGGCAGGACGAGGCCGAGATCCTCAATGGTTTCCTCGCCGACATCTCGCTGCGCCGCATGGTACATCCCGACGAGATCGCGGCGATGGCGGTCTATCTGTTTTCCCCGCAAGGCCGCAGCGTCAGCGGCCAGTCGATCAGCATCGACGGCCATTTCGAGGTGATCCGGTGAGCGCCGCGGAAACCATGGTCTATCTCGACGTCCGCAAGAAGATCGTCGAGGGCATCTATGGCGGCGGTACCCATCTGACGGCCGAGGGGCTGGCCTCCAGCCTCGGCGTCAGCCGCACGCCGGTGCGCGAGGCGCTGCGCCGATTGCATGCAGAGGGCCTGGTCTCGCTGATCGCCAATCGCGGCGCCTTCGTCACCTCCTGGACACGCAAGGACGTCGACGAAGTCTTCGACCTGCGCGTCATCCTGGAAAGCCACGCTGCCCGCCTCGCCGCCCAGCGCATCAGCGACGACGCGCTGGTGAAACTGCGCGACCTCGCCGACCTGATGGAACATGTGGTGCGCGGCCGGTCGGGCCAGCAGCTCGACAAGCTGACCGCGCTGAACGCCGATTTCCACCGCCTGATCCTGACCGAGGCGGCGCAGCAGCGGCTGATGCTGATCCTCGGCCATATCGTCGAGATGCCGCTGGTGATGCGCACCTTTGCCATCTACCGGCAGGAGGAACTGGCGCGCAGCATGGAACATCACCGCGAGCTCATCGCAGCCTTCGACGCGCGCGACAGCGCCTGGGCCGGATCGGTGATGCAAAGCCATCTCTACGCCGCCCATCAGGTGCTGCTGCGCTCGCACGACAAGCCGGCGAAAGCGACCGCGCCGGCCGAGCCGGCGCCGCCCCCACAGACGCCGGCCCGGCGCGGCCGGCCGCCCAAGCGAGGTTGAACATGGCAAAGTGGATCAAGTCGACCGAGTTCATCGCCTTCTCGGTCGCCGACCGGGTGGCGCGCATCACCCTGAACCGGCCCGACAAGCGCAATGCCCTGCATGGGCCGATGATCGCCGAATTGCATGACGCGATGCTGGAAGCCGACGACCTGGTCGACGTCAACGTCATCGTGCTGGACGGCGCCGGCAAGGATTTCTGCGCCGGCTACGATTTCTCCAATGTCTACGGCGGGGGCGAGGGTGAAGCACCGGGCCGCTATCGCTCGCTCGGCGATACGCTGGACGACGATGCCTGGAACCTCGAGCGCACCCAGGCGCTGACCACCGTGCTGTTCGACGTGCACAAGCCGATCATCGCCCGTGTCCACGGCAATTGCCTGGCCGGTGGCACCGACCTCGTGATGATGTGCGACATGATCCTGGCCGCCGAGGATGCGCGCATCGGCTTTCCCGCCACCCGCGCCAACGGCACCGCGCCCAACAACATGTGGCTCTATCATGTCGGGCCGCAATGGGCCAAGCGGCTGCTGCTGTCGGGCGATTGCGTTTCGGGGCGCGATGCCGCGCGCATCGGCCTGGTGATGGACGCCGTGCCGGCCGATGAGCTCGACGCCGAGGTCGACGGCCTCGCCCGCCGGCTGTCCCATGTCGATCACGAGCTGCTGACCACGCAGAAGCGCATCGTCAACATCGCGCTGGAACTGGCCGGCTCACGCACCTTGCAGCGGATGGCGGTCGAGATGAACGCCCGCTCGCATACCGCCACCGGCCCGCGCCGCACCCGGTTCGCCGAGGATCTGGAGCGGCACGGCCTGAAGGAAGCCCTGAAGAATCGCGACGCGCCGTTCGGCGACGGCATGGTGCGGGTACGTAACGCCGGTCGCTGACCGGCATCCGAGTAGACAATCCGCGATCCCGACAGGCTGCGCCATCGCGCGCCTGAACGAGGATCCGCGCGCGCTGAGGGAGCGAACGCCTGATGACTTACAAAGGGGCCCCATGGCCCAGCATTCCCCATCTGCTCGACGACTGCGTCGCCCGCCATGGTGACAAGGCCGCGGTGATCGAGGGCGATCTGCGCCTGACCTATAGCGACCTGAAGGAGCGCGTCGTCGCGGTGGCCCGCGGCCTGCTCTCGCGCGGCATCGAGCGGGGCGACCGCATCGCCATCTGGGCGCCGAACGGCTGGCAATGGATCGTCGCCGCGCTGGCCTCGCACAGCGTCGGCGCCGCGATCGTGCCGCTCAATACCCGCTTCCGTGCCGACGAGGTCGGCTATATCCTGGGCAAGGCGCGGCCGCGCGCCGTGTTCGTGCAGCGCCGGTTCCTGGGGACCGACTATGTCGCGCTGCTGGCCGAGGCCGGCGACGTGCCGGCCGTCACCATCGACGATGCCGATCCCGGCGCAGGCACCACCTGGTCGGCGCTGATCGCGGCGGGCGAAGCGGTGCCGGCGGCCGAAGTCGCGGCCCGCGTCGCGGCGCTCGGCCCCGACGATGTCTGCGACATCATGTTCACCTCCGGCACGACGGGCCACCCCAAGGGCGTGATCGGCCGGCATTTCCAGGCCCTGCGCGCCTTCCACCGCTTCGGCACCGACGGCGGCTTCCGGTCGGACGAGCGCCACGCGGTGGTCAACCCGTTCTTCCACGCGCTGGGCTACAAGCTCGGCTGGCTGATGTCGATGATGTTCGGCGCCACGACCTACCCGCTGGCCGTGTTCGACGCGCGCGCCATGTTGGAACTGGTGGCCCGCGAGCGCATCACCATGCTGCCCGGCCCGCCGACGATCTACCAGGCCTTGCTGGCCCAGCCGGACCGGGCCGGCTTCGACCTGAGCAGCCTGCACATCTGCATCACCGGCACCACTACCCTGCCCTCGTCGCTGATCGACCGGATGCGCATCGAGTTCGGGTTCGAGACCATCCTGACCGGCTACGGCCTGACCGAGTGCACGGCGCTGGCGACCATGACCCGGCCGGGCGACGACGTGCGCACGATCATCGAAACCTCGGGCCGCGCGGTGCCCGATGTCGAGGTCGCGGTGTTCGGGCCGGAGGGCGAAGCCCTCCCGGCCGGGGCCATCGGCGAGATCCGCGTGCGCGGCTACAACGTGATGGACGGCTATTTCGAGGATCCCGAGGCGACCGCGGCGACGATCACGCCCGATGGCTGGCTCCTGACCGGCGATCTCGGCTCGCTCGACGAAGGCGGCAACCTGCGCATCGAGGGCCGGCTGAAGGACATGTACATCGTCGGCGGCTTCAACGCCTATCCGGCCGAGATCGAGAATGCGCTGCTGGGCCATCCCGCGGTGGCCGAGGTGGCCGTGATCGGCATGCCCGATGAACGGCTGGGCGAGGTCGGGCTGGCCTTCGTCGTCCGCCATCAGCAGGTCGCGGCGACCGAGGACGAGGTGATCGCCTGGGCCAGGCCGCGCATGGCCAACTACAAGCTGCCGCGCGCCGTCCGCTTCGTCGACGAATTGCCGCGCAATGCCAGCGGCAAGGTGCTGAAAACCCGGCTGCGCGAAATCGCGGCCCAATAGTCCAACCGGAGGAGACGACCATGAACGACCCGAAGCTCAACCCTAACGATGCCATGGTGGTATTTGCCGACCTGCAGGGCGGCATCGTCGACCTGCCCCTGACCAGCCCGCGGGCCCAGGTGATCAAGGCGGCGCGCGGCGTGGCCAAGCTTGCCCGCGTGTTCGACCTGCCGACCCTGATCTCGACCATTCCCGACCACGGCGGCGGCCCCGCCCAGGTCATTCCCGACATGGCCGAGGTGCGCGGCCGGGCGATCGAGACGATCCAGCGCACGACACCCGATTCCTGGGCCAACGAGGCGATCCGGGCCGCGATCCAGAAGACCGGCCGCAAGACCCTGATCCTGTCGGGCGTCGCCACCGAGATCGCCATCCAGCTACTGGCGCTGTCGGCCACCGCCAACGGTTACAAGGTCTATGTCGTCGTCGATGCCTGCGGCGGCTTGAGCGAGCGCACCGAGGATGCGGCGCTGCGCCGCCTGACCGCGGCCGGCGTCGTCACCACCTCGGTCGTGGCGCTGGCCGGCGAACTGGCCGGCGATTTCTCAGCCCCCCGGGGCGGCGAGGCGATCTCGACCGTCTTCGACATGGTCGCCGGCTGAGCGCGGGCGGGCCGGTCATGACCGCGTTCCACGACATCGCCGACCCGCAAGCCTTCCGCGCGGAAATCCGGGCCTGGCTTGCCGCCAGTTGCCCGGACGAAATGCGCCAGCCCCACCAGGGCGAGGACGACATCTGCTGGGGCGGCCGCCGCTGGGTCTTCAAGTCGGCGGCCCAGCGGCTGTGGCTGGAACGGGCCGTCGCGGCCGGGCTGACCGTGCCGACCTGGCCGCGGGAATACGGCGGGGCCGGTCTGTCGCGCGAGCAGGAGGCGATCTTCCGCGACGAGATGGCACGGATCGGCGCCGCCTCGCCGCTGGAAAGCTTCGGCATCTGGATGCTGGGGCCCGCCCTGCTGAAATTCGCCAGCGACGAGCAGAAGGCCCGCCACCTGCCGCCGATCGCGCGCGGCGAAATCCGCTGGTGCCAGGGTTATTCCGAACCCGGCGCCGGTTCCGACCTGGCCTCGCTGCGCACCCGCGCCGTCGACATGGGCGATCATTTCCGGGTCGACGGCCAGAAGATCTGGACCTCCTACGCCGACCAGGCCGACTGGATCTTCTGCCTGGTCCGCACCGACCCCGAGGCGCCCAAGCATCGCGGCATCTCCTTCCTGCTGTTCGACATGAAGACGCCCGGCGTGACCACCCGGCCGATCACCATGATCTCGGGCAAGTCGGCCTTCTGCGAAACCTTCTTCGATGGCGTGGCGGTGCCCAAAGCCAACCTGGTCGGCGCGGTCAACGAGGGCTGGACCGTCGCCAAGTACCTGCTGACCCATGAACGCGAAAGCATCGGCGGCGCGCAAGGCCTGCAGGACAGCGAGGCGCTGGCCGACATCCTGCGCGAAGTCGCCGGCCCCGACCTCGGCCAGGCCCTGCGCGCCCGCTTTGCCCGCCTCGAGATCGACGGGCTGGCGGTCGAGCGCACCATTGCGCGCTATGTCGAGGAGGCGGCATCCGGCGGCGGCATCGGCGACAAGTCGGCCGTGGTGAAGTACTGCTCGACCGAGCTGAACAAGCGACGCCAGACCCTGATCGTGGACGCCGCCGGCGTCGCCGGGCTCGCCTGGGATACGCAACGCCGCAACGGCAGTCCGGTCGCCGGCGCCTGGCTGCGCGCCAAGGCCAATTCGATCGAGGGCGGCACCGCCGAAGTGATGCTCGGCATCATTTCGCGCCGCCTGCTCGACCTGCCGGGGGAATGACCATGTACGTGGCAAGCCACGAGGAAACCATGCTGGCCGACGGCGCCGCGGCCTTCCTGCGGGAGCGCGCGCCCGTGGCGGCCCTGCGCGCCCTGCGCGATGCCCGGGACACCACCGGCTTCGACCGCGCGCTGTGGCGCGAGATGGCCGGATTGGGCTGGGCCGGCATGCTGGTCTCGGCCGATCACGGCGGCATGGAATTTGGCCATGCCGGCGCCGGGCTGGTGGCCGAGCAGATGGGCCGCAACCTCACCGCCTCGCCCTTCCTGTCGACCGCGGTGATGGCGGCCGGCGCCCTGAGCGCCGCGCCCGATGCGGTGCAGGCCCGCTGGCTGCCCGCCATCGCCGCCGGCGAGGCGGTGATCGCCGTCGCGGTCGATGAAGGACAGCGGCACCGGCCGGACTCGCTGGCGATCAAGGTCGAGCACGCCAGGCTCGCCGGCACCAAGACCGCCGTCATCGACGGCCATGTCGCCGATGCCTTCGTCGTCGCCGCGCCGGGACTGTTGCTGCTGGCCGGGCGGGATGCGCCAGGCGTGACGATCGAACGCCTCGACATGGTCGACAGCCGCAATCTGGCGCACGTGACCTTTGCCCAGACCCCGGCCACCGTGATCGCGGAGGGCCGCACGGCCGAGACGACGCTGGCCCGGCTGCTCGATGCCGGCCGGGCCGCGCTGGCCGCCGAGCTGCTGGGTATTGCCGGCGAGGCCTTCGCCCGCACGCTCGATTACCTGAAGCAACGCCGCCAGTTCGGCCGGCCGATCGGCAGCTTCCAGGCGCTGCAGCACCGCGCCGCGCAGGTGCATTGCACGATCGAACTGGCCCGCTCGCTGGTGCTGGCGGCCGCCCGGGCCCTTGACGACGATGCCGGCGACGCCGGCCTGCTGGTTGCGGCGGCCAAGGCCAAGGCGGGCGAGGCCGCGATCCTGGCAACCGATGAAGCGGTACAGATGCACGGCGGCATCGGCATGACCGACCAGCTCGATATCGGCCTGTTCCTCAAGCGCGCCCGGGTCGCCGCCATGCTGCTGGGCGACGGCGACTTCCTGGCCGACCGCGTGGCGACCCTGCGCGGTCTTTAAGGCCAAGCCCGGCACCGCGCCATGAAAAACCCGGAGGGATCGCTCCCTCCGGGTTTCCGGCCATCAGCGAGAGAAGGCCTTAGCGGCGGTGATCCCAGCCGCGGCGCGAGGCTTCCGAGTGCCCCTCGGGGTCACCGAACCAGCCGCCGCGGCCGTGGCCGCGGCCGTCGTCATCGTCGTCGCGGCTGCGCGAATACCGGCGATGATCATCATCGTCTCGAGCGCGCGCGCCATAGCCGCTACGCTCGCGGTCTTCCCAACCGCGGCGCGACGCTTCCGAATGGCCTCGCGAATCGCCAAACCAGCCACCCGGGCCGCGATCGCCCGACGACCGGCTGGAGCGCCGGTAATCGTCGTCATCCCGAACCTGGGCGTACGAGCTGCGGCCGCCACGATAGTCATCGCGGTCTTCCCAGCCGCGGCGCGAGGCTTCCGAATGTCCTTCCGGATCACCGAACCAGCCGCCCTGGCCGCGATCGCCCGACGACCGGCTGGAGCGCCGGTAGTCGTCGTCGTCGCGCCCGCGCGACGAAGTGAAGCGGCCGTCGTCATCACGCCCGCGCGACGAATAGCGGCGGTCATCGTCGTCATCGCGGCCGCGGCCGCGATAACCGTTGTCG
>JAEYTW010000668.1 GCA_023433835.1 Pseudomonadota bacterium | reverse complement strand
CATCAGCCCCTGTGCGCCGACCGGCGATATGGCCCGCACATCGCCCGCGCTTTCGGCGCGCTTGACCGCGATGATCCAGTGCTCGGGAATGCCGAAGCGCTGCGAGGCTTCGGCCACGAAGGCGGCGTGCGGATCGAGGGAAACGGTGCGCGCCGCCGGTGCTGACTGCGCGAGAGCCGTGCCGGTGGCACCGGTCGCGAGGGTCAGGCCGGAAATGAGAAGGAGAGCCATGCGCCGGGCGGCGTGATGCCGCCCATGCGCACTCCGATGGCTCGTCGATGGACGGCGAGCGGGCATCGGTCAGTCCTTCTCGGCGCGGTCGCGCGGACGCGACCAGTGCAGCGACCAGGACGTCTTGTCGTCGCCATTCTGGAAGAGGTTGGCGCGGAGCGGCTGCATGAAGGTGGGATCGTCGAATTGGATCGAGACGAATTCGCCACCCTTGTCGCTGGCGCGTTTCCAACCCGCCCCGATCTCCGGGCCATCCTCGGTATCGGCGTGAACGCGATAATCGGGCGCGTTCTCGGTTTCGCTCGGCTCGGTCGCCACCATGGCGACGGCGATGTCGAGGCTGAGCGTGCGAATGCGCCCGGAATAACCTGCCTTCAGCTTCGTGAATTCTCCGATCTGTGTCATGCGGGACTCCTGTCGATGTGCTGCGGTGATGAGATCGGCGGCGGTGCAAGCGCCGCTGGCCGCGCGCTCACCGCGTCGGCGCGCGCCATTCGAAGCGGCCGTTTCCGTCCTCGTCGGTCCACAGCGGGACCGCATGGCCGATGATCTGGTCGGTGAAGGTCAGGCCGAAATAGCGACCGTCGAGGCTGTCGCGGACCTGCCAGTTCATCAGAAAGACCTGGCCGGTATGGATGCGGCGGCAGCCCTGCCAGACCGGCAGACCGCGCCCGAGACGATCCCGTTCGAGCGCCGTCCCAACCGGGACGCCATCGACGGTGATGGTGAGGTTCGAGCGGCAAACCGTTTGCCCGGCGACGCCGAGGATGCGCTTGAGGAGCGGCACGCCTTTGGGCAGGTAGCCGCGATCGGCAAGGTAAGTCGCGAGCGATTCGGGCGCGTCGACGGCGACGAGATCGGCGCCTTCGAATGGGCCGTCGAATTCGATCGTGTAGAAGCCGATCGGCGCGCTGGCCGATGCGTTCCAGATGAGTCTGGTCGGCATCGACGTGAACGCCGGATAGCTGACGCCCATTGTGGCGAGCGCCGTCACGAGAAAGAGGCTGGTGCGCGTCACAGCTCGGTGCTCTGGCGCAGGAGGAAGGCGCGATGCTGTTCGAGCGTGTAGGTGTGCGGCTGATAACCGGCCGCCATGCGGTTATGGACGTGCCGCCAGTGATCCGGCGAAATGGCGTCCGGGTCGATCCCGATGGCTTCGATGGCATCGACATGGCGCAGCACGTCTTCGACCTTTGGCCAGCTCTCGACTTTCAGCAGGATCTCGCCGCCCGGATGCACGGAGGGCAGCGTCTGGTGCGGTTCGCCAGGCTCGATCGCGCGCACGATGTCGATGCGGGAGGTGGTGGTGCCGAAATCGTTCGCCGCCCATCGCACGAAGGCGAAGACGGTATGCGGCAGGAACGACACGACGCGCCGCCGGCGATCGAGGATCTGGTTGTGCGCCTCGCGGCCGAACCTGATCCAGTGCTCGATCTGCTTCTCGACCCATGTCAGTTCGACATGGGTCATGTCGTTGTGGGAGTACGCCAACGGCGCCGCGCTGCCGGTCATGAGGACTGTCCTTCGGTGGGGGGAAATTCGCGCTCGAGCAGCTCGCGCAGCATGTCGGCGACGGTGACGCCGCGACCGAAAGCGGCGATCTTGATCCGGCCGCGCAATTCAGGTGTCACGTCGATGGTGAGCCGGGCGGTGAACGCGGCTGTGACCGGCGCGCGCGGCGCGCTATCGGCCGCCTTGATCCATTGGTCGGGATCGGCGGGACGCGCGGTGAAGCGGCGGCGAGTGGATCGCTCGTTCATGGCGTGTCTCCGCCAATCCGAAGGTGGATGAGTTCATCGGCGAGTGCCGCGATCTCGTGCGCGGCCGATGTCGCGTCGTCGCATTCGAGGGCTAGGCGGCCCGTCTGTGCAGCGGTAGCGAAGGCGATGCGCTGGCCTATGGTGGCGGCGAGGAGCGGAGGATCGTGATCGGCCAGGGCCGCGGCCGTCTCGCGTGCGAGGATGGTGCGCGCGCCGCAGCGATTGAGTACGAAGCGGGCGACAAGCTCGGGACGATAGATGCGCGCTTCGCGCAAGAGCGCCAGCATCTCGGCCGAGGCCCAGCCATCGAGTGGTGATGGTTGCACGGGGATCAGAACGAGGTCGGCTGCGAGAAGCGCAGACCGCATGAGGCCGGCGACGCGCGGTGGGCCATCGATGACGATGTGATCGACGGTCTTCGCCAATTCCGGTGCTTCGCGGTGGAGCGTGTCGCGCGCCAGGCCCACGACGCCGAAGAGGCGTGGCAGGCCCTCATGGCCGCGCTGCTCAGACCAGTCGAGCGCGGAACCTTGCGGGTCCGCGTCGATCAGGGTGACCCGCTCACCGCGGCCTGCGAGCTCGCCGGCGACGTTGAGCGCCAGTGTCGTCTTGCCAACACCGCCCTTTTGATTGAGGAACGCGACGATCATCGCGCGCCTCCAGGCCGCTGGCCGAACGGAAGCTGATCGGCGGTCCGCTGTGCGCGCTCCTGCTGGTCCGGCCGGGTCGTGGGAGCGCCACGGGGGGAAGTCTTGCCGATGGCGCGGAGGTTGTTCGCGGCGGTGCGGATGAGATTTTCCACATCGCGTGCGCGCTCTTCAAAGTTAGATTCTGGGTTAGACTCTATGTTAAGGGCGCGATTTCGTCCGTGTTTTCGCGAGCTTAGGGTGGGTTTTGGTTCCTGATAGCACGAGCCTCGGGTTCCTGATGGCACGATAGTGCGGGTTCCCGATAGCACGAGGCCGTCCACAGCTTTTCCACAGGCTGTGAACGGCTCGAAGGCGAGGAGCGTGCGGCCATCGATCTCCACCTCGAGCGAGAGGACGTAGCCGGGCAGTGGCTGCCGGCGGACAATGTCGCGCAGTTCGAAGGCGAAACGCTTGAACGGCGACAGGCTGCCGGACTTGCGGTGGAGATGGCGCAGATCGAAGCGCCAGCCAGCGCGCTGGTGGCCGCCGTGCTTGCGCACGAGCCGGTAGAGCCAGCGGTCGAGACCGCCGGTGAGATCGAAATATGCCGGGTCGATGGTGAGGATGAGGGCGTCGTCGAGGACGGCCTTGTAGAACCAGTCCGGGACGATCAGTTCGATACCGTCGGGCCGCCCGTGGCGATCGGTGCGCTCCTGCCACTCGTTGATCCAGGAAAAGCGGTGGCGTCGGCCCTCGGCCATTTGCCGGATGGACGTCGAGACCGTTGTCGATTGCAGGCGGTCGAGGGCGGCCTTGAGGCGCTGATAATCGCGCAGGGACGTGCCGCGGCCGACATAGTTGAGGATCTCATAGGGCGTCGCCGCCATCAGGCGCGATGTGCGCAGTCCAGCGTCCCGCGCTTCGACGATCTGGCTCGCGGCCCAGATCAGTATGTCGGCGTCCCAGATCGTCGCCATGCCGTGATCGGGAACGGCCTCGACGCGGATCGTGATGTCACCGGCCGCGAAGTCGATTGGTGTGACGCGGTGAGATTTGGAAAGGGAGAAGAAGGGATAGGCCATGAGATCCTGCGCATCTCGGGGTGCGAAGTCGCCGGGGAGCGCGCGAAACAGATCGAGTTGCCCGCGCTCGGAAGGATCGCGGCGTCGCACCACCATGAAAGGGACCGGCCCCGATCAGCGTGCGTAACGGCCGGCGACCTGGCCGATCGGCAGCGTGTGGCGTTTCGCTGGAAGGACTGTGCCGCGCGGATCGGAGGTCGAGGTGACAGCGCCGCGCGCTGCCCAGGTTTCGAGGTCGTCGACGGAATAGACGACCCGTCCGCCGAGTTTGTGATAGGCCGGGCCGGTGCCGTAGGTGCGGTGCTTTTCGAGTGTGCGGGCAGATAGGCTGAGAAATTCAGCGGCTTCCTTCGTCCGCAGGTAGCGTGGCGGGAGCGCGGCGATATCGGGTCGCATGGGGCGGGCCTCCGTGGGGTCGCTGGGGGCCGCTGGCGATCAGCGGCTGACAGTGACCACGGTGGCGGAGGACCGTCGGCGGGAGGGATGGGGAAGTTGGGATGGCTAGATTTACCACCCCTGCCGTCGCTCCGGCTAGTGGTCAAAATCTGACGGTCAACTATTCATCGTTGCCCTGACGTAGGCGCGGCGGCATGTCTAATGTACACAGAGGAATTGCAGAAACGAGGTGGTGCAGTGCTGAAACCTGTGCGGCTTACGGCCGATGATCTTTAGTAATCGCAAGCGTCAGTCCTAAAAACATATGAAATATGAGCGAAGCCGATGATCTTGAAGGCCCACGAGCGCCTCTATCCGAGACGCCGCGCCGAGGAACGGTCTTGAGTTCCAGAGACATGAACTCCGCTTCACAAAAGTCCAGTGTTTCCACGACCGAACGCAATGCCTCTTTGGAATTAGCCCTCGCCGGCGATCCTGCAGATCTGCTCAATGAACTGCGCAACGCCTGGGGACTTCCACTTGGCCAGCCTATCCGCGTTATCGGCCGTGTGCGGCTGAAAGCGCTGGCGGATGGACGCGAACTTTGGTTTCTGAACGATATTGAGCATCCGGAAAGTGGTGTGGGCTTGCTATATCCCACGCTTTCAGGCGCGCCAGACCGCGATGAAATGGAGCGATCGGCCGCCTTCATTCCACCGGGCCCGTCCCGTAAAGTGGTAGGTCAACGTGCTGCTGCCACGGGTGGACAGTGGGCTCTCGCCGAGCTTGAACTCTCCGCCATTGCTGAGCGTCGAAAGCGTCGTAATCCATGGCTCCTCAACGTGCGCTCGGGCACGTTGAGGCTGCTCAGCGAACTTCCTGCCGAGTGGCAAGTCACGGTGTCCGGTCCCGTATCGGCACGACGGATCGCTGCCTTGGCACGCGAAGAGATTGAGGAGCATGTCCGCAAGCTCGTCTTGCGTGAGGACGAAGAGTTGGCCCGTCGCCATGCGGAGAACGTCGAAACGCTGAGCAACCTGGATGCAGCTCGTCGACAAGCCCAAGATGACGCTCGCGCGGCCCGCGCCGAGATCGAGGCAGACCTCGCCGCACATCGCCAGCGCCGCGACGAAGCCGAACGCAGTGCAGATGACCTGCAAGTTCAGTTTGGCATCGAACAAGAGCGTTTCGCCGCCTACCGAAGAACCGTGGAACAAGAGAAGCAGCTAATGGAAATCAACTATCGGCGGCTGAAAGAGCTGCTCTCCGAGAAGGGCGAACGGCTTGTTGCCCTAGGTCTCGCTGATGCCGAGGACGTTGCCGCGCTGGTTCCCCAGGTGGCTAACATGGAAGATAGGCGACCCGGCATTGGCTTCACCGAGGCCCTTGCTGGTGATTTCGCCCGCCTCGCACCTCTCCTTCAGAGCCGGCTGGCAGAAGGCGGCCTGCTATATTCCCAGGCGCAGCTCCGCGATTTTCTGGCGTTGCTGCGCACACGCGACCTCGTCGTGCTGGCGGGAGATTCTGGTTCGGGCAAGACGAGTCTGGTGCGTGCGGCCGCTGCGGCGATCGGCGGGGTCTGCACGGTCATTCCCGTCAAGCCCAACTGGACCGGCCCCGAGGACCTGCTCGGCTATTACAATCCGATTGAGCGAAACTATCAGGCCACGCCCTTTCTTCTCGCGCTCCTAGCCGCCGCACGCAGCCCACACGTGCCCCATTTCATCTGCCTCGACGAGATGAACCTAGCGCGGGTGGAGCATTACTTCGCCGACTTCCTCAGCCTGCTGGAGAGCCGTTCCACTTCGCCCGAAATTCACCTCTACACTGCCGACGAGGAGCGGCACGTCGTCGTGGAGCAGGGCCTTTTCCTTGAAG
>JAEYTW010000598.1 GCA_023433835.1 Pseudomonadota bacterium | reverse complement strand
GCCGTTGCCGGCCGCCCCGCGGTAGTCTGGCACAAAGAGATGACGATCAGAAGCGCAGATGCTTGACCTGCTGGACGCTCGGCAGCTGGCCGATGCGCGACAGCACGGCCTCCGGCACCTCGCCGTCGACCTCGACCAGGGCGATCGCATCCTGGCCCGGGCCGGAACGGCCGAGGTGGAAGGTGGCGATGTTGATGCCGGCATCGCCCAGCACGGTGCCCAGCCGGCCGATGAAGCCCGGCTTGTCCTCGTTGGTGACGTAGAGCATGTGCGGGCCCATCTCGGCCTCGACCTTGATGCCCTTGATCTCGACGAGGCGGGGCTTCTGGTCGGCGAACAGCGTGCCCGAGACGTCACGCGACCGGCGCTCGGTCTCGATGGTCACCTTGATCAGGGTCTGATAGTCGCTTTGCCGCTCATGCTTGACCTCGGAGACGTCGATGTTGCGCTCCTTGGCCACCACGGGGGCGTTGACCATGTTGACCGAGTCCATCAACGGCGACAGCAGGCCCTGCAGCACGATGGCGGTCAGCGGCCGGGTATTGAGGCTCGCCGCATGGCCTTCGTACTCGATCGTCACCTTCTTGATACCGGTCTCCGTGACCTGGCCGACGAAGGCGCCGAGATGTTCGGCCAGCTTCATGTAGGGCTTCAGCCGCGGGGCTTCCTCGGCGGTGACCGACGGCATGTTGATGGCGTTGGTGACGGCGCCGAGCAGCAGGTAGTCCGACATCTGCTGGGCAACCTGCAGCGCCACGTTCTCCTGCGCCTCCGCGGTCGAGGCGCCGAGATGCGGCGTCGCGATCAGGCGGGGATGGCCGAACAGGATGTTCTGCTTGGCCGGCTCGACCAGGAACACGTCGAGGGCGGCGCCGGCAACATGGCCGGAATCCAGCGCGTCCTTCAGGTCGGCTTCGACGACCAGGCCGCCGCGGGCGCAGTTGACGATGCGCACGCCGGGCTTGCACTTGGCGAAGGCCGCCTTGTCCAGCACGTTGCGGGTCTGCTCGGTCAGCGGCGTATGCAGGCTGATGAAGTCGGCACGGGCCAGCAGCTCGTCGAGCTCGACCTTCTCCACACCGATCGCCTGGGCGCGGTCGGGCGACAGGAACGGGTCGAACGCGATGACCCGCATCTTCAGCCCTTGCGCGCGATCGGCGACGATCGAACCGATATTGCCGCAGCCGATGATGCCGAGCACCTTGCCGTAGAGCTCGGTGCCCATGAAGCGGTTCTTTTCCCACTTGCCCGCCTGGGTCGAGTGGTCGGCCTGCGGGATTTCGCGGGCCAGCGCCATCATCATGGCGACCGCATGCTCGGCGGTGGTGATCGAATTGCCGAACGGCGTATTCATCACGCAGACGCCGCGGGCGGTGGCCGCGGGGATGTCGATGTTGTCGACGCCGATGCCGGCGCGGCCGACGACGCGCAGGCGCTTGGCGACCTCGACCACCTTGGCGGTGATCTTGGTCGCCGAACGCACGGCGATGCCGTCATACTGGTCGCAGACCGTCAGCAGCTCTTCGGGCTTCATGCCCGGCTTCAGGTCGACCTCGATGCCGCGTTCCTTGAAGATCTCGACGGCAGCGGGGGACAGTTCGTCGGCGATCAGGACCTTGACCGCCGACGTCTTTTGCGGCTTGCGCATTGAATTCAATCCTTCGTTCAGGCCGCGGCGGGCTTGTAGCCGGCCTTGGTCTCGGCGTAGGCCCAGTCGAGCCAGGGCAGCAACGCCTTGATATTGGCGGGATCGACGGTCGCCCCGGCCCAGATGCGGAAGCCGGCCGGCGCATCGCGATAGGCGCCGATGTCGTAGGCCACCGCTTCCTTGTCCAGGAGCGCGACCACGGCCTTGCAGACCGCATCCTGGTCCTTTTCACCCAAGGCGGTGAACCAGGGATCGACGACCTTCAGGCAGACCGAGGTGGTCGAGCGGATCGACGGCTCGTCGGCCAGGTTCTTGATCCAGGACGAGGCAGCGGTCCAGGCATCGATCGCGGCAAAGCTTTCGGCCGAGCGGGCGATGGTCGCCTGCAGGCCGCCGATGCCCTCGACCCAGGCCAGGCCGTCCAGCACGTCCTCGACGCACAGCATCGACGGCGTGTTGATGGTCTCGCCCTTGAAGATGCCCTCGATCAGCTTGCCGTCCTTGGACATGCGGAAGATCTTGGGGATCGGCCAGGCCGGGTTGTAGGTTTCCAGCCGCCTGGCGGCACGCGGGCTCAGGACGATCATCCCATGGCCGCCCTCGCCGCCCAGCACCTTCTGCCAGGACCAGGTGACGACGTCGAGCTTCGACCAGGGCATGTCGTAGGCGAACACGGCCGAGGTGGCGTCGCAGATCACCAGGCCGTCATGGTCGGCCGGGATCCAGTCGCCGTCGGGCACGCGCACGCCCGAGGTCGTGCCGTTCCAGGTGAAGATCACGTCGCGCGAGAAATCGACCTTCGAGAGGTCGGGGATCTGGCCGTAGCCGGCCTTGATCACCTTGGCGTCGGCGAGCTTGAGTTCCTTGGTCGCATCGCCGGCCCAGCCGGAACCGAAGCTTTCCCAGGCCAGCACGTCGACGCCGCGCTCGCCCAACAGCGACCACATCGCCATCTCGACCGCGCCCGTGTCGGACGCCGGCACGATGCCGATGCGGTAGTCGGCGGGAATACCCAGGATTTTGCGATGGTCCTCGATCACCTTGGCAAGGCGCGCCTTCGGTTCCTTCGCGCGATGCGAACGACCGACCATGGCGTTTTTGAGGAGTGTTGGGGTCCAGCCAGGGCGCTTGGCGCAGGGTCCGGACGAGAAATGCGCGACCGCGGGTCGCGTGGCAGGCTTAGTCATTTCAGCTTATCCTTCCAGATAAGAAGCGCCCCGTTGGGGAGGCGTGGCCCGCCGCGGATAAAACAGAACCGGCCGCTTGTTGTCAACCGACGTTTTTATGGCATCGGGGCGACAATCATCCGCCGGTAGACGACAAAACCCGACCGGTCGGCGACCTGATCATACAGCCGCATCGCCGCCGTGTTGGTCTCGTGGGTCTGCCAGTAGACCCGCGGGATTCCGGCCTGCGCCGCCTCGGCATAGACCGCCTCGATCAGCGCGCGGCCGCCGCCCTTGCCGCGGGCGGCGGCCCCGGTGAACAGGTCCTGCATGTAGCAGGATGGCTGCAAGGCGATGGTCGAGCGATGGAACAGGTAGTGGGCCAGCCCGAGGATCTCTCCGTCCTGCTCGGCGACCAGGGCCCACATCGGTTCATAGGCATCGAAGAACCGCGCCCAGGTGGCGCGGGTGATCTCGGGGTCCAGCGCCGTCTCGCCCGACCGGCCGTAGAAGGCGTTGTAGCCGTCCCACAACGGCAGCCAGGAATCGAAATCATCGGGACGGACGTGACGGACAAGCATGACTTTTCCTCGATAAGAATATTTTCAGCAATCCGAACCGTCGTCACCCCGGGCTTGACCCCGGGGTCCAGGGCAAGGAGCGCCGCAAGCGGCACGGTGCCTCCCTGGGTTCCGGGTCAAGCCCGGAACGACGGATTGGCGTCACGCCAGCCATCTTTTGCGCCGCCTGTAGTGCTTGACGTCCTTGAAGCTTCTACGGCCTTCGGTGCCGAGGCCGAGATAGAATTCGCGGACGTCGGCGTTTTCCCTGAGCGCGGACGCCTCGCCGTCGAGCACGATGCGGCCGTTCTCCAGGATGTAGCCGTAGCGGGCGTATCTGAGGGCGAGGTTGGTGTTCTGCTCGGCGATCAGGA
>JAEYTW010000396.1 GCA_023433835.1 Pseudomonadota bacterium | reverse complement strand
GCCGTTGGGCGTCAACGGCCGCGCCGCGCAAGGCTCAGTTCACGTAGGGCGGCAGGTTCGCCCACAGGTTCGGGCAGTTGGCCGCCGCGGCGAGGCTGGCCGGCGCCGGGCCGGAGCCGAGCGTGCGGACCGCGGCCCCCGCGGCCGGCGAATAGGCCGTCCAGCTCGGTGCCTGCAGGGTGGTGGCAAACGTCGTCCAGGCGGCGCCCATGGTCTGGGCCAGCGCCGCATCGGCTGCCGGCACCGGGTTGACGTTGTTGCCCAGGGTATTGAAGACGTAGGGCAGCTCGTTGCCGTGGCAGACATTGCCGCTGGCCGCGGTGCAGGCCGGCACGCCGGCGCCGTAGGTATCGTAAAGCGGCGGCTGGGTGAACAGATAGGCGTAGACCGGCGGCACCGAGCCCTGGAACTTCTGCTGGTAGTAGACCGCCTGCTGCGCCATCAGGTTGCCGCAGCGGAAGGCAAAATCGTTGATCAGCGTCGACAATGCTTGGGCCGCCGGGCTGAAATAGCTGGGCACGCCGGTCTGGTCGTAGGCCGAATAGGGCCGCACCGGCTTGAGGAGAGTGCCGGTATTGTAGAGGCCTATGCGCGTGGAATAGACCACGCCGAACAAGGCATCGCGCAACGCGCCGTATTTGTCGGCCGACAGGCTGTTGCCGCTTTCGATGTAGACGAGATCGGAGAACAGCGCGCCTTCGTTGGCATTGACACCGAAGATCAGCGGCTTGGCCGAGGCGCCGGTCACGTACCCCTTGTAGGGCTGGTCCATCACCGTCACGCCGTCGACCACCGGTGTCCAGGGCAGGGCTTCGGCCAGGCCGCCGTTGGTCAGGATGCGATCGAGCGTCCGCAGCAGCTTGGAATAGGCGCTCTGCGCCTGCATCACGGTTGCCAGGTCGAGCTGTTGCAGCCAGGCCAGCGTCGGTTGCGAGGGGCATTTCTGCCCTGGCAGGCTGCAGATCGACTTGTAGAAGCTGAGCCAGTTGGTATTGATCTCGCCGACCGTGTCCGGATATTCGATCGCCATCGGGTTGCTTTCCATGATGGCGGCACGGAACAGGCCGGTCGAGCCGGGCGCGCTGTAGAGATGCAGCCCCACCGACATGGCGCCGGCGCTTTCGCCGAAGATCGTCACCTTGGTCGGATCGCCGCCGAAAGCCGCGATATTGGCCTGCACCCAGGACATCGCCGCCCGCTGGTCGAGCAGGCCGATGCTGCCGGGAATGGTCACGGCGTTCACGGCATCCTGGGCGGCGAGAAAGCCGAGCGCCCCCAGCCGGTAGTTCAAGGTCACCACCACGACGTTGCCGGTGGCCGACAGCGAACTGCCGTCATAGACCGGCAGCGAGCCCGCGCCCTCGATGAAGGCGCCGCCGTGGATGAACACCATCACCGGCCGTCTGGTCGGGCTGCCCGCGGTGGTCTGCGGCGTCCAGACATTGAGGTAGAGGCAATCCTCCTTGCCGACCATCACGCTCTGCGAGTTGCCGTTCAGGCCGCCCGCCTGCATCTGCGGGCAGATGTTGCCGAAGGCGGTGGCCTGGCGCACGCCCGACCAGCTGGCGGCGGCCGCCGGCACCTTCCAGCGCAGGCCGCCCGTGGGCGGGGCGGCGTAGGGGATGCCGCGATAGCTGACCAGCGGCGTGGTACCCGACGTGACCGAAAGGCCGCAGACGCCGCCGTTCGCCGTGGTTACCGTGGTGACGCAGGCCGGGCTCTGCGCCTCGGCGGGCAGCGCGTAGGCCCCGGCCAGCAAGGCCGCGGCGGCAGCAATCTTCCACGCTTTCATCGCCAATCCCCCCGTCGGTTTCGCGCTATAGCCGAAAGTCGCATGGACAACTCAAGGGGGACAAGGAACAGGATGGAACGGCTTGGAACTTACCGTAACGCAATGTCGCCTCGATACCGGCAAGCCCCCTTCCCGTGTCGCTTTTATGCAAACCCGTTGCCGGGTACGTTCTCGCCGGTCGGGGCGGTCAGCGCCCAGGATGGCAAGATAGCAGTGGGGGTCGAAAGACAAAAGATCATGCAGCGGTTTTCCGGCTTAGACCTGTTCCTGCGCGCCCTCGGCCGGCATCAGACCTGGAAGCCGCAATGGCGCGAGCCCGAGCCCAAGGCCGCCTACGACGCCGTCATCGTCGGCGGCGGCGGCCATGGCCTGGGAGCCGCCTACTACCTCGCCAAGGAATTCGGCCTGCGCAACATCGCGGTGCTGGAAAAGGGCTGGATCGGCGGCGGCAATACCGGCCGCAACACCACGATCATCCGCTCCAACTACCTGTTCGACGAAAGCGCGGCGCTCTACGACCATGCCGTCAAGCTGTGGGAAGGCCTGTCCCAGGAACTGAACTACAACGTGATGTTCTCGCAGCGCGGCGTACTGATGCTGGCGCACAACATCCACGACATCCAGTCGTTCAAACGCCATGTACACGCCAACCGGGTCAACGGCGTCGACAACGAATGGCTGACGCCCGAACAGGTCAAGGAATTCTGCCCGGCGCTGAACGTCGGGCCCAACATGCGCTATCCGATCCTGGGCGGCGCGCTGCAGCGGCGCGGCGGCACCGCGCGCCATGACGCCGTGGCCTGGGGCTATGCCCGCGCCGCCGACGCCTTAGGCGTCGACATCATCCAGAATTGCGAAGTCACCGCGATCAACCGCGACGCGCAGGGCCGCGTCACCGGCGTGGAGACCACGCGCGGTCCGATCCGCACGCCCAAGGTCGGCGTCTCGGCCGCCGGGCATTCCAGCGTACTGATGCAGATGGCCGGCCTGCGCATGCCGCTGGAAAGCTATCCGCTGCAGGCGCTGGTGTCGGAACCGGTCAAGCCGGCGTTCAACTGCGTCGTCATGTCGAACACCATCCACGCCTATATCAGCCAGTCCGACAAGGGCGAGATGGTGATCGGCGCCGGCACCGACGCCTATACCTCCTACAGCCAGCGCGGCGCGCTGCACATCGCCACCCATACGCTGGATGCGATCTGCGAACTGGTGCCGATGTTCCGCCGGCTGCGCATGCTGCGCAAATGGGGCGGCATCGTCGACGTCACCCCCGACCGGTCGCCGATCCTGGCCAAGCTGCCGGTGCCGGGCCTCTACGTGAACTGCGGCTGGGGCACCGGCGGGTTCAAGGCCACGCCGGGCGCCGGCCACCTGCTGGCCTGGACCATGGCGCGTGACGAGCCGCACCCGATCAATGCGCCCTTCACCCTCGAACGCTTCCGCGACGGCCGCCTGATCGACGAAGCCGCCGCCGCCGCCGTCGCCCATTGAGGTCGCCCCGATGCTCCTGATCCCCTGCCCCCATTGCGGCGAACGGCCCGAGATCGAATTCCGCTACGGCGGCGAGGCCCATGTCGCCCGGCCCGCCGATCCTTCCGCGCTGGATGACGAGGCGTGGGCCGCCTATCTCTACATGCGCAACAACCCCAAGGGGCTGCACGCCGAACGCTGGCGCCATATCCACGGCTGCGCGCGCTATTTCAACGTGCTGCGCGACACCGTCACCGACAGGATCGTGACGTCCTACAAGGCCGGCGAGCCGCGACCAGACCAGGCGCCGGCGGAGGCCGCGGAATGAGCGCGCCGTTCCGCCTGGGCCAAGGCGGCCGCATCGATCGCGCGCGGCCCCTCGGCTTCACCTTCGACGGCCGGTCCTACAGCGGTTTCGCCGGCGATACGCTGGCCTCCGCCCTGCTCGCCCATGGCGTGCACCTGATGGGCCGGTCGTTCAAGTACCACCGTCCGCGCGGCATCCTGTCGGCCGGGGCCGACGAGCCGAACGCCCTGGTCGGCGTCGGCCGCGACCAGACGCGCTATACCCCGAACCTGCGTGCGCCCCAGGTCGAGCTCTATGACGGCCTGGTGGCCGAAAGCCAGAATCGCTGGCCGTCGCTGAACTTCGACGTCGGCGCGGTCAACGACCTGTTCGGCCGTTTCATCCCCGCCGGCTTCTACTACAAGACCTTCATGTGGCCGCGGAAGGCGTGGGATCATTTCTACGAACCCAAGATCCGCGCCATGGCGGGCCTGGGTACGGCGCCGACGGCGGCCGACGCCGACCGCTATACCCAGCGCTACGGCCATTGCGACGTGCTGGTGGTCGGTGGCGGCCCGGCCGGGCTGGCCGCGGCGCTGGCCGCCTCGGACGGCGGGGCCAGCGTCATCCTGTGCGACGACCAGGCGGAGTTCGGCGGCACGCTGCTGTCGGAAACCACGGCCACCATCGGGGCCAAGTCCGCTGCCCAGTGGGTCGCCGATACGGTGGCGGCGCTGCGCCGCCGGTCGAACGTCACCCTGCTCAGCCGGACGCAGGCGTTCGGGTATTACCCGCACAACTCGATCGGCCTGGTCGAGCGGCTGACCGACCATCTGGCGACGCCGCATCCCGACATGCCGCGCGAACGGCTCTGGACCTTGCGCGCCCGCGAGGTGGTGATCGCCGCCGGCGCGCTGGAACGCCCCATAGTGTTCCCGGAGAACGACCGCCCCGGCATCATGCTGGCCGGTGCGGCCCGCACCTATGCCAACCGCTACGGCGTCAAGGCCGGCAGCCGCGCCGTCCTGTTCACCGCGCAGGACGAAGGCTATCGCGCGGCGATCGATCTCGCCCGCGCCGGCGTGCATGTCGCGGCCATCGCCGACCTGCGCGCCAACCCGGACGGCGACTTGCCGGCCGCGGCGCGTGCCGCCGGCCTCAACGTCATGG
>JAEYTW010000376.1 GCA_023433835.1 Pseudomonadota bacterium | reverse complement strand
GTGAAGGCCGCGGGGTCGCCGCCGCCGTCGCGGCAGGCGATCGCCTGCTCGGCCAGGCCGCGCAGCACCAGCACGAAGCGGTCGATCGAATCCTTCGATTCCGTCTCGGTCGGCTCGATCAGCAACGCACCGTGGACGACCAGCGGGAAATACATGGTCATCGGGTGGAAGCCCTGGTCGATCATCGCCTTGGCGAAGTCGAGCGTGGTGACGCCGGTATCCTTGAGGAAACGATCGTCGAACAACGCCTCGTGCATGCAGGGCCCGTCGAAGGACGGGGTCATCACATCCTTCAGCGACGCCATGATGTAATTGGCTGCCAGCACCGCGTCCTCGGCCACCTGGCGCAGGCCGTCGCCGCCGTGGCTCATCATGTAGGCGAGCGCGCGGATGAACATGCCCATCTGGCCGTGATAGCCCTTCATCCGGCCGAAGGACCGGGGCGCCTCGCGCGGATCCTCGACCAGGCGGAAGGCGTCGCCCTCGCGGCGGACGAAAGGCAGCGGGGCAAAGTCCTTCAGCGCGTCGGAGAACACCACCGGACCCGAGCCCGGCCCGCCGCCGCCATGCGGCGTCGAGAAGGTCTTGTGCAGGTTCTGGTGCATGGCGGGGATGCCGAGAGCGCCCGGCCGCACGCGGCCGACGATGGCGTTGAAGTTGGCGCCGTCGCAGTAGAAATAGCCGCCGACCGAATGGATGCCCTCGGCCACCGCGATCACGTCACGCTCGAACAGGCCGCAGGTGTTCGGGTTGGTCAGCATGACCGCCGCGACGTCGGGGCCAAGCTTGGCGCGGAAGGCTTCGAGGTCGATACGGCCGTCCGCCGTCGCCGGGATCGGATCGACGGTATAGCCGCAGAGCGCCGCGGTCGCCGGGTTGGTGCCGTGCGCCGATTCCGGCACCAGCACGCGCTTGCGGGCATCGCCCTTGGCGACATGGGCGGCATGGATCGCCATCAGGCCGCACAGTTCGCCATGGGCGCCGGCCGCCGGCGACATCGCCACCGCCGGCATGCCGGTCAGGGTCATGATCCAGCCGGCCAGCCGCTCGATCAGTTCCAGCGCGCCCTGCACCGTCGATTGCGGCTGCAGCGGATGGACGTCGCCAAGGCCCGGCAGCCGCGCCATCTTCTCGTTGAGGCGCGGGTTGTGCTTCATCGTGCAGGAGCCGAGCGGGTAGAGCCCGAGGTCGATCGCATAATTGCGGCGCGACAGCCGCACGAAATGCCGTACCACCTGCGGCTCGGCCAGACCCGGCAGGCCAATCCGGCCCTGGCGGGCGAGACCGCCCAGGCGGCTTTCGACCTGCGGCGGCTCGGGCAGGTCGACGCCGCTGCGGCCCTCCTCGCCCAGTTCGAAGATCAGCCGCTCTTCATGGTCGAGGCCGCGATGGCCCAGGATGGTGCCGGTGGCGCGCGCGAAGGTCGCATCCGAGGCCGGATCGGCCGCCGCGGCGACCGCGGGCTGGGTCGCCCGTCCCTGACGGTTCAACATCACTTCACCTCCGCGGCGAGCGCCGCCACCAGGGCGTCGACATCGCCGTCGTCGTTCAACTCGGTCACCGCGACCAGCAGCAGGTTCGCCGCCTGCGGATCTTCCGGCCACAGCCGCGCGCCCGGCACGCCAGCCAGGATTCTTTTCCGCGCCAGCGCCTCGACCACCTCGGTCGCGTCCTTGGGCAGCTTCAGGGTGAATTCGTTGAAGAAACCCTGGTTGACCAGCGTGACGCCGGGAATGGCGGCGAGCTTGTCGGCCGCCTGCACCGCCTTGCCGTGATTGATCTGGGCCAGCCGCACGTATCCCGCCTCGCCCAGCAGGCTCAGATGGATCGAGAAGGCCAGGGCGCAGAGGCCGGCATTGGTGCAGATGTTCGATGTCGCCTTCTCGCGCCGGATATGCTGCTCGCGCGCCGACAGGGTCAGCACGTAGCCGCGCCGGCCGTCGGCGTCGACGGTCTCGCCGCACAGGCGGCCCGGCATCTGGCGCAGGAATTTCTCGCGCGTCGCAAACAGCCCGACATAGGGCCCGCCGAACGACAGCGGCACGCCCAGCGACTGGCCCTCGGCGACGACGATGTCGGCGCCCATCGCGCCGGGCGGCACCAGCGCGCCCAGCGACACGATCTCGGTGACGGCAACGATCAGCAGCGCGCCCGCTTCGTGCACCGCCTCGGCCAGCGCCGTCAGGTCGCGCACGCGGCCCAGCACGTCGGGATACTGGACGACGACGCAGGCGACGTCCTTGGCCAGATGGGTCGTCAGGTCTTCCGACCCGTCAAGGTCGAGCGGCAGCGTCTCGACGCCATGGTCGACGAAACCGGCCATGGTGCGGGTGCAGTCGCGGTAATGCGGATGCAAGGCCCCAGACAGGATGGCGCGCGACCGCCTGGTCTGGCGCTTGGCCATCAGCACGGCTTCGGCACACGACGTCGCGCCGTCGTACATCGAGGCGTTGGCGACGTCCATGCCGGTCAGCAGCGCCACCTGGCTCTGGAATTCGAACAGATGCTGCAGCGTGCCCTGCGCGATCTCGGGCTGGTAGGGGGTGTAGCTGGTCAGGAATTCCGAACGCTGGATCAGGTGATCGACGCTGGCCGGGATATGGTGGCGATAGGCGCCGGCACCGAGGAACGAGGGCACCTCGTTGGGCGACAGGCTCCTGCCCGCCAGCGCGCGGAACGCCTTCTCGACTTCCCATTCGCCCTGATGGGCCGGCAGGTCGATCGGCTGGCTCAGCCGGGCCGAGGCCGGCACGTCGGCGAACAGCTCGTCGACCGAGCCGGCGCCGATGACATCAAGCATGGCGGCGCGGTCGTCCGCCGTCAGCGGCAGGTAACGCATGATCAGAGGCCCTCGACGAACGCCTTGTAGGCGGCCGCATCCATCAGTGCGTCGAGTTCCGACGGATCGGACAGCTTGATCTTGACGAACCAGCCGTCGGTCTCGGCCTTTTCGTTGACCAGAACGGGGCTGCCGGCCAGTTCCCCGTTGACCGCGACGATCTCGCCCGAGACCGGGGCGTAGATCTCGGAAGCGGCCTTGACCGATTCGACCACCGCGGCCTCGTCGCCGACGCCGAGCACCTTGCCGACCTCCGGCAGGTCGACGAAGACGATGTCGCCCAGCTGCGACTGGGCGTAGTCGGTGATGCCGACCGTGCCGACGTCACCCTCGACGCTGATCCACTCATGGTCCTTGGTGAAAGCGATCCTGCTCATCTGCTGGCTCTCTGCGGCTTGAGGGTTGATTACTTGGCGTAGCGGTGCGGGGCGAACGGCATGGCCGCCACCTTGGCGGGCAGCGTCTTGCCGCGGACTTCGAGCGCAACGGCGGTGCCGATCGCATGGTGGCCGGTGGCGACGTAGCCCATCGCGACCGGCGCATTGACGGTCGGGCCGAAACCGCCCGAGGTGACGGTGCCGATCCGGCGGCCTTCGGCATCGAGGACCGGCGTGCCTTCGCGGGCCGGTGCCCGGCCTTCGGGCTGGATGCCGACGCGCTTGCGCGCGGCGCCCTCGGCCAGTTGCTTCTGGACGACGGCCGCGCCGGGGAAGCCGCCCTGGTCGCGCCGGCGCTTGGAGATGGTCCAGGCCAGCGCGGCCTCGATCGGGCTGGTCGCGGTGTCGATATCGTGGCCGTAAAGGCACAAGCCCGCCTCGAGCCGCAGCGAGTCGCGCGCGCCCAGGCCGATCGGCTTGACCTCGTCCTCGGCCAGCAGGCGGCGGGCCAGCGCGTCGGCCTCGCCGGCCGCGACCGATATCTCGAATCCGTCCTCGCCGGTATAGCCCGAGCGGGTGACGAAGCAGGCATGGCCCGCCACCGCCGCCTCGGCCCCGCTCATGAAACCGAGCCTGACCGCATCGGGCGCCAGCCGCGCCATCACCGCGGCGGCCTGCGGCCCCTGCAGCGCCAGCAGCGCACGGTCGGCCAGTTCCTCGACATCGTGGCCGGGAAGGCCTTCGCGCAGATGGGCCAGATCCTGGACCTTGCAGGCAGCGTTGACGACGACGAACAGGTCGTTCTCCCGTCGCGTCACCATCAGGTCGTCGAGGATGCCGCCCTGGTCGTTGGTGAACATCGTGTAGCGCATGCGGCCGGGGGCCAGCGCGGCGATGTCGCCGGGCACCAGCCGTTCGAGGGCCGCGACCGGATCGGGGCCGGTGATGCGCACCTGGCCCATATGCGAGACGTCGAACAGCCCGGCGGCGCTGCGAGTATGGTTGTGCTCGGCCATGATGCCGGCCGGGAACTGGACCGGCATGTCGTAGCCGGCGAACGGCACCATGCGGCCGCCGAGTTCGCGGTGCAGGGCGTTCAGGGGGGTGGTGAGGACGGGATCGCCGTTGCTATCGGCCATTCAGGTTGCCTCCGGACAGGGTCGCCCCGCATAAGGCGGGACCGCAAGGTCACAACCTCAAGCGTCGCCCCCTCTGTCCGGGAACCTGAGAGATTCGCCTGCCGCCGGTCGCCGGCCTGCAGGCTTACTCCGTCGGTGAGGTGGCGGGCCTGCCGGCCTGCCCCCTGCTTTCCAGAGTCTTCACGTCCCGCGCGGTCCCTTGTGCCTGAGAGTTTCCGGGGCGGTTGCTCCTTCGGCGCCGGCCTTCCGAATCAGAGGGCCGATCTCTCCCGCGCGACGCAGTCCGACCCTTATGGGCCGAGCCCGCGGCGAAGTCAACGCAAGCCCGCAAGCGACAGGCAACCCCGGTGAATGCGACACACCCGTCAGTCGCCGGCCGGCTTCTCCAGCGCCCGCATGCGGGCCAGCAGCGCATCGATATCGGCGATGGCGGCCTTGCTCAAGGTTTGGGCTGGGGCGGCCGCGGCAGGGGCCGCGGCGGCGGGCGCGCTGGTGGCCCGGCCGGCCAGGCGCTGCAGCATCGGCATCAGCACCGTGGGATCGATCGGCTTGGAGACGTAGTCGCTGGCCCCGGCGCCCAGATAGCGTTCGCGGTCGCCGGCCATCGCATTGGCGGTCAGCATGACGATCGGGATGCGGGCCACGGCACCGTCCATGCCGCGGATCGCCCGGGTGGCGGCGACGCCGTCCATCTCCGGCATCTGGGCGTCCATCAGCACGACGTCGTAGGGTCGGCCGCCGACGGCATCGACCGCCTCGCGGCCGTCGGCGACGATGTCGCAATGATGGCCTTCCCGGCCCAGCAGGTGGCGGATCAGGATCTGGTTGGTGTGGTTGTCCTCGGCCACCAGCACGCGCAGCGGACGCGCCGCGCCGGCCGAGACCGGTTCTTCCGCCGCCGCCGCCGGCGGCGCGGCGGCAATCCCGCAGGGCACCTCGAAGCGGAAGGTCGACCCCTCGCCCTCGCGGCTGGTCACGGTGATGTCGCCGTCCATCAGCCCGACCAGCTTCTTGCAGATCGACAGGCCGAGGCCGGTACCGCCGAAGCGGCGCGAGATCGAGCCGTCGGCCTGGTTGAAATTCTGGAACAGCCGGGGCAGCGCCCCGGCCGGGATGCCGATGCCGGTATCGGCGACCTCGACCTGCAGCCGGAAGCCGGTCTCGGTCAGCCCCGAGGCGCTGACCGCGATGCGCACCTCGCCGCCGCGGGTGAACTTGATCGCGTTGCCGGCGAGGTTGACCAGGATCTGGCGCAGCCGCCCCTCGTCGCCGGTGGCCCAGCGCGGCACGTCCGAGGCGATGCCCCAGGACAGCCGGTTGCCGCGGGCATGGGCCTGCGGCCCCAGCAGCGACACCGCCGCCTCGACCAGCCCCTGCGGCGAGAAGGCCGATGCCTCGATGTCGAGCCGGCCGGCCTCGAGCTTGGAGAGATCGAGGATGTCGTTGACGATGGTCAGCAGATGATTGGCCGAAGCCTGTGCCGAGGTGACGAACTGCCGTGCGGTCGGCGCGATCTCCTCGTCCTGCAGCAGGCCGAGCATGCCGAGGATGCCGTTCAGCGGCGTGCGCACCTCGTGGCTCATATTGGCCAGGAATTCCGACTTGGCCTGCGACGCCGCCTCGGCGGCGAGCTTGGCCTGGCGCAGCACGATCTCGTTGCGGCGCAATTCGGTCGTCTCGTGCACGGTCAGCACGACACCGCCGGCCGCCGTCGGCCGCTCGCGCGTTTCGAACGAACGGCCGTCGGGCAGTTCCTGCACGAACGAGCCGGACCGCCTGGCATGTTCCTTCAGCCGCCAGGCGATCCAGGCCGCCCGCTCCTCCTCGGACTGGGGGCCGAAGATATTCGCCGCATAGGTCGCGATCTCGGCGAAGGGGGCACCGATCTTGATGACGGCGGCAAGGTGGGGGAAGCAATCGAGATAGATCTGGTTCCAGGCGATCAGCCGGTCGTCGCGGTCGAACAGCGCGAAACCTTCCGACAGGCTCGCGATCGCATCGTCGAGCAGCCCCTGCGCTTCCTTGAGCGGGGTGATGTCGGTCATCGACCCGATATACTGCCAGGAATTCGGCGTCGACCCCTCGCGGAAACGCTGGGCCTGGATCTCCGCCCACAGGATGCGGCCGTCGGGCCGCAGGAAACGGTATTCGCCGCGCACCTGGCCGTCATTGGCCACGGCCGACGTCCAGTGTTCATAAAGCCGGCGCTTGTCCTTGGGATGCACGCCGCCGGCCCAGCCGAACTCGATCACCTCCTCGAAGGACAGCCCCAGGATCTCGAGCGCGCGCCGGTTGGCATAGGACAGCCGGCCCATGTCGTCCATCTGGAAGATGCCGGCGGGCGAGCCGTCGTTGAGCGCGCGCAGCCGGCTGTCGGAATCGGCCAGCGCCTGTTCGGCGATGCGGCGGGCGGAGATGTCCACCACGGCGCCGGCGGCGCAAATGATGCGTCCCTGTTCGTCGCGTTGCGGCCGGCCGATCCCGGCAACCCACATATAGCCGCCGGCGCCGGTGCGCAGGCGGTAGTCGAGCGAGAACGGCTCGCCCCCCTGCATCTGCTCGATGCGGGCGAGATAGGCGGCGCGATCGTCGGGATGCAGCAGGTTCTTCATGCTGCCGGCCATCGCCGCCCGCATCGCGGCCTCGTCCTCGAAGCCGAGCAAGGTCCAGAACGACGGCGACAGCGCCAGGAAATCGCTGCCGACATCCCACTGCCACAGCCCGACGCGCGCGCCTTCCAGCGCGGCCTGGACGATCTCGGCGTCACGATCGAGCGTCGTCTCGGCGTAGCGGCCGGATACCTGGGCCAGCAGGGCATCGACGTCGAGCACGCCGTCGCGCGTCGCCGCCGCGATCTGCTCGCGCAACAGGGGATGGAGGTCGTCGGCCGCCATCGCCGTCAGGCCATCGCGCGGGCGAGACCGGCGCGCAGCGCCTGCCCCATCTCGCCGCCATCGCCGCTGATCCTGTGGGCGGCGACCGTGGTCAGGAGATCGCCGTGCAGTACGATGCGCGTCATCGCGGCCTCGTCGATGTCGCTGAGACGAAACAGCAGATGCGACAGCGACATGCCGAACTCGGTAATCAGCGGATAGCCGAAGCTGGCCCCCTGACCCTTCAGGTCGTGCACCGCCGCGCGCAGGCGGGCGAGGATCGCCGGGCGCTCGGCCCCCTGCTGGCCCAGTGCCGCGATATCGGCCGTAATCGCCGCGACCAGGTCCGGCAGCATGCCCTCGAACTGACGCGACAATGCCGCGATCACCGCCTTGGACGTCGCCTGATTGACCGGCGTCCTGTTGTCGGCGTCCGAGGTCATCGCGGAAAGTCCATATCGCCCCAACAGCGGCATTGCGTCCCCGGGGAAGGGACATGACCGCATTTTCTGTTTATATCATGGAACGCGCCACGCTTGCGTGCCGCCCCCTGCGATCTATGAGCCGCGGCAACGGGCCGTCAAGGGGAAACGCCAGGATTACGCTGCGTAATATGCGGCTGGGCGGGGCAAGTGGGTAAAATCCCCGTTATGCCTTATAGTACCGGGTATCTCGGTCCGCAGAAGACCATCCAGCTGAGGGAGCGCGCAGGATGAACCGGTTCTTCGTCGAACAGATGGCGATGTACTCCGCCTATCATCGCGACATGCGCAACCGCGCCACCCATTTCATCGGCATTCCCGCCATCGTGTTCTCGATCTACATCCCGCTGGCCTGGGTGCCGCTGGGACGGCTGGGAGCCATCGACGTCAACCCGGCGCTCGTGCTGCTCGCCACGGTGTCGGTTTTCTACATCTGGCTCGACCGTGTCATCGGCGCCGCCATGGTCGCCATCCTGCTGGTGCTGTACTGGCTGGCGGTTCAGGTCGCCGGCATGGGCCAGACGGTCGGGTGGAGCGTCTTCGCCGCGGCCTTCGTCGGCGGCTGGGTGTTCCAGCTGGTCGGCCACGTCTTCGAGGGGCGGCGCCCGGCGCTGGCCGACAACCTCCTGCAGGCGCTGATCGGGCCGATGTTCCTGGTCGCCGAGACGGTCTTCGCCCTGGGCCTGAAGCGTGAACTGCACGAGGCGGTCGAGGCGCGCTGGAAAGCCTATTCGGTCGGCGCCCGCCTGGCGGCGGAGGCCTGATGAGCATGTCGCGCCATACCGGCCGCTGTTACTGTGGCGCCGTCACCTTCGCCTTCGCCGAGGCGCCCCTGATGGCCCGGGCCTGCTGGTGCCGGGATTGCCAGTATCTGTCGGCGGGCAATGCTTCGATCAATGCGGTCTTCCCGAGCGCGACGTTCGAGTTGCAGGGCGAGGTCGCCGAGTACGTCTCGACCGCCGACAGCGGCAATGTCATGCGCCGCCGCTTCTGCCCGCGCTGCGGCACCCAGCTGTTCAGCCAATCCTCGGCCCGGCCCGACGTGATGGTGGTGCGGGTCGGCGCGCTGGACGATCGCTCGGTCGGCCGCCCGTCCGGCTTCATCTGGACCGACTCCGCGCCCGATTGGGGGCATGTCGACCCGGATCTCGCCAATTTTCCGGGCCAGCCCGGACCGGCGCCGACCAGATAGCCGGCGCCGGGGGCGGGCGATCAGTGGGCCTTGTGCGCGGCGGCCTTCTTGGGTGCCGCCGCCTTGCCCGGAATGACGCCGCAGGCGATGCGGCCGCCGCCGCCGCCGAGCGGTTCGGGCTGATCGGAATAATTGTCGCCGCCGGCATGGATCATCAAGGCGCGGCCGGCGATGTCGCGCACCTTCAGCCGCGGGGCCAGGGCGATCGCCGTGGCGGTGCCGTCGCGGTCGACGGTCAGGAACGGCAGGTCGCCGAGATGGCCGGTCTTGTCGAGCGGTCCCTTGTGCTGTCCGGTCGCGGCCGGATCGAGGTGGCCGCCGGCCCCGAAGCCCGCCGCGGCCTTGCCGTTCTGGTCGCCCGGCGCGCAGGACGGGTTCTGGTGGATATGCATGCCGCGCCAGCCCGCGGGGAGGCCCGCCAGCTTCGGCTCGATCACCAGGCCGTATTTCGAATCGCGCAAGGTGACGCTGCCGATCGCGTTGCCGATGCCGTCGGCGGTGATCAGGGTCATCGGCACGGTAACGGCTGCCGCCATTGCCGGCACCGCCGCGAACATGGCCAAGCCGACACCCAGCCCGATAATGCGTTTCATCCCTGATCCCTCCGTCGTCAGTTGCCGCCGCGCGCCTGGCGGTTCCAGGCGAGCTGCTCGTCGGTCAGCTGCAGGCCGATCATGATGGAATAGTCCTTGGGCCCCTTGCCCTCGGCGAAGGGGATGACCGGCTGCGAGCCTTCGGCCACGCCGGCGCGGCGCCGGTTGGCCGGCAGGTCGATGCGGGTTTCGAAGACCTGCTTGGTCAGGATCTGCTGGCTGCGATCGAGCACGGCAATGAAGTACGGCACGGTGACCGCGGTTCCCGTCATCGCCGGCCCGCGCTGGGCGATGATGTCGGTCGTCAGGTTGATCGTGACCGTCCGCTTGTCGGACGAGAATTCGCAGCCGCCCCGGTAATCGAGGATCTGGACGCCGTATTCGACGTCGGTTAGGTCGCGGCCCGGACCCTGGCGGAACTGCGTCAGGTTCGAGGTTTCGCCGAGGATGGCGACCGGCGGGCAAGGCGGCGGCGGTTCGCGGTTGAACGTCGAGCAACCGGCGAGGAACAGGGCGAGCCCGGCCAGCGCCAGGGGCTTAAGCGGAGAAAAACGCAACACGTCCTCACATCTCTTGAAGGCTTCGGCTTCCGCAATGCCGGTCGATGGACGCTGCATGGCGCGGCTTTCCTCTGCGGCCAGGGTTTGCTAAACCGATGGTCGACCCGACTTTAGGCAAGCGCTGGGGCCCGCACAAGCGGCGCCGATACCAGGATGCCCCGAAAACAACCAACCGCAGGACCCAAGGCCCGCAGATACGGACCGCATGACCAGACCCGCCCTCACCCTTCTGCTGGCCGCTCCGCGCGGCTTCTGCGCCGGCGTCGACCGGGCGATCCAGATCGTCGAGCTGGCGCTGCAGAAATACGGCGCGCCAGTCTATGTACGGCACGAGATCGTGCATAACCGCTTCGTCGTCGAGGGGCTGGAGGCCAAGGGCGCGGTGTTCGTCGACGAGCTCGACGCCGTGCCGGCCGGCCGGCCGGTGGTGTTCTCCGCCCACGGCGTGCCGAAATCGGTGCCCGAGGAGGCCGAGCGCCGCACGCTGTTCTATCTGGACGCCACCTGCCCGCTGGTCTCCAAGGTCCATCGCGAGGCCGAGCGGCATCATCGCGACGGGCTGCATATCCTGCTGATCGGCCATCGCGGGCATCCCGAGGTGATCGGCACGATGGGCCAGCTGCCGCCCGGCTCGGTCACGCTGATCGAGACGGTCGAGGACATCGCGGGCCTGCAGGTCGGCGACCCCGGGCGGCTGGCCTACATCACCCAGACCACCCTGTCGGTCGACGATACCGCCGCGATCGTCGAAGCGCTGCGCGACCGCTTCCCCGCGATCGCCGGGCCGCGGCGCGAGGATATCTGCTATGCCACCACCAACCGCCAGGGCGCGGTCAAGTCGATCGCGGCGCGCTGCGACGCGGTGCTGGTGATCGGGGCGCCGAACTCGTCGAATTCGGTGCGGCTGGTCGAGGTCGCGGCCAAGGCCGGCGTCGAGCGCACCGCGCTGGTCCGCCGCGCCGCCGATATCGACTGGGAGGCGCTGGCCGGCCTCGCCACGGTCGGCATCACCGCCGGGGCCAGCGCGCCCGACGTGCTGGTAACCGAGGTGATCGACGCCTTCCGCGCCCGCTACGACGTGACCATCGAGGAAGTGGTGACGGCGCGGGAGGATGTGCATTTCAAGCTGCCCCGCGCCTTGGAGGACGAGGCCGCGACGCCGGCTGGGATTTTTGGGGCGGGGGGTCGCTAGAGAAGATGGCTGTCTATACGGAAGTCGACGACGAGGCGCTGAGCGCCTTCCTCAAGCAATACGACATCGGCGGGCCGGTCTCCTGCAAGGGGGTGGCCGAGGGTGTCGAGAATTCGAACTACCTGCTGGTCACCGACCAGGGGCCCTATTTCCTGACCCTCTACGAAAAGCGGGTGCGCGAGGACGACATCCCCTTCTTCCTCGGGCTGATGGAGCACCTGGCCAAGGCCGGCGTCAGCTGCCCGCTGCCGGTCGAGGGCCGCGACGGCCAGGCGCTGCGCCGGCTGGCCGGCCGCCCGGCGGCGATCGTCACGTTCATGAAGGGCGTCTGGCCGCGCCGCCCCAACGCCGTGCAGTGCGGCGAGGTCGGCACCGCGCTTGCCCGCCTGCACGAAGCCCAGAAGGGCTTCACCATGACCCGGCCCAACGACCTGTCGGTCGACGGCTGGCGCAAGCTGGTCGACGCCTGCCGCGACCGCGCCGATACGGTGGCCCCGGGTCTGGCCGCGCTGCTCGACGAGGAGATCGCGACGCTTGCGCCTTCCTGGCCCGGCGAGCGGCCCGAGCTGCCGCGCGGCGTCATCCATGCCGACCTGTTCCCGGACAACGTGCTGTTCATGGAAAACCGGGTTTCCGGGCTGATCGATTTCTATTTCGCCTGCACCGATTTCCTGGCCTACGACCTGGCCGTCACCCTGAACGCCTGGTGCTTCGAGGCCGATGGCGCCTTCAACTCGACCAAGGGCCGGGCCCTGATGCGCGCCTATCAGGCGGTGCGCCCCTTGTCGGCTACCGAGCGCCGCCTGCTGCCGCTGTTTGCCCGCGGGGCCTCGCTGCGTTTCCTGCTGACCCGCCTCTACGACTGGCTGAACCAGGTGCCCGGCGCGCTGGTCAAGCCCAAGGACCCGATGGAATACGCCCGCAAGCTGATGTTCCACCGCGGCGTCGATTCGTCGGGGGCCTATGGCCTTGAGTGAGGTCGAAGTCTTCACCGACGGGGCCTGCCTCGGGAATCCAGGCCCCGGTGGCTACGCGGCGTTGCTGCGGTCGGGGGGGCACGAGAAGGAAATCGCCGGCGGCGAGGCGCAGACCACCAACAACCGCATGGAGCTGATGGCGGCGATCGCGGCGCTGGAACTGCTGAAGCGCCCCTGCCGCGTCACCTTGTGGACCGATTCGATGTACGTGCGCGACGGCATCACGAAATGGGTCAAGGGCTGGAAGGCGCGCGGCTGGAAGACGGCTGCGCGCGAGCCGGTCAAGAACGTCGATCTGTGGCAGCGGCTGGACGCGGCCACCCTGCCCCATCAGGTCGAATGGCGCTGGGTGCGCGGCCATGACGGCCATGTCGAGAACGAGCGGGTCGACAAGCTGGCCCGCGAGGAAGCCAAGCAGCGGAAGGCCGGCTGAACCGGCC
>JAEYTW010000352.1 GCA_023433835.1 Pseudomonadota bacterium | reverse complement strand
GCGCGCCACCGGCCAGGCGCACGGCCTGGTCGAGGGTTTCCGGCGCGGCCAGACTCCAGCCGCCCGCCACCGCGGCCGGCACGAGGATGGCGATGCCGAGGCAACCCCAGGCCAGGACGGCCGAAATCCGGGCGACCTTGGTCAGTTCCGCGTCGGTCGAGGCAGCAGGGGGCATGGGGCGGGCCTTCCAGGTGATGGATCCACGCCCCCAGCCTATGCAATTTTTTCTGTTTTACAATAATTTATTGCCGTAATTCATCCCATCGCGGCAAAGCGCTGGCGCTGGTGGTCGGCATTGCCGAACAGCACGTCGAGCATCATCAGCCGCTTGTAGTAGTGGCCGACGCTGAGCTCGTCGGTCATGCCCATGCCGCCGTGCAGCTGGATCGCCTGCTGGCCGATGAATCGGCCTGACTGACCGGCCTTGGCCTTGGCGGCCGCGATCGCGCGGGCGCGCTCCGGCGCCGGCGCGACGAGCTTGACGGCCGCGACCAGCGCCAGCGACCGGGCTTCCTCCAGCGCGGCCATCATGTCGACCAGGCGATGCTGGATGACCTGGAAGTCGCCGATCGCCCGCCCGAACTGCTTGCGCGTCTTGACATAGGCCAGCGTGGTTTCGTTCAGCACCGTCATGGCGCCGACCGCTTCGGCACAGGCGAAGGCGCTGCCCCGGTCGATCGCCTGTTCGAGCAGCGGCAGCCCGCCGCCCGGCGGCCCGACCAGCGCGTCGGGGCCCAGCCGCACGCCATAGAAGGTGAGGTCGGAGGCGCGGCGGCGATCGGTCGTGCGGTAATCGCGCCGGGTCAGCCCTTCCGCATCGGCCGGCACCAGGAACAGCGAGATGCCGTCGCGGTCACGCTGCCCGCCGCCGGTGCGGGCGGCGACGATGATCCGGTCGGCGCTCTGGGCGTGGAACACCACGCTCTTGTGGCCCGACAGCAGATAGCCGCCGCCTTCCGCCTTGGCGCCGCAGGCGACATCGTGGAGATCGAAGCGGCTTTGCGGTTCGGCGAAGGCGACCGAGAGCATCAGCCGCCCCTCGGCGATGGCCGGCAGCAAGTCGTCGCGCTGCGCCGCCGATCCGCCGGCCAGGATCAGCCCGGCGCCGACGATCGCCGTCCACATGTAGGGTTCCTGCATCAGCCCGCGGCCGAAGGCTTCGGCGATCACCATCGCCTCGACGCCGCCGCCGTTTAGCCCGCCGTAATCTTCGGGCAGGCAGGCGCCGAGCCAGCCCAGCTCGGCCATGCGGGCCCAGTTGGCGCGGTCGAAGCCGTCTTCGGTTTCCGACAGCTTGCGCCAGTTCTCGAAGCTGTAGATCTCGCGGGCGAAGCGGCCGACGCTGTCGGCCAGCATCCGCTGCTCTTCGCTGTAGGCGAAGTCCATGGCCAGTTCCTCCCTGGTCGGCTCAGAGGCCGAGCACCATTTTGGCAATGACGTTGCGCTGGATTTCGTTCGAGCCGCCATAGATCGAGGCGGCCCGGAAATAGAGATGCGCCTCCATCAGGCCCTCGGCATGCACGGGCCCCACCGGTCCACGGTTGTCGCCGTCGTGCAGCGTTTCGTAGGGGTTGGCGTAGTAGCCCAGCGCCTCGACGGCGAGTTCGTTGATCGCCTGCTGCAGGTTGGTGCCGAGGATCTTCAAGAGGCTTGCTTCCGGCCCCGGCCCCTTGCCCGCGCTTTCGTCGGCCAGGACCCGCAGGTTGGTGAATTCGAGCGCCATCAGGTCGATCTCGGCCTGGGCGATGCGGTCGCGGAACGACTGGTTCTCGATCAGCGGCCGGCCGGCGGCGAATTCGGCGCGCGCAATCTCCTTCAGCCGCTGCAGTCGCTTCTTGGAAGCGGCGACGCCGGCGATCGAGGTGCGCTCGTTGCCGAGCAGGAACTTGGCATAGGTCCAGCCGCGCCCTTCCTCGCCGACGCGATTGGCCCGCGGTACCCGCACATTGTCGAAGAAGACTTCGTTGAGAGAGTGGGCGCCGTCGATCGAGATGATCGGCCGCACGGTGATCCCGGGCGTCTTCATGTCGATCAGCAGGAAGGTGATGCCGTCCTGCGGCTTGCCCGAGCCGTCGGTGCGCACGAGGCAGAACATCAGGTCGGCGAAATGGGCCTGGGTCGTCCAGATCTTGTGGCCGTTGACGACGTAGTCGTCGCCGTCGATCTCCGCCTTGGTCTTCAGCGAGGCCAGGTCCGAACCCGAGCCTGGCTCGGAATAGCCCTGGCACCACCAGTCCAGCCCCGCCACGATGCGCGGCAGGTACTGCGCCTTTTGCGCGTCGGTGCCGAAGGTGGCGATCACCGGCCCGACCATGGCCAGGCCGAAGGGCAGTTGCGGCGGCGCGCCGGCCTCGGCGCATTCCTCGTCGAAGATGTGGCGCTGGGCCGGCGTCCAGCCGGTGCCGCCCAGCGCGACCGGCCAGGATGGCGCGCCCCACCCCTTGGCATGCAGGATGCGCTGCCAGGCCAGATAATCCTCGCGGTCGAGATGCTGGGTCTGGCCCGCGCGACGGCGCAGTTCGTCGGGCAAGGCGGTCTTGATGAACGCCCGCACCTCCTCCCGGAAGGCGCGCTCTGCGGCGCTGTATTCGAGGTCCATCGACGTTTCCCCTGTCAGGTTACCGCAGGGTAGGGTAGGGGGTGGCGGGCGCCCTGGCAATGGGCCTCGGGCGCGGCGCACCCAGTCCTTGAACAGGGCGTCGCAGGCCGCTGGGGCGATGGCGGTTGCATGAGTTCGATTGGCTGTCGCGCGTAGACGATAGCGGTATCGCCGTTCCGCTCAATGGTCAGAGTTGTGTGCGAGCGCGCTGGCACGGCGGCGCGGGGCGGAGTATGAACGTGCGATGATTGTCCGGGTTTCCCCGCGACGGCACGAAGCCGGCTTCACCCTGCTGGAGGCGATTGTCGCAATCGCTTTGCTCGGCGCGCTGCTGGTGCCGCTCTATACGCTTATGAGCCGGAATCTCGACGGCCTCCTGCGCGTTGGTCAAGCCAACCTGCAGAGCGAGGTGACGCTCAATGCCCTCGCCGTGCTCGATTCCGTCAATCCGATGGAGCGCCCCGAGGGCAGCGTGACGCTCGGCGCCTATCTGTTGCGCTGGCGCAGCGTTGCGCTGACCACGCCGGTCGACGGCGTCGGTTTTCCGGCGGGGCAGAGCCTCTACCAGGTCGCCATGTATCGCACCCAGGCAGAAGTCCTGCGCGTCGATGACCGCGGGGGAACGAGGCCATGGTTCAGTTTCGACCTGCGCCAGGTCGGATGGCACCAGGTCCGCCAGTTCAGGCTGCCTTTCTGATGTGCAGCAGACGGTTCATCCGCCGCGGCGAGGCGGGAATGACGCTTCTGGAAGTGCTGGTCGTCGTGGTGCTGGTCGGCATGCTCGCGACCGCCGCCTTCGAGGGATTGTCGCGGCTGTTCGATCTGCGGCAGCGCCTTGGCGCCTGGATCGATCTGGCGGGCGACAATGCCATCACGTCGTCCTGGCTGCGGGATTCCCTGGCCAGTGTCGTCCCCGAATACGAGAACGGCCCCAATCCCTTCCGGGGGGCGGAACGGTCGGTGCAGGGCCTGACGATCGGCGGCCTGCGATCGCGGCCGGGCGTGCCCGTGCCCTTCGAATGGCGGATCACCGAGGGCAGGCAGGCGACCCTGGAGTATCGCGAAGGCCAGGATCCGGATTTCCGGCCTTACTGGCGCTGGGAGGGCGGCGCGGGCCGTTTCACCTATGTGGCCGAGGATGGCAAGACATACCCGACCTGGCCGCCCCAGGGCGTGACCCTGCCGGCGGGGGCCATCATTCCCCAGCTGCCGGTGGCGATCCAGGTCGATTTCGGCGGCCCGCCGCTGGGCCGCATGACGGTCTATGCCGCGATCATCACCATGCGCGATGCCGACAAGCTGATCACGCCGATGGGAACGCCTGTCCAATGAGCCGGACGCGAAACGACGAAGGCTTTGTCCTGGTGATGACGATCCTCATCGTCATGGCGATCGCGCTGGGCTTGGCGGTATTCACCGAATGGGTCAACGGTGCCACCAACAGGGCATTCGAGCTGCGCCAGCGGGTGGAGGCCGAGCAGCGCATCGCGGAAGCCCGCGCGGACGTCCTTTACTGGTTCGGCACGCAACTGCTGTCGCCGCGCGGGGTCGAGCTTTCCGCGCTCGGCGGGCCGAGCAGCACCATGACCATGTCGCAGGAAGATCGCATCAAGCAGATGCTGGCGGGCGGCAGCGTGGTCAGCCAGGCCGCGACCTATCTGAAGCTCGACGATACGCAATATCGCAACCGCGCGGGCACGCTGATCCGGATGCAGGATTCGCGCGGCCTGATGAACCTGAACTTCGCCGAGCCCGACGACGTGGTCCGGTTGCTGAGCGCCTTCGACGTGCCGGCGGAATCGCGCGCCGCGATGGTGCCCAAGCTGCTCGACTATATCGATACCGATGATCTCGTCCGGTTGAACGGGGCCGAGCGGCTGCAATACGTGTCGGCCGGCAGGCAGCCGCCGGCCAACGGCCTGTTGCGCACGCCCTGGGAAGCGCGGTCTGTCATGGATTGGGACAGGTTCGATCAACTGTGGAAGGTTGACGGCGGGCTGCCCTCGGCGACTTCGGCGACGCGCACGGTGGGCATCAACATCAATACGGCGCCGGCGCCCGTGCTGGAGGCGATCGGCCTGCCGGCGGAGAACGTCGCCAAGGTGCTGGCCCTGCGCCGGGAACGGCCGCTGGAGAACATAGGAGAGATGTCGGCCCTGCTGGGGGCCGTCGCCGCGGTCGACCCGTTTCGCTTCCTGATCAATCCGACCAACAGTTTCCGACTGACCGTGCAGGCGTCGGGGATTCCCCTGAAGCGCGAGTTGGTGGTGACCTTGACGCCGCAGTCGACCCGCGGGCCATGGCGTATTGACTATGCGATCGCTTTGCCCTCATCTGGCGCGCATGCAGGCGATCAACCAACTGCGTCGGAGCCTTTCCCCGAGCCCGCAGCGCTTCTTTCACCGGGCTGACGGGATAACGCCGCCGCAGGGCGGGCGCGGGCAGAAGCAGTGGGTGCTGAGCCGGGCGCTGTGCCGCTTCGCCACGTTTACCCTGCCCCCGGCGCTGGCGCCGGCGGACCGCGAGCGTGCGCTCAAACTGATGATCGACGAAGCCTCGCCCTACGCGGCGACCGGCTATCTCGCCGAATGGGGCAAAAGTGACGCCGGCGCCTGGCTGTGGGACGAGGAAGCCGTGGCGCAGGCGGTGCTGGGCGCCGGCCACGATCCGCGTGCCGTCGTGGTCCTGCCGGAGACGGCGCTGCAGCAGCCCGGCGATACCGGGGCGCGGCTGGTCGAGGTGCTGGACGGGCACGAGGGGCAGGTCTGGCGCGACGGCCTGCTGAAAGCCAGCCGGTACTGGCCCCGCCTGCCGGATCAGGCGGAGTGGGTGCGTTTTCTGCGCGCCAGCGGCGATGCCGAAGCCTTGCGCCATGCCGCTGTCGTGGTGCCTGCCGCGCCGGTATGGCTCGAGCGGCCCTGGCCGCGCCGTTCGGCCGGGTCGTTGCTGAGCGAGTTTCGCGGCTGGAAGGTGGCCGCGGCAGTCGGGTGCATCGCCGTGCTGCCCTTCGCCTATCAGGTCGGGCAGATCGCGGTGATGGCGGCGGAAGGGCGCCGGCTCGAGGCCAGTCTTCGCCGGATCGAAACCGAGGCGGCGCCGGTTCTGGCGGCGCGGGACGCGGCCATGAAGAGCGCGGCGCGCGTGCGCCAGCTCGAAGCGCTGCGGCCCTATCCGGGGCCGGTCGAGGTCATGGCCCGCATCGCCGAGAAGCTGCCGACCAACGGCACGATCTTCCAGGATCTGAACTACCAGCAAGGCGAAGTACGCTTCACCTTGGCCGGACAGCCGAATTTCGATGCGCCGTTCTACGTCCGCGCCTTGTCCTCGGTGCCGATCTTCACCGACGTCAACGCCGAGAATTCGCCGGCGCCGGGCACGCTGGTTCTGCGGCTGAAGCTCGTCAGGCAGACATCATGAGCCTCGCCGACAACATGCGCGCGGCCTTCGCCCCGGTGCGCGAGCAGATTGCCGAGGCGATGGCACCCCTGGTGGCCCAGGTCCGGGCCAACAGGCGCCTGGCGATCGCGCTGGCGTTCATTCCCATCATGTTGTGGGGCTATCTGGTGCTGACGACCCAGGGCTGGGTCGACGAGGCGGTGAGCCGCCTGAACCAGCGGCGCGAGGAAGTCGGCCGCCTCGAACGGGTGGCCGGCGACGCCGCCTGGGCACGTCGCGCCCGCGAAACCGACGCGCGGCGCAGCGAGCTGGAAAACCGGCTCTGGCGCATCGAGACGGAAGGTCTCGCCCGCGCCGAATTCCAGGAATGGCTGCTGTCGTCCGCGCGGAAGGCGGGCATCGGCCGGCCCACCGCCACGTCGCAACGCGCCGACGGCGAGGCGACGGCCCAGGCGGGATATCGTGCGATCAGCGTTTCCCTGTCCGGCGATTTCACCCCGGAGTCCCTGCAAGCCCTGCTGGCGGCCATTGCGAACGAAAAGCGCCTCATTATAATCAACAGCATGCGGATACAGCGCCAGCCCTTGCCGCGCATCGACATGGTGCTGACGGCCTATGGCCTGCCCGTCGCGGCGGGGCAGGGTGCGCCGCCGGTGCCCACCGTGCCAGCCCCTGCAGCCCAGGTTCCGGCTGCGGCACCCGCGGCGGCCCCCGGCGCCACGTCCGCTCCGGCCAATCCCTTTGCCGCTCAGCCTGCCCCCGCGCCGGGCGCGGCTGCCGTTCCCGGCGTCACGCTGGGAACCGGCGCGCCTCCTGCCGTCTTGCCGCCGGGCATTCCGCCCCAGCTGGCGCCGCTGCTGGCGCCGCCGCGTTGATGGCAGGGCTTGCGA
>JAEYTW010000785.1 GCA_023433835.1 Pseudomonadota bacterium | reverse complement strand
GGGCGTTGCCCCGGGGCGACGCTTGATGCTTTGGGGCCTCGGCGAGACTTTGCGTCAATGCCCGTGGGCGAAAGATGATTGCCGGTTACAACCGCGCGCGGGTCATTACCAGCGTCCGGCCGTCTGGTGTCTGCATGGTGGCGCGGTCGGTCGCGGTGAAGGTCAGGCGCAGCACGCCGACGGGTGTCGCGCTCGGCACCACCGCGCCGGTCGTCTGACCGAACGGGGCGCCGCCACCATAGGCATTCAGCTGGGCGCTGAAGGTCGTGTCCGTGGCCATCGGCCCTTCGGCGGCGTACCAGGTCGGCGCACCTTGCGCGTCATAGCCGAACAGCGTGGCATGGACGACCTGAACGACGCCGCCGCCCGGTGCCGCCTGCGTGTCGATGTCGAGGAACAGGCTCGATACGCCGGGCCCGGTGCCGTCGGCCACCCAGTAGCCTGCCTGAGGCAGGCCGGCATAGCCGGTGGTGGCAGGTCCGCCGATCGGGTAGATGGCAAGCCGGGCCGGCGCGCCGTTGCCAAGGGAGAGCGTTGCGCTGCGGCCATCCGCCGCGAAGGTCAGGACGGCGTCCGCCGCGGGGCGCGCGGCGCCGCCGGCCGTCCACTGGTTCAGCCGGCCGCCGCAGGCCAGGCCGGTGAAGTCGCAGGTGCCGGCGATCCAGGTGGCCGGGCCGCCGGGCTGATAGCCCAAGCCGGCGACGAGCGCGCGGGCGCCCCAGCGCTCGATCGTCCAGGCCTGGTTGCCGCCGTCGACCGCATACCAGTAGGCGGTGCGGCCCGGCAGGACCAGGGGGTTGGCGGCCATGTACACCTGTCCGGGCAGCGGCCCGGCGTCGACCAGGTTGGTTGCCTGGCTGGTGAAGGCGATCGACGCCCCGTCGCCCGAGAGCGCCGGATCGGAGGCAGCACCGTTGCCGGGCGCCCCCGTCGCGGTCCGCGACACCAGCGCGGTGGTGCCGAGCATCACGTCGCGCACCCAGATCTGGGCCTGGCCATTGCCGGCGAATGCCGCTGCCAAGTCGGTCGCGGTCGAGCGGAAGACGACGAAGCGGCCGTCGGCCGACACCGCGGCTTGCGTGCTGTCGCCATTGCCCGCGACGCCGGACGGCGTCATCGACACCAGCGTCGTCGTCCCGGCGGCGATGTCGTAGCGCATGACCTGGCTGCGGCCGTTGGCCGGGGCGACATAGACGACGCTGGTGGCGCGAGCATCGATCCTGGCGTTGCCGGCCCCCGCGGCGGTCGAGATACCAACCATCCGGCCGCTGTCGAGGTCCTTCAGATAGACCTGCCGGCCAGCGGCATTGCCGAAGACCAGATTGGTCGCGATCGAATCGAACACCGCGAAGCGGCCGTCCCAGGACAGCGAGACATTGCGGCTGTCGCCGTTCCCAGGCGTGCCGCCGGCGGCTGCCGAAACCAGCGCGATGGCACCGGTGTCCATGGTCTTGCGCCAGACTTGGACAACGCTGTCGGGATTGGGCCCGAGATTGCCGGCGGCGCTTTCAAAGGCGACGAACTCGCCGTGTTCGGACATCGCCGGCATGTCCGCCGCCGCATCGGCCGCGATACCGGCGGCCGTGGCCGAGACCATGACGGCGGCGGGCGTCGCGGCCTCGTTCAGCGACACGCGCGGATAGGCCAGGCTGGTGCGGTAGACCTGGCGCAAGCGGTTGTTCGGTGTCGTCGACACGCCGGGCGCCGACGACGAGAATGCGGCATGGTTGCCTGATGCCGCCACTGCCGGATTGTTCGAATTGCCGTCGACCCCATTGGCGACGCCGCCGCCGGGCACCGCCGTCTGCGACAGCAGGTCGCGCCGGCCCGACAGGCCGTCGTAGCGCGCGATCGAGCTGTAGGTGCCCGAAGCCGGGTTGATATTGCCGGCCAGGGTCTCGAACACGATCTGGCCCCCGTCCCAGGACAGGGCCGGCCGGGCCGAGGCGGCATTGCCGCTGGCCCCGCTCGGGCTGTAGCTCACGCCGGTCAGCGCCACGAGCGGGCGGGGCGCGTAGAAGTCCATGTTGATCGTCGTGGTATAACTCTGCCCGCCGGCCGTCGCCGTCAGGCTGATCGGCACCGTCTGCACCAGCGCCGACAGCGGATAGACCGTGTTGGCGACGCCGGTCCCGGCCCTGGGCGCGGGGCGGTCTGCAACTGTCTGGATCGGCACCGTGCCGAGCAGGTTTTGCGGCAGCTTGTAGCTGAAGCTTCCGGTGGCGGGATTGAAGGTCAGCCAGTCCGGCAGCGGTGCGCCCGAAACCTGCCTGACCTCGAAGGTGAGGGGTACGCCGGAAACGAACGACGACGCAATCGATACCGTGCCTTCGCCGCTGCCGGTCGCATTGGCGACGATGATGGGCGGTGGCGGCTGCGACGGGCTGACGAAGGCGGGTGGCGGAACCGGTGCCGCGCCGCCGCCGCTGGGTGGCGCGGCACCGAAGGTCGCGATGCAGTTGCGCGCGGCGTTCATCGTCACGACAAGCGTCGCCGCGCTACCGCTGCAATCGCCCGACCACGACCGGAAGACATCCGCGCCCGTGGCCGCCGCGGCCAACGTCACCGACATGCCCGCTTCGAACTGGCCCGAGCAGGACGAGCCGCAGGAAATTCCCGACGGCGTCGACGTCACCCTACCCGCGCCGCTGACCGAGGTCGTCAAGCCGTAGGTCTGCGCGACTTCTGCCACGTACATTGCCTGGGAACCGGGGGAAGGCAACGTCGTCGTGCCGAAGGAAAGGGTTCCTGAAGCGTAATAGCCGCTTGCAACCACGCGGCCGGTGCCGGCGATGGCGACGGGGCCGGCCGGTCCGCCGGGATTGCCGACGGCGGTGCCGGTGCCGCCGTAGCTTCTGGCCCAGACGGCCGTGCCGTTGCTGCCGCTCAGCCGCGCGAGTGCCAGGTCGCTCGAACCGACGAGGGTCAAGGTGATGCCGCCGAGCGACAGGCTGGCGCCATTGAAGACTCCGGCAACGTAGATGTTGTCGGCGGCATCGCGACCGATGCCGATACCCTGGCTGTCCGCCCCGGCCATCCCCCAGTTCTGGGCCCAGACCGTGTTGCCGCCGGCGGTGGCCTTGATCGCCAGCATGTCGCTGTTGGACCCCGTCGTCTGGGTCAGGGTGGTGCCGCCGACATCGAGTGAGCCGCCGGAGAAAGAGCCGGTAAGGTAGATGTTCTCGCCGCTATCCGCGGCCAGGTTGGCCGAAGGCACGATGACCGATGTGCCGGCGCCGCCATATCCCTTGCTCCAGGCCGGGACACCCGCGCTCGAAAGCTGGGCCAACCATAGATCCTGATCGCCGACCGACGATATCGTATTGCCGATGGTCACGCTGCCGCCGGACAACGTACCGGATGCATAGATGTTTCCCGTGGCCGCGACAACCAGGCCGCTCGCCGCGATGAACGTGCCGGCGCCGACATAGCCTTGCGCCCAGGTGACGTCGCCGTTGCCGCCGTCCAGCTTGGCAAACAAGATACCCTGCCCGGAAGTGATCGGCGCCGGCAACGTGTATGCACCGATGCTGGTGCTGCCGTCCTGGTAGGTGCCGGCGATGACCGGATTGTTCGCAGGGTCCAGGGCGATGGCACGGCCATAGGTGGTGGCGCTGGGAATAGTGCCGAAACTCTTGGCCCAGGCGGTCGAGCCGTCGGGATTGAGCTTGCCCGCCACGAGGCCTGCACCGACGACGGACGGACTGAGAATGGTGCCGCCGACATCAAAATCGCTGCCGACGAAATACCCGGTGAAATAGACGTTTCCGCCGGAATCCACGGCAATGCCGGTTACGGGGGAGCCGTCAACCAGGTTGCCGCCGAAAGTCTTTGCCCAGACGATGCTGCCGCTGGCGTCGTACTTGGCGAAGAACATGGTCAAAATCGTGTTGTCGCCGCCCGGATAGGACATGATCGACGAGCCGAGCGTCAATGTCGGCCCGCTGAAGGTGCCCCCGACATAGACATTGCCGCCGGCATCGCCGACGGCGGCGGTGACCGCGGCGACCCCGCTGCTGGAGGCAACGGCCCAGGCCGGGGTGACGGTCTGGGCGACAGCAGGCCGGTACCAGACGACGAGGGCCGCAAAAAGCACCAGCAGGACGGCGGGCATCACCGATGCCTGCCGCCCCGTCACCAAACGCCGACCCATGCCGCTTCCCCCGAGGACACCACTTGCCGACAGAGTGTCACGGCCGTCCAATTAGTCAACGAAGTCGCCATCGCCTGAACCGACGACGAGCCGCCCGGAACGACGATGGCTCTCAGCTATGCTCGGCCAGCAGCCGGTCCCGCTCGGCCGGCGCGATCTTGGGGCAGCTCGAGCACAGCCGCTGCCCCAGCCGGTCGCGCAGGCAGCATACCTTGCGCATGCGCGCGCCGGCCTCGTAGCCCGGCACGTCGCAGGGGCGATAGACGATGTGGTCGCGCAGCGGATTGGCCCGGCCGTCGGGCCGGTCCGCCTCGGTCACCCGATGGCGGCAGGCGGCCGCGGTCGCTTCCCAGCCTGGCAGGGCCGACCAGTGTTCGTAGAGCCAGGCGACCATCGCCGAGGCATTCGACCAGAACACCCGCGGCGACAGGCCGCCCGCCGCCGCCAGCCGGGTGATCGCCGGGGCGATCGTGGCGTCAAGCCACTCGCTGATCGGACGTTGCCGCGGCGGAGCCGGCCAGATGACGACGGCGGCGCCGATCGCGTGGCCATCGAGCGTCAGCAGCGGATCGTCCTCGGGCTGCTCGCCCAGCAGGTCGGCGGTCAGCCCGGCCGAGAACAGGGCTGAGAACAGCCGCTTGCTCCAGACCGACGTGACAGCGCGGCGGCAGGCACCGGCGGGCTGCAACGCCGCAGCCTGCCCGATCAGGTCTTCCAGACTGCCCGGCGCCAGCAGCACCGACAGCCGCAGGGCCGGCCCATCCGCCACCGGCGTCAGCCAGGTCCGGCCGACCGCCCGGGCTTGATCGATATTTTTGTACTTAATGAAATTAAAAGACAAATCAACCTCGGCGGATCAGCCCGCTGTCGCCGGTGTCCTGATATTTGGCGACGTACTCGCGCAGATTGACCTCGAGATGGCGCTGCAGCAGCGTCGCGCCCCAGGCATAGTCGCCGGCGGCGATCGCGTCCAGGATGGCGAGATGCTCGGCCGAAGACCGCCGAACCCCTTCGCGGGCGATGTTTGGAAAGGCGCGATATTCCGACAGCCGGCGCAGCGCGGTCTGGCGGCGCGATGCCTCGACGAAGAAGCGGTTGCCCGACCAGGTGGCGATCGCCTCGTGAAAGCGGCTGTTGATGGCAAACCAGTCGCGGGAGCTGAGGGGGCCCGGCCCCTCCATCGCCGCGACATGCGCTTCGCGCAGCCGGCGCAGTTCGACCGGGTCGGGGCGGAAGCCCGGCTCGCGCATGGCGCCGCATTCGATCACCATGCGGAAGTGATAACTGTCGCGGATCGCCGCCATCGAATCGAGCGCCTCGGCGAAACCCCAGCCATGGCCGCTCAGCCGCTGGGCGATGCCGTCGTCGCTGAGCCGCATCATCACCCGGCGGATGACGCCGCGCGACCGGCCGTAGCGGCCGATCAACTCTGCCTCCGACACCTCGGCCGGCAACCGGCCGGAGGCGCGGTCGGCGATCAAGGTCTCCTGCAGTTCCTCGAGCGTCGAGCGCGGCAGCGCCTCGTCATCCAGCGCCTGGTCCGCATCCACCGCCTTGGCCAGCACGAAGCCGCGCCGGGGGCTGGAGGTGACGTAGCCGAGCTTCTCCAGCATCAGCAGGGCCGAGCGCACCGGGGTGCGCGAGACGCCGAAGGTATTGGCCAGCGCCACCTCGCGCAGCGGCGTGCCGACCGGCACCTCGGTGCGGTCGAGCCAGGCGAGGATCTGGCGCACCAGGTCGGTCTGCAGCGCGCTGACGCGCTCGTCCCCTGCTGCCTTGGCGTCCATATCCGTCATCGCTGGGAATCGCTCCCTGAAGTCCGTCCATCGCCGAGGTTAGCCCATTTACCCCGGCGATGGACATGGCCAAGCGTCAGGCCGCTGCCTTCAGCGCCTGGGCAATGGTATCGACGATCTGGCCGATCTGGCTTTCCTCGATGATCAAGGGCGGCGACAGCACCAGCGCATCGCCGGCCAGCCGCACCAGGACACCGTTCTCATAGGCATGCTGGGACACCGCGCCGGCGCGCGAGGGCTGGCCCGGCGCCCGCGGCGCCAGCTCGATCGCGGCGAGGATGCCGTGGTTGCGGATGTCGACGACGTCGGCCGCGGCACCGCGCAGCGAATGCACCGCCTCCTCCCAGATCGGGGCGATGCGGCCGGCCCGCTCGAACAGGCCCTGGTCCTTGTAGACGTCGATCGTCGCGGCCGCCGCGGCGCAGGCCAGCGGGTGGGCCGAATAGGTGTAGCCGTGCATGAACTCGACCGCGCCGTCCGGCAGGCCCATGAAGGCGTCGAACACCTTCTGGCTGGCGATCGCCGCCCCCATCGGCACCGAGCCGTTGGTCAGGCCCTTGGCGCAGGTGATCAGGTCCGGGGTAACGCCCAGCGCCTCGGCCGCGAAGGGCGTGCCGAGACGGCCGAAGCCGGTGATGACCTCGTCGAAGATCAGCAGGATGCCGTACTGGTCGCAGATCGCACGCAGCCGCTCCAGATATCCCTTCGGCGGCGGCAGCACGCCGCCCGAACCGGCAACCGGTTCCACGATCACGGCGGCGATGGTCGAGGCATCGTGGATCTGGATCTGGGTCAGCAGTTCGTCGGCCAGATGTGCGCCCCATGCCGGCTGGCCCTTGGTGAAGGCCTGATGCTCCAGGGAATGGGTCGCCGACAGATGGGCGACATCGGACAGGAGCGGCACGAAATCCTTGCGCTGGCGGCCGATGCCGCCGACCGACAGCCCGCCCCAGCCGACGCCGTGATAGGCACGGGCCCGGCCGATGAAGCGGGTGCGCCCGACCTCGCCGCGGACGCGGTGATAGGCGCGCGCGATCTTCAGCGCGGTGTCGACCGCCTCCGAGCCCGAATTGGTGAAGAACACATGATCGAGCGTGCCGGGGGTAAGGGCTGCGATCTTGTTGGCGACATCGAAGCCGCCCGGATGGCTCATCGAGAACGACGAGACGAAGTCGAGCTTGTCGGCCTGGGCCTTGATCGCCTCGACGATCGGTCGCTGGTTGTGGCCGGCGTTGACGCACCACAGGCCGGCCATGCCGTCCAGCACCTGGCGGCCATCGTCGGTCTGGTAATGCATGCGGTCGGCGCTGACGAACACTTTCGGCGCCTGCTTGAACTGCCGGTTCGCCGTGAACGGCATCCAGAACGCAGCCTTTGCGTCGCGGTTGCCGCCTTCGATCGTCGTGGCCATTGCCGGGCACTCCTTCCATATGAATAAGGGGCCGGTTGCTGGCCCGGCCCAATATTGCATTTTATTTTTTCTAAAAGCAATTCCTACCCGATGGGCAAAGGCCGCTCACGTTCGAATGCGGCGACCTCGTCGGCCAGCCAGTCGGCAAACAGCCGCGCCGCCGGCCGATCGCGTTGCGGCATCAGCGCGACATAGCGGCGCCCCGACGCGTCGAAGCCGAACGGCGCGACCAGCCGCCCGGCCATCACGTCGTCGGCCACCAGATGCCAATAGCCGACGGCGACGCCGAGGCCCGCGAGGGCGGCTTCCTGCATGAAATAGAAATGTTCGAACTGGCGCGAGACGGCCGCCTGGGGCCGGGCCAGTGCCCGGATCGCGAACCATTCGTCCCAGGATTCGGGCCGTGTCGCGGTATGCAGCAAGGTCAGCCGGGCGAGGTCGGCCGGCCGGCATTGCTTCAGGCCCTGCGCCAGCGCCGGCGCCAGCACCGGGCCGGCCTGCTCGGCGAACAGGGGCCGCACGGCGACCGAGCGCGGCCAGGCGGGCCCGCCCACGCGAATGGCGAGATCGACCCCGTCGGGTACCGACGGGCTCGAGACGTCGGTCGTGGTCAGCCGCACCGCGACATGGGGGTGGCCGACCTGGAAGCGCGGCAGGCGCGGGATCAGCCAGCGCATGGCGAAACTGCCCAGGCAGGAAACGGTCAATTCGCCCTCGGCCCGGGCGCTGACATCGGCCACGCCGCGCGCGACCCGGTCGAAGGCATCGACCAGCACGGCCTGCAGACGTTCGCCCTCCGCCGTCAGGCGCAGCCGTCCCTTCGGCCCGCAGAACAGCGCGACACCCAGTTCGGCCTCCAGCCCCCTCACCTGGCGGCTCACCGCGCCATGGGTGACGCAGAGTTCGTCGGCCGCCCTGGTCATGCCGCCCAGCCGGGCGGCAGCCTCGAAGGCGCGCAAGGCGCCCAGCGGCGGCAGGCGGCGGCGCATGGTTTCCTCGTGATCTCAGCTCACATGACCGCGCAAAACTATCGTTTCGCCGCCGCCAGCGCCAGCGTCATCCTCCCGCCCGCCGTCAACACAGGAGAACAGGAAATGCCGTTCATCCGCACCGCCGTCCGCCGCGATTCCAGCCCGGAGCGCACCCGCGCCATCGTGCACGGCATTCACGATGCGCTGGTCGCCGCCATCGCCATGCCGGCGGCCGAACTGTTCAATCAGGTCCACCGCTACGACCCCGCCGATTTCTTCTACGACCGCCGCTTCAACGGCATCGCCCGGTCCGACGATCTGGTGGTCGTCGAGATCACCATGCGTCGTGGCCGGTCGGATGCGATGAAGCGCGACCTCTACGCCCGGATCGCGGCCAATCTCGAAGCCGCAGCGGGCGTGAACCCGCGCGACGTCTTCATCTTCACCCACGAGAACGATTATTCCGACTGGTCGGTCGGGCTGGGCCGGTTCGCGATGACCCTGGTGCAGCAACCCGGCGAAGACGGCTGAGCCTCAGCCCTGCTTGTCCGGCTGCTCGCCCGGCACCGGCTCGGAGCCCGGTCCGGGTTCGGGCGACGGATCAATCTCGGGCTCGGGTTCCTGCGGCTGCTCGATCTCGGGTTCAGGCCGCGGATCGGGGTCGGTATCGGGCTCACGCTCGATTTCGGGCGCCGGCTCGGACGGTGGCGCCACATCGGGAATCTGCTCGTCCTCACCTGCCGCCACTGCCGCACCCTCCGGTTCCACTGCCGCCTCGGCCTCAGCGTCCGGCAGGGCTTCGGGTTCCATGGCGGCGACTTCTTCGGCCGCGGCGAGTTCGGCATCGACCGGTTCGGCGTCGTCCTCGTCGACCAGGGGCTCGATGTCGGGCCGGCTCAAGCCTTCCTCGTCCTCCTCGCCGGCCGCTTCCGCGGGCGGCGTATCGGCCTCGGGGTCGGGCAGCGGGTCGAGATATTCGCGGCCATCGTCGTCCTCGGCCAGCGGATCCTCGACGACCGCCTCGGGCTCGCGGTCGGCGAAGATGCCGAGGCCGGTGGGACGGCCTTCCAGCAGGCCGGCGGCCCGCAGTTCGTCGAGGCCCGGCAGGTTGCGCAGATCCTCGAGGCCGAAATGGATCAGGAACTCGTCGGCGGTGCCGTAGGTGACCGGCCGCCCCGGCGCCCGGCGGCGGCCGCGCAGCCGGACCCAGTTGGTTTCCAAGAGCACGTCGAGCGTGCCCTTCGACAGCGACACGCCGCGGATCTCCTCGATCTCGGCCCGGGTCACCGGCTGATGATAGGCGATGATGGCAAGCGTCTCGACCGCCGCGCGCGACAGCTTGCGCTGGATATGGCGATGGTCTTCCAGCAGGTAGGTCAGGTCCGGCGCGGTATGGAAGGCCCAGCGCCCGGCGACGCGGCCCAGCACCACGCCGCGCCCGGCATATTGCGCCTGCAGCTCGGCCAGCACCGCCACCACGTCGACGTCGTCGGGCAGGCGCTTGCGGATCGAGGCTTCGTCGAGCGGCTCGGAGGCGGCGAACAGCAGCGCCTCGGCCATGCGGACATGCTGGGGGTCGGTCAGGACGGCGCCGGGCAGGAGATCGGTCATGATGCTTCGTCGTCGTGGGCTTCGGTCGGTTCGAGCAGGGTCGGTTCGATGTCGCCGGGTTCGACCCGGTCAGCCTTGCGCAGGAAGATCGGCCCGAAGGTATGGGTCTGGCGCAGTTCGAGCTTGCCTTGCTTGGCCATCTCGAGCGTGGCGTTGAAAGTCGAGGCCAGCGCCGAGCGCTGGGTGAACTCGTCGGTCAGGTCGGGCGGCAGGAACGTCTGCAGCATCGTCCAGTCGAGCGTCTGCCCGAGCATGCCGGACAGCCGCACCAGCGCCTCCTCGACCGACACGATCTTGCGGCGCGCGACCTTCATGGTCAGCGCCTCGGTCGAGCCGCGCATGGTCAGGAAGTCGCCGTAGGCCTTCAAGAGGTCGTAGATCGTGCAGTGATAGGCGGCGCGGCGAACGGTGCGGATACCCTCCGGCATGCCCCGGGGAAAGACGTCGCGGCCCAGGCGGTGCATCGCCATCAGCTTGTCGGCGGCCTCGCGCATCGCCTCGAGCCGGCGCAGCTGGAAGGCGAGCCTGGCGGCCAGTTCCTCGCCGCTGGGCTCCTCCTCGCCGGGCTTCTCGGTCGGCGGCAGCAGCAGGCGCGACTTGAGATAGGCAAGCCAGGCGGCCATTACCAGATAGTCGGCCGCGACCTCGAGGCGGCGGCGTCGCGCCTCGGCGATATAGGCGAGGTATTGTTCGGCCAGCGCCAGGATCGAGATCTGGCGCAAGTCGACCTTCTGGTCACGGGCGAGGTTGAGCAGCAGGTCGAGCGGACCGGCGAAACCGTCCAGCGTCACCACCAGCGCGACATCGCCCTCGGGCTTCGCGCTCTCTTCCTCGAAGATCACATCGCTCATGATGCCAGCTGCAGCATGGCGTCGAGCCGCGCCAGCGAGCCGGTCGGGTCGAACCGGCTGGGCGCGCGCCGCTGGGCCAGGGCCTTGTCGAGGCGCTGGGCGGCCTTCGCCGTCATCCCGGGCAGGCTGGCCGCGATCTCCCGCATCTCGTCCAGGCGGCCCGAGCAATGCAAGGCCACGTCGCAGCCGGCGTCGAGGCAGGCGACCGCGCGCTCGGCGATCGAGCCCTTCAGGGCCGACATGTTGATATCGTCCGACAGCAGCACGCCATCGAAGCCGATCGCGCCGCGGATGACGCGGTCGATGACCACGGACGAGGTCGAGGCCGGCCGGTCCGGGTCGTAGGCCGGGTAGACGATATGCGCGGTCATCGCCAGCGGCACGTCGGCCAGCGCCCGGAAGGGGGCGAAATCGGCCTCGAGCTCGGCCTCGCTCGCACGCACCACCGGCAGTTCGAGATGGCTGTCGGCCAGCGCCCGGCCATGGCCCGGCATATGCTTGATCACCGGCAGCACGCCGCCGGCAAGCAGCCCGTCGCAGACCGCGCGGCCCAGCGCGATGACGCGGGCCGGCGTGGCGCCGTAGGCGCGGTCGCCGATGATGTCGTGGGCATCGGGCAGCAGCAGGTCGAGGACCGGGGCGCAGTCGACATCGATGCCGAGGCCGTGCAGGTCGTGGGCAATGGCCCGGGCATTGAGCCAGGCGGCGTTGAGGCCACGGGCCTCGTCGCGCGCGTGCAGGCTGGCGAACGTGCCGGCCGGCGGCGGCTTGCGCCAATGCGGCGGCCCCAGCCGGGCAACACGCCCGCCCTCCTGGTCGATCAGCACCGGCGCATCGGCGCGACCGGCAGCAGAGCGCAATTCAGCAACCAATTCAGCAACTTGCGCCGGATTGTCAAGGTTGCGCTTGAACAAGATGAAGCCAAGCGGCCGGACGGCGGCAAACAGCGCGCGCTCGTCCGTCGTCAGCGTCTTGCCGGCGCAACCGAAAATGACCGGGGCGCAGGCCAAATTATTGGACAATGGTGCAGCCTTGCCCTTGCGACTTCAGCTTGGCGCAAGCAGCCTCGGCGGCCGACTTGTCGCCGACCGGACCGGCCTGAACGCGCCACCAGATGCCCTTCTCGCCGAGATCGACGCGGACATAGCGCGCCGCCAGCGGGTTCAGCGGATCCGGATGCTTGCCCTTCAGCCGGCGCCATTCCTTGTCGGCATCGGCCTCGCTGCGGACCGACGACAGCTGGATCCGCCAGGAACCGCCGGCCGCCGGCACAGGGGCGGCGGCCTTCGGCGCCGGCGTCGCCGCCGCGGTGGTCGCGGCCGGCGCG
>JAEYTW010000239.1 GCA_023433835.1 Pseudomonadota bacterium | reverse complement strand
CGGCGTCGCCGGCCTGCTGTGGGCCCGCGCCAGGCGCCGCGGGGCGGACGAGGATTGAGGCGCGTCATGGCCGCCGCGCTGGCGCGCTCGACCGGCACCGGCGGCAGCCTCGCCGCGATGGTGCTGGGCCGCCTCGTCACCGCCATCCCGGTGATGATGACGATCGTGGTGCTGATGTTCCTGCTGACCCGGCTGGCGCCGGGCGATCCGGCCGTGCTGTTGGCCGGCGATGCGCCGACGCCGGAATTCCTGGCGGCGGTGCGGGCCGAGCACGGCCTCGACCGGCCGCTGGCCGAACAGCTCGGCCTCTATCTGTGGCGGGCGCTGCAGTTCGATTTCGGGCGCTCGATCTACTTCCAGCAGCCGGTGCTCGACATCGTGCTCCAGCGCGTGCCGGCGACCCTGCTGCTGACCGGCGCAGCCATGGTCGTGGCCGCCACCCTCGGCATCCTGTTCGGCGTCGCCGCGGCCCGCCGCAAGGGCGAGGGCACCGACACGCTGGTCGGCGCCGCCTCGCTGGTCGGTTATTCGATACCGGCGTTCTGGCTGGGGCAGCTGCTGATCCTCCTGTTCGTGGTCACGCTGAAATGGCTGCCGGCGGGCGGCATGACCTCGGCCCGCGAACAATACGAGGGCTGGGCCTATGTTCTGGACGTCGGGCGCCACCTGATCCTGCCGACCGTCACGCTCGCCACCTTCGAACTCGGCCTGATCACCCGCTTCACCCGCGCCGCGATGGTCGAGGCGCTGGCCCGCGAATACGTGCTGGTCGCCCGGGCCAAGGGCGGGCAGATGCGGCACGTGGTCTGGGCGCACGCCTTTCCGAACGCGGCCGTCACCACGGTCACCATCATCGGCCTCGAGTTCGGCGTGCTGCTGGCCGGCGCGGTGGTCACCGAGACCGTGTTCTCCTGGCCGGGCCTCGGCCGGCTGTTCTTCGACGCCATCCTGCGGCGCGACTTCCCGCTGCTGTCCGGCTGCTTCGTGCTGGCCTCGCTCGCGGTCATCGTCATCAATCTCGTCACCGACATCCTCTGCGCGCTGATCGATCCGCGCATCCGGCATTGAAGGGGCACCCATGGCCGATACGCTGACCATGCCCGCGCCCAAAGCCGGGCGACTGCGCGAGACCGTGCGGCGGATCGGCACGAACCCGTCGCTGGCGCTGGGCCTGGGCGGCGCAGCCCTCGTGCTCGGCGTCGCGGTGCTGGGGCCGCTGCTGTGGCGCCAGGATCCGCTGCTGCTGTCGGCCGACACCTTCAGCCCGCCCTCGCTGGCCCATCCGATGGGCACCGACGACATCGGCCGCGACATGCTGGCCCGGGTCATCGCCGGGGCGCGGGTCTCGCTGACCATCGGGGTGCTCAGCGCCCTGATCGCGGCCATGACCGGCACGGTGATCGGTGCCGTCGCCGGCTATGCCGGCGGCCGCTGGGACGGCGCGCTGATGCGGGTGACCGAACTGTTCCAGGTGGTGCCGCGCTTCCTGCTCGCCATCGTCGTCGTGGCGCTGTTCGGCAACGGCCAGCTCAACGTCGTGCTGGTCATCGGCCTGCTCAGCTGGGTCGGCACCGCGCGCATCGTGCGCGCCCAGTTCCAGATCCTGCGCAACGAGGAATTCGTGCTGGCGGCCGAGATGTCGGGCGCGCGGCCGGTGCGGGTCATCCTGCGCCATATCCTGCCCAACGTGCTGCCCTATCTCGCCGTCAGCGTGTTCCTGCAGATGGGGGCGGCGATCCTGGTCGAATCCTTCCTCAGCTTCATCGGCCTGGGCAATCCCGAGCGACCGTCCTGGGGCCTGCTGTTGCAGCAGGCCCAGCTGTTCCTGCAATCGGCCTGGTGGCTGACCGCGTTTCCCGGCGCGGCGCTGTTCGTGACCATCTTCGCGCTGAACCTGCTGGGCGACAGCCTCAGCAGCGCCACCGGCCGCGGCGGGACGAGGAATTGACCGACATGCCGTCAGAGGAGCAACAGATGCCGGTTCAGGCCGCGCCCAAGACCCTGCTATCCGTCCGCGGCCTGACCACCGAGTTCCGCACCGCCCGCGGCCGCTTCCGCGCGGTCGACGACGTCAGCTTCGAGGTGGCGGAGGGCGAGCGCGTCGCCGTCGTCGGGGAATCCGGGTCGGGCAAGTCGATGACGATGTTGTCGGTCCTGCGCCTCGTGCCCAGGCCCGGCCGGATCGCCGCGGGCTGCATCACCTTCGCCGGCATCGACCTCCTCAAGCTCGGCGGCCGCGCGATGGCCGACCTGCGTGGGGCCGAGATCGCGCTGGTGTCGCAGGATCCGATGGCCTCCTGGAACCCGGTGCGGCGCATCGGCAGCCAGATCGGCGAGGCGATGAGCCTGCATCGCAAGATCAAGCCGTCGCGCATCAAGGCCCGTATCGTCGAACTGCTGCGCCAGGTCGGGATTCCGGCATCCGAGCAGCGCCAGCATGCCTATCCCCATCAGTTTTCGGGCGGCATGCGCCAGCGCGGCATGATCGGCATGGGGCTGGCCAACAATCCCCGCCTGCTGATCGCCGACGAACCGACCACGGCCCTCGACGTCACGGTGCAGGACCAGGTCATCCGGCTGCTGCGCCAGGTCAATGCCGAGCACGGTAGCGCCATCCTGCTGATCACCCACAACCTCGCGCTGGTGGCAAGCCTGTGCGAGCGCGTGATCGTCATGTATGCCGGCCGGGTGGTCGAGCAGGGCTCCACCCGGCAGATCTTTTCCGACCCGCAGCATCCCTATACCCGGGGCCTGCTGGGTTCGGTGCCCCGCCTCGACCAGGCGGCGGACGAGGAACTGGCCGGCATTCCCGGCCAGCCGATCGACCAGGGCCAGACGGTCACCGGCTGCAAGTTCCACCCCCGCTGTTCCCTGCGCGAGGCGCGCTGCAGCGAAGCCGAACCCGACCTGGTCGAGTTCGGCGGCGGCCGGTCGGCCCGCTGCTGGGTGACGATCGGCGCGGCGGCGCGGGCCGTACGGCTGGCGGCCCATGCCTGAGGGAGCGACGATGATGACCGAAGCCGCGCCGCTGTTGCAGGCGACGGGACTGTCCAAGCATTTTCCGGTGGCCGGCAGGTCGCGCACGCTGAAGGCGGTGCAGGACGTGAGCCTCGATCTGCGCCGCGGCGAGACGCTCGGCCTGATCGGCGAATCGGGCTGCGGCAAGTCGACGCTGGGCCGCGTCATCGGCCAGCTGCTGCCGGCCACGGCCGGCAGCATCCGTTTCGACGGCCGCGACCTTGCCGCGGCGGGTGCCGCCGAGCGGCGCGACAGCCGGCGCCAGATCCAGATCATCTTCCAGGATCCCTACGGGTCGCTGAACCCGCGGATGACGGTGCGCGACATCGTGGCCGAGCCGCTGCGCAATTTCGGCATCGCCCGCGGGGCGCAGGCCGACCGGATGGTGCGCGACGTGCTCGACGTCTGCGGCCTGGGGCCCAGCGCGATGGCGCGCTATCCCCGCGAGTTTTCCGGCGGCCAGCGCCAGCGCATCGGCATCGCCCGGGCCCTGGTGCTGCGCCCGCGGCTGATCGTCGCCGACGAGCCGGTCTCGGCCCTGGACGTCTCGATCCAGGCCCAGATCGTCAACCTGCTGCGCGACCTGCAGCGGGAATTCGGTATGGCCTATCTGTTCATCGGCCACGACATGGCGGTGGTGCGCCACATCTCGCATCGCGTCGCGGTGATGTATCTCGGCCGCATGGTCGAGGTGGCCGATGCGCGGGCGATCTACGACGATCCGCAGCATCCCTATACCCGGGTATTGCTGAGTTCGGTGCCGATTCCCGATCCGGACCTGGAAAGCCGCCGGCGGCCGATCGCGCTGGCCGGCGAGGTTCCTTCGCCGCTGGCGCCGCCGGCGGGCTGCGCCTTCCATACGCGTTGCCCTTGGGCGCAGGCCCGTTGCGGAACCGAGGTGCCGGCGCTGCGCGATGTCGGGAATGGACGCCGGGTCGCCTGTCACTTCGCGGGGCAGCTCGCCCCGCTGTGAGAGATGCCGGCCCGCCC
>JAEYTW010000163.1 GCA_023433835.1 Pseudomonadota bacterium | reverse complement strand
AAGGCCTGGCGGTTGCCCAGCGTCGCCTCGGCGATCGGCGCGCCGGTTTCGGCCAGTTCGCGCGCCATCGCCTCCGACAGCGAACCGCGCGCCGGCACGCGGTTGAGCACGAGGCGCAGCGGCCGCTTCTCGCCGGCGATCAGGTCGATGGTGGCGCGTGTCGCCCACAGGTCGAGGGGCGAGGGCTGGGTCGGCACCACGATAAGATCGGCGGCACGCACGGCCAGCTTGGCGGCGGTTTCGCCATGCGGCGGGCAGTCGATCAGCACGATGTCATGGTCGCGCGCCTGGCGCTCGACCTCGGGGCCGGTACGCCAGCCCGAGACGGTCGACAGGTTCAGATGCGGATCGAAGCCCGCGGGCCGCAAACCGGCCCAGGCGGTCAGGCTGCCCTGGGGGTCGATGTCGATCAAGGCCACGCGATGCCCCTGTCCTGCAAAGGCGGCGGCGAGATGCGCGGTCAGCGAGGTCTTGCCGGCGCCGCCCTTCTGCTGAGCAATGGTCAGGATACGGGCGGGCATGGCACCTCGGATGACGGGCGGACGATCAAACAACCGTGAGGCGCCAGCGTATCGGCGGTCCGCCACCTTGCCAAGGCGCCTTGCGCCGCAGCGCACCATGTGTGACGCCCGGATGAAATCGGCTGCAGAAAGGCGCTGGACAGCCCGGATCAAATCCCGTATCTAGGCGCCCGCAACCGAGACGGCCCAGGCCGTCGCAGGGCGCCCGGGTAGCTCAGTTGGTAGAGCAACGGATTGAAAATCCGTGTGTCGGCGGTTCAAATCCGTCCCCGGGCACCATCTTCCTCCCCAGATGACGCACCAACACCAGATCGGCCGCGACCTTCGCCGCCTGGACGAAGCCCAGCTGCGCGTAAAGCTGCCGGGCAGGACGATTCCGGGCCGCGACCCGCACCACCACTTTCTCGATATCGGCCGGCAGGCAGCATCCCATCGCCATCCTGATCGCGGCCGCGGCCAGACCGCGCCGGCGCGCCGCGGGATCGCCGATCATGACGCAGCACAGCTCGGCCGAGCGCCCGATCCCGACATGCGCGAAGGCCATTAGGCCTACCGGTCCCTGGGCCTCGGTCTCGATCACGAAGGTCAGGAATCGGGCGAGTTCGATGGGCTGCGCACCGGGAAACCAGCGGCCGATCGCGGGATCGGCGAGCCACGCGGCGATCAGCGCTTCATGGCGGACGGCGTGGTAAGACGTAAGGGAGAGTCGGGTCATTTTCGGAACATATAAAGAACATGCTTGGCCGGCAACGTGCCGCGCCATCGCGTGCACTGGACCTGTGCCGTTTCTGAAAAAAGGTGTTAAGGCTGTGCCCGGGATCGTCGCGCCGGCGGCCCTGCAAGGGAACCGGCGGTCTCCGGTCCGGCTTTCGGCGCTGCAATCTCCGTCCCCCGCCCGGGAAACCCCTGATGTTTCGCTTGAGTGCCTCAGTTCTGATTGCTGCCGTCCTGCTCGGCGCCTGCGGCGGCGACCCCGAGCCGTTGCCGACGTCGCCCCCGCGGGCGGGCGAGCCGGCGGGCCGGCGGCTGACGGTCAAGAATCTCGCCCAGGAATTCCAGCATCGCTACGACACTTCGCGCTCGGCCTATATCCAGCAGCAGCCGATCGAGGAGCGCGACGAGGGCGAGTTCCATACCTATGTCGTCAAGCTGACGATGACGGCCGCGACCCAGCGCAGCGACGCGCCGGCCCGCACGCTGTCGACCTTCTGCTCGGGCAAGGGGGGCGAGGATGTCGGCGATGCCTGCCGGGCGATCGATGGCGGGCTCATGTATTTCTACCGCTATAGCCCAGGCCAGTCGGCGACCTTGCAGCTGGCCGAGCCGCGTGCCGGCACGTCGGCGGTGATGACCACGGATCCTGCCGTCGTCGCGCCCTGGACGCCGCCGCCCGCCGGCGTCGACGCGGCAATGAACAATATCCGCACGCTGCTGTCGGACGTGCAGCCGCTGGTCGGGCCGGAATGCTTTGAGCGTCTGGCGCGTGGCGTCTATCGCTATGCCGATGGCGCGACGCGGCTGGCCCAGCCCAAGCGCCAGCTGCTCTATTCCCGGCCGGGCGGCAACATGGCCTGCACGCTCGGCATCGTCATCGAGCCGGCCCGCCACGGGTCCCAGGGAACCGGCTGCATCGCCGCCGAACTCCTGGCCTACCGCACGCGCGACGTGGCGGGTTACTTCCAGCCCGGCGCGATCGTGATGAGCCGCCAGCTCGCCGGCTGCCGGCGCGAGGGGGCGCCCGGGGGCTGGGACCTGTCGCTGCAATAGCGCCTTGGCCATCGGTTGGTCTCGGGTTAAGTAGGTCGACCGCGCCCCGGAACCCGGAGACGATCAGCGATGACAGATGCCGTCAGCACCGATGCCTGGTCGTGGGGGCTGTCGCTGCTCGAAATCATCTGGGTCAACATCCTGCTCTCGGGCGACAATGCCATGGTCATCGCCATGGCCTGCCGGTCGCTGCCGGAACGGCAGCGGCGCTGGGGCATCATCTGCGGTGCCGGCGCGGCCGTCGTGCTGCGCATCATCTTCACCGGCGCGCTCGGCTTCCTGCTGGAAGTTCCCTATCTGAAGGCGATCGGCGCGATCCTGCTGGTCGTCGTCGCCATCAAGCTCGCCGCTTCGAAGGAGGAGGAGGACCAGGAGGTCGCAGCCCCCGACACGCTGCTGCGCGCCGTCATCACCGTGGTGATCGCCGATGCGGTCATGAGCCTCGACAACGTCATCGCCATTGCCGCGGCCGCCCATGGCTCGCACGTCCTGATGGCGATCGGTCTGATCATCTCGATCCCGCTGGTCGTGGCGGGATCGAGCCTCTTGATGGCCGTGATCGATCGCCTGCCGCTTCTGGTCTGGGCCGGCGCCGCCTTCCTCGGCTGGATCGCCGGCAGCATGCTGGTGGCCGACAAGGCCGTGATACCCTGGCTGCCGCCCAATCTGCCGGAGGTCGCGGTCGATGCCGGTGCCGCGGTACTGGTGGTCGTCGTCGCCTGGGGCATGGTGCGCCTGTCGGCGGCGCGCGAGCGCGTGGTCGGCATAGACTAAAGGCCGGCAAGACACCACTTGCGTGTCGTTGCGGGCGAGTGATTAACTTCTGGGCGCCGTGCGTGGGCAAGAAAACCGCCACAGGCGGTCCGGGCGATGGCGGAGGTGACATGCGGGATGTCCGGAGCGATCTCCTGACCTTCGATCTCGGCAGCCAGCGTTGTGCCGTGGCGCTGGCCGATGTCGTCGAGGTCGTGCGCATGGTGGCCATGTCGCACCTGCCCGATGCCCCGCCGCTGGTCGAGGGCATCATCAACCTGCGCGGGCAGGTCGTGCCGGTCCTCGATCTGCGGGCCCGTTTCGGGCTGGCGTCCAAGGCCGTCGACCTCTCCGACCACCTGGTGGTCGCGCGGGCCGGGCCGCGGCTGGCGGCGATCCGCGTCGACCACGCGCGGGCGCTGGTCGATGTCGGCCCCGGCGATGTCGAGGCGGGCGCCTCGACCGGCAACGCGCTCGCCGGCGTCGCCAAGCTGCCCGACGGTCTCGTCCTGATCCACGACCTCGCCACGTTCCTGTCGGCGGCCGAGGGCGAACGCCTCGATGCCGCCCTGGATGCCGCCGACCGTGGGCGCTGACCGCCCGCCCGAGCTGTCGATCAACGCCGTGCTCGACCTGGTGCGACGGCGGGCGGGGCTGATCTTCTCGCCAGCCCGGCGGCGCGACGTCGAGACGGCGATATCGGCGGCGATGACCCGCGCGCGGCTGTCCGATCCTGCCCGGCTGCTGCAGCGGCTGATCGGTGACGAGGCGGCCTTTGCCGCGCTGATCGCAGACCTTACCGTCGGCGAAACCTATTTCCTGCGCGAGGCCAGCCAGATCGACATCCTGCGCCGCCTGGTGCTGCCCGATCTGGTGCAGCGCAAGGGCCGGGCCCAGCTTCGCCTGTGGAGCGCCGGCTGCGCCTCGGGCGAGGAAGCCTATTCGCTGGCGATCCTGCTGGAGCAGCTGGGCATCGACAATCCCGCGACGATCGTCGGCACCGACATCTCGGAGGCCGCGCTGACCCGCGCGCGGACGGCGGATTACGGGACCTGGTCGCTGCGCGGCGTGGCGGCCAACGTGGTGGCGCAGTGTTTCCTGCGCCGGGGCGACCGCTACGTGCTGGCCGACCGGCTGCGCCGGCAGGTGACCTTCGGCACGCTGAACCTAGCCGCCCCTGATTATCTCGCCGCCATGCCGGTCCTGACCGACATGGACCTGATCCTCTGCCGCAACGTCCTGATCTATTTCGCGACCGAGGCGGTCGAGGCGATCGCCGGCAAGCTGCATGACGTACTCGGCCCCGGCGGCTGGCTGGTCACCGGTCCGTCCGATCCGCCGTTGTGGTCGCATGCGCCGTTCGAGACCGTGGTGACCGCGGGCGGCGTGTTCTATCGGCGGCGGCTGGGGCCCCAGGCGCCGAAACCCGTC
>JAEYTW010000127.1 GCA_023433835.1 Pseudomonadota bacterium | reverse complement strand
CGGCCGGCGCGAGCTGGCGATGCTGCGCTGGGGCCTGGTGCCGCCCTTTGCCGGTGATGCCGGCCAGGGCGCCAGGCTGATCAATGCGCGCAGCGAGACGGCGGCGGAGAAGCCGAGCTTTCGCCAGGCCTGGGCGCAGCGCCGCTGCCTCGTCCCCGTTGACGGCTTCTACGAATGGCAGGCGGTCGAGGGCGGCAAGCAGGCCTGGCGCATCGGCCTGCGCGGCGGCGGCGTGCTGGGACTGGCCGGTCTGTGGGAAAACTGGGTCGATCCGGCGACCGGGCAAGCGTTGCAGACCTTCACGGTGCTGACCTGCCCGGCGAACGAACGGCTGGTCTCGTTCCACGAGCGGATGCCGGTGATCCTGGGCCCGGCCGACTGGGCCGCCTGGCTCGACCCCGGCACGGCCGAAGGCCGGCTGCACGGGCTGATGCGGACCTTTCCGGTCGACGCGATGGCCTGGTACCGGGTGTCGGCACACGTCAACAACGTGCGCAACGACGACCCGGCCTGTATCGCGCCCCAGGCGGCCCCGGCGCGTCTGCTCTGATTACTTCAGCGTCACGCGGTGCGTGAAGTTGACGCCGTCGCTGATCACGATCGACTTGAAGCCCAGGAGCTTGGCCAGGTCGAAATAGGTGAACAGGTCGTCGACCGCCATCTGCTGGAACAGATCGGTGGTGCGCGCCACGTTGGTCATCAGGGCCAGCTGGGCGCGGGCCTGGTAGATGTTCTTGAAGGTCTGGTCGCCCAGGCCCACGATGATCATCCGGTCGGCATCGTCACCCTTGGCGAACACCGAGTAGGTCGGCGCGTAGGGCTGCTGCAGCTGGCCGCGCGCCATCGCCGCGAGAAAGGCGAGGCGCGCCGCGCGCGAGGCGCTCTCGGCCACTTCGGCACGGGCCTCGTAGGTCTCCGATGACGTGGTCTTGGGGTAGTAGTAGCCGACATAGCGGTCGGCGGCGACCGCCTCGGTCTTGGCCGGCGCGGCCGGGGTCTTCTTGGCCTGGGCCATGGCCGGCCCCGCCATGACCAGAGCAATCGCGGCGGCGGCAGCCATCAAAGTCTTTGTACGCATCCCTCTAATCCCCTCTCTACGATCCGCGACTCGCGCAGTACGGCGCGGATCATAGCTGGGGCACAAGCATTACGCGACGGCGCCGTCCTGGCTTTTGCGCAGCACCGATTCCTGCAGCTTGCGGAAAGCCTTGGCCTCGATCTGCCGCACCCGCTCCTTGGTGATGCCGAGCCGCACGCCGAGATCCTCGAGCGTTGCACGATCGTCCGACAGCATGCGCTCGCGCACGATCAGCTGTTCCCGCTGGCTCAGTTCGGTCAGCGATTCGGTCAGCCAGCGGGCGCGGACCGTGCCGTCCAGGCGGTCCATCACCTGCTCCTCCGGCGTCGGGCCGGGATCGGTCAGGAAATCCTCCCATTCCTCGCCGCCTTCGTCGCCGATCGGCGCATTCAGCGACTGGTCGCGCGCCGACAGCCGCAGGGCCATGGCGTCGACCTCGCTGGCCGGCACCTTCAGTGCCTTGGCGATCTTCTCGCGGGCACCGGAGGTAAGCTGGGTCTGCCCGTCGCGCTCGATCTTGGCGCGCAGCCAGCGCAGGTTGAAGAACAACGCCTTCTGCGAGGCCGAGGTGCCGGAGCGGACGATCGACCAGTTGCGCAGGATGTATTCCTGCATGGCCGACCGGATCCACCAGCTGGCATAGGTCGAGAAGCGCACCAGCCGCTCCGGCTCGAACCGCGCGGCGGCCTGCATCAGCCCGACGCAGCCTTCCTGCACCAGATCGCCGACCGGCAGTCCGTAGCCGCGGTAGCGCGATGCGGTTGCGATCACCAGCCGCATGTACGAGGTGACCAGTTCGTGCAATGCATGCTCGTCACGCTCGTCGCGCCAGGCCAGCGCGAGGGCCTGTTCGTGATCGGCTTCGAGCAGGGGCGCGGTCATCGCCTTGGCGACGAAACGCCGGTTATCGCTGTCGGAATGGGGCCTGAGGCTCGTCGCCATGATTATTCCACTCCTTTCCTGCCGCCGCCGGTAATAGCTCCGATTAATAGCGGCTCGCTATGATAGCGAGTCGATGCTAAAACGCCGTCGGGGTGGTTGCAAGGCAAATAGCGACCCGATACAATTCACCGATGGATGCCCAGGGGCTGGCGGAGCAGCCGCATTACGCCGAGAGAATTGCCGAACTGCTGGATCGCGTGTCGCGACTGGCGCGGGAGTTGCAATTCGTCGACGGGCTCAATCCCGCCCAGTGGGAAGCGTTGCGCTTCGTGTCGCGTGCCAACCGCTATTCCCGCTCGCCCGGCGCCTTTGCCGAGTTCATCGGCACGACCAAGGGTACCGCTTCCCAGACCTTGATCGCGCTCGAACAGAAGGGCCTGCTCGAACGCGCCCGATCCGCCGCTGACCGCCGCCAGGTCGAACTGCGCCTGACGGCCGAGGGCGAGGCCATGTTGGCTCGCGACCCGATCACCAATATCGAACAGGTCGCGGAGTTGCTGACCGCCGATGTCGGGATGGCGATGGTCCGCGGGCTGACCCGGCTGTTGCACGATCTGCAGGCACGACATGGGCTGAAAACCTTCGGTGTCTGCGCGGATTGCAACCTGAACTGTGTGACCACCGAGGCGGTTCCCACCAAGCAATGCGGCCATACCGGCGAATCGCTCGATGCGCGGGACATGCGCCAGATCTGCGTCGATTTCGTCCCCTGCCCCGACGCGCAGACCTCGATACCGCCCCGCAAGGACTGACCTTCCGTCCGTTTTCTGCTAGAATTGCTGGCATGATGCGCCGCCGCGACATGCTGATGTTGGGGGCCGCGCTGGCCGTCGGATGCCCCCATGGGGCGCTGGCCCAGCCCGCCAAGCTTGCGCTCGACCAACTCTACGATCCGCCCGATCTGGCCGCGAACAATTTCGCCGCGCCGGTCCGCGCGCTGGCGGGGCGCGCGGTGGTGGTCGACGGGTTCGTCGCTCCACACGCCTCGGGCAACGCACCCTTCCACATCGTCACTGCCCGGCCGGTCACCGCCTGCCCGCATTGCGGCGGCCAGGCGATGCCGGCGGATGCCCTGCTCGCCTATATCCCGCCGCGCCAGACGCCGCTGCCGGTCGGGCGGCGCACGCTGGTCGCCGGCCGCCTGGAACTCGGGGCCGCCCGCGACGTGACAACCGGCTTTCTCTCGACGGCGCGGCTGCGCGACGCGCAGTTGCTGCTCTTCTAATCAGGGATCGGCAGCTTCGGATCAGGCCGGCCGATCCGCCAGCCTTGGGTCATCTCGAAGGCGCGGCTGCGCTCGGCGCGCGTCATCGTCGGTTCCAGCACCGCGATCAGTTCGGCCACCCGGCCCTGCATCGGCCGTTCGCCCAGGCGCCCCGCCACCAGGAACCACGACATCGCCGCGCCGCGATCGGCCGAGACGCCGCGCCCCGCCAGCAACGCCCCGGCATAGTTGAACGCGCCGGACGCCGAATTGCCTGCCGCGGCCCTGGCATAGAACGCCGCCGCCCGCACCGGATCGGG
>JAEYTW010000077.1 GCA_023433835.1 Pseudomonadota bacterium | reverse complement strand
GCACCGGGCGCCGGCGCAGATGGGGCACGGGTGCTGGAAGCCTATGGGGTCACGGCGTTGCCGCCCGGCATCAGGGTAGGATTGCACGCCGATCCCGTGTTCGGGCCGATGGTCTGGCTCGCCGCAGGCGAAGAGGCGCCGCGCTCGTTCGGCCTGCCGCCCCTCGATGCAGCGCTTGCGGCAGATCTGTGCCGCGACGTGGCGGCCGAGGGCGTGGCCGACGTGCTGATCGCGATCGGACGCATCGCCATCGATCATCCGGAAATCAGGGTGTTGTCCGCCGCCATGGAAGGCGGCCGCCTGCGCTGCCGCGTCATGAGGCAGACGGTTGGCCGGGCGGCGCGGCTCGCCATCCGGCCTTATCCCGGGGATCTCGCGGGCATGGCGGCCCTCCGCGACGGCACATCCCTGTTCCTGCGCCCGGTACGCCCCGACGACGCCCCGATGGTCGATACCCTGTTCGATCATCTGACGCCCGACGATGTCCATACCCGCTTCTTCAGTACGCTGCGCACGCTGCCGCGCGCCCTGCGCGCCCGCCTGACGCAGATCGACTACGACCGCGAGATGGCGCTGGTGGCGATAGCCGCCGACGGCTGCCTCGCCGGCATGATCCATCTGCTGGCCGATCCCGATTTCGAGACGGCCGAATTCGCGGTGATGGTGCGCTCCGACTGGCAGGGTCGCGGCGTCGGCCATGCGCTGATGCAGGCAATCACGGCCCATGCCCGACGCCGCGGCCTGCGGCGTATCGTCGGTGTCGTGCTCAACGAGAACGCGCGCATGCTCGGCCTGGCGCGCCGCTTCGGATTCGTCGTCGCGCACGGCCAGGATCCCGGAACGACGGAAGTCCGGCTGGACCTCTGAGCGTTCAGCCCTGCGCCAGGGCCAGCGCGCGGCGGAAGCGGGCCAGCGCCAGGATGAAGAATACGGCGCCGAGGCCGGTCACCACGGCAAGGCTCGGCCAGATCGCCGCGAGGCCGGCGCCGCGGTTCAGGATCGCCTGCGCCAGGGCGACGTAATGCGTCGACGGCGACAGCCGCATGATCGCCTGCATCGCGGCGGGCATGCTTTCCAGCGGCGTGGTCCCGCCCGACAGCAGGTTCATGACGATGAACACGGGAATGGCCAGCAGCCCGAACTGCGGCATCGATCGCGCCACCGTCGCCAGCAGGATGCCGAGCGAGGAGACCGAGAACAGGTAGATCACGGTGGCGGCGACGAACAGCGGTATCGAGCCGGGTATCGGGATGCCGAGCAGCCAGCGCACGACCAGCAGCAGCGACAGGGTCGCCGCGCCGACGATGACGAGGCCGTTGGCCCACAGCTTGGCGCACATGATGTCGATCGCTTCGAGCGGCATCACCAGCAGGTGTTCGATCGTGCCGTGCTCGCGCTCCCGGATCAGCGCGGCGCCGCTCAGCACGATGGCCAGCAGGGTGACGTTGTTGATCACCTGCATCAGCGCCATGAACCAGCTCGACTGGAGATTGGGGTTGAACCGCGTGCGCAAGGTCAGCGCGACGGGCGGAGCGGCGGCCGGCGTGCCGGTGAAGACGGCGGTCTCCTGGGCGATGATGCTGGCGATGTAACCGGCACCGTTGCCCGCCTGGCTCATCGCCGTGGCATCGACGTCGAGCTGCAGGGCCGGCCGGCGCCCGGCCATCAGATCGGCCTGGAAATCCGGCGGAATGTCGAGAATGAAGGAAAACCGGCCGCGATCCAGCGCCGCATCGACCTCCTGGGCCGCCAGCATGACCGGCGGCTGGAAGAACGGGCGCTGCAGCGCGTCGACCAGCCGCCGCGAAAGCTGCGAGCGGTCTTCGTCGACGATGCCGACCGCGGCGTTGACCACGTCGGTCTTGGCGCCGGTGGCGACGCTGTAGACCGCGATGGTGAAGGTGTAGACGATCAGGAGCAGCAGGACGGGATCGGCCCGCAGGCTCATCAGTTCCTTCACGCCCAGGCGATAGATGGTGGAGAGCCGCCGCATCATGCCTCCTGCGTGCGCAGCACGGCGCGGCCGGCCATCAGGATGACGATGGCGAACAGCGCCAGGGCCAGCAGGTCGACGGGGATGTCGGGCCAGCCCAGCGCCTTGGTGAAGGCACCGACGCTGATGCGCTGGAAATAGGCCGATGGAAAGACGGTCGCCATGACGGCGCCGGACCCGGTCAGCGAGGAAACCGGGAACAGCAGGCCGGAGAAATTTACGGCCGGGATCACGATGGCGATGGCGGTGCCGAAGATCGCCGCGATCTGGGTCGACATGAAGGCCGACATCGCGATGCCGATGCCGGTCGCGCCGACGACGTAGAGCAGTCCGCCGGCCGCCAGAGCGGTCGGGCTGCCCTTGAGGGGAACGCCGAACACCAGCACGGCAAGCAGCACCAGGCAGGCGAGGTTGATCAGCGCCACGCCGATATAGGGCAGTTGCTTGCCCAGCAGGAATTCGCTGCCGCGCACCGGCGTGACATAGAGATTGATGATCGAGCCCATCTCCTTCTCCCGCACCACGCCGACCGCCGTCATCATCGCCGGGATCATTATCAGGAGCAGCATGAGCACGCCGGGCACGATGGCGTAGACGCTCCTGAAATCCTGGTTGTAGCGAAAGCGGGTCTCGAGCCCGAAGGCGGGATCCGCCGGCCGTGGCGCCGGGCTCAGTTCCGCCAGCTGCCCGACATAAAGGGAATGTACGCCGCGGACGTAGCCGCGGGCGGTTTCCGCGCGGAACGGCATCGCCCCGTCCAGCCAGACGCCGACCTCGGGCCCGCGTCCGCGCGTGAGGTCGCGGCCGAAGCCCGGGGGGATCTCGATGGCGAGCCGCAGGCTGCCGTCGCGCAGGCGGGCATCGAGATCGGCATCGTCGGCCAGCGGTGGCTGGGCCTCGAAATACCGGGAGCCGGCGAAATTCTCCAGATAGCTGCGGCTTGCCGGCGTCTGATCGCGATCGAGCACCGCATAGGACAGGTTTTCGACGTCGAAGGAAATGCCGAAGCCGAAGGCGATCATCAGGATCAGCGGGCCGAGCAGCGCGAAGGCGAGCCGCACGGGATCGCGGCGCAGCTCCAGCGTTTCGCGGAAGGCATAGGCCCACAGCCGCCGCAGGCTGAAGCCCGGGCCGTCGGTCTGCCGCTCTTCGACGACGATCGCGTCCGGCGCCCGGCCGCCCGCCGGTTCGCCGGCCGCCCGTTCCAACAGCCCGATGAAGGCGGCTTCCAGCGTCTCCGTGCCCTGCGCCTGCCGGATCTCCGCCGGCGCGCCCTGGGCCAGGACCCGGCCGGCATGCATCAGCGACAGGCGGTCGCAGCGCTCGGCCTCGTTCATGAAATGGGTGGAGATGAAGATGGTGACACCGTCGTCGCGCGACAGTTCGGCCAGCAGCCGCCAGAAATCGTCGCGGGCCACCGGGTCGACGCCGGAGGTCGGTTCGTCGAGGATCAGCATGTCGGGCCGATGGATCACGGCGACGGCCAGCGACAGGCGCTGGCGCTGGCCAAGGGGCAGGCGTTCGGGCAAGTCGTCCGCCACCGCCTCGAGGCCGAAGCGCGCGAGCAGCTCGGCCGTCCGCGCCGCCGCATCGGCCGCGGGCAACTGGAACAGGCGGGCATGCAGGATCAGGTTCTGCCGCACCGTCAGCTCGGCATAAAGCGAGAAGCTCTGCGACATGTAGCCGACGCGCCGGCGCCGCTCGATGTCGGTGCCGTCGACCGCGCTGCCGAACAGGAAGGCCTGGCCGTCGCTGGCCGGCAGCAGCCCGGTCAGCATCTTCATCGTCGTCGTCTTGCCGCAGCCGTTCGACCCGAGAAAGCCGAAGATCTCGCCGCGCCGTATGCTGAAATTGACGCGGTCGACCGCGGTGAAGTCGCCGAAGCGACAGGACAGGTCGCGCGCCTCGATCACCGGCGGACTGCCGTCGTCCCGCCAGGGCGGGATGACGAGCCGCCCGTCCCGGCCGCGGCGGCCCGGTGGAAGCAGCGCGATGAAGGCGTCTTCCAGGCTGGCGGTACCGGTGCGCGCCTGGAATTCCGCCGCGGTGCCGGCCGCCAGGATCCGGCCCTCGTCGAGGGCGATCAGCCAGTCGAAGGCCGTCGCCTCCTCCATGTAGGCCGTGGCGACGACGATGCTGAGACCGGCGCGCTGGGCCCGCAGCCGGTCGATCAACGCCCAGAACTGCCGGCGCGACAAGGGGGCGACGCCGGTGGTCGGTTCGTCGAGGATCAGGAGGTCGGGGTCATGGATCAGCGCACAGCACAGGCCGAGCTTCTGCTTCATCCCGCCCGACAGCTTGCCGGCCGGCCGCTCGGCAAACGGGCCGAGACCGGTCGCGGCAAGCAGGGCCTGCGCCCGCTGGTGCCGCGCGGCGGGACCGTGGCCGAACAGGCGGCCGAAGAAGTCGATGTTCTCGGCCACCGACAGCGTCGGATAGAGATTGCGTCCCAGGCCCTGCGGCATGAAGGCGATGCGGCCGCACGCGGCGGCGCGGTGGCGCGGATCGGCGATGTCGCCGCCAAGCACCGTGACGCGTCCCGATTGCACGCGCCGCGCCCCGCTGATCAGGCTCAGCAGCGTCGACTTGCCGACGCCGTCGGGCCCGATCAGCCCGACCAGCCGGCCGGCGGGAATATCGAGGTCGACCTTGTCCAGCGCGATGGTGCGCCCATAGCGATGCTCGACGCATTCCAGCCGGGCTACGGCGCTCACTGCAGGCGCGACGGCCATGCCACCGCATCGTCGTATCGGGCGAAAGCGAGGCCGGGCAGGCCGGGCTTGATCAGCGGCAGGCCGGGGTCGAGCAGGCGCGCCTTGACCCGGAACATCAGCTTTTGCCGTTCGGTCGCCGTTTCGACTTCCTTGGGCGTGAACTGCGCCTTGGCCGAGACGAAGGTGATGCGGGCCGGCAGCGGCCGGTCGGGGCGGGCATCGAGCAGCACCCGCGCCTCGGCGCCGATCGCCAGCAGGCCGGCCTCGCGCTCGGGCAGGAAGAAGGTCATGTAGACATTGTCGAGATCGATCAGGGTCAGGATCCGTCCGCCGGCGGCCAGCACCTCGCCCGGTTCGGCCAGGCGATACTGGATCCGGCCGGCGCGCGGTGCCCGCAGCGTCGCGTCGTCCAGGTTGGTCTGAATGCGGTCGACTTCGGCCCGCGCGGCCGCGATCGCCTGGGTCGCGTTGGCATGCTGGGCCTCGGCGGCGGCAACGGCCGCCGTGGCCGCCGTCATCTCCGCCCGCCGCATGTCGGCCTGCTGGCGGGTGCCCGTACCGCGGTCGAGCAATGTCTGCGCGCGGTCGAGTTCCTGTCGGGCCAGGCCCCGGCGGGCCTGGGCATCGGCGATCTGGGCCGTGGCCAGGCGCTGCTGCTCGCGGGCCTGCTGGACGCGCGCCTCGGCCTGGCGCAGGCTGGCGAGTAATTCCTGGCTGTCCATCCGGCCGACGATCTGCCCGGCCTCGACCGAGTCGCCCTCGTCGACCAGCACCTCGGCGATCCGGCCGGCGAATTTGGTCGCGATGTCGACCTCCTGCGCTTCCAGCCGCCCATTGCCGACCGCGATTCCCGCCGGGATCGCGCGGGCTTCGGCCAGCCACCACAGCCGGGCGCCATAGCCGGCCGCACCGAGGGCGACCAGCACGATGACGAGCCAGGCGATGCGCGCTCGCCGGCGAGGCCGGCCTTCCGGTTTCGCCGCCCTGACGGGGACGGGCGGCGGGGCAGGGCCGAGGGCCGGCACCAGCGCACCGGTCGATTGCCCGGGCGGCGGTACCTCCGATCGGGTCATCGCCACGCCTCTCAGTGAGCGAGCAGCACAGCGCAGTCGCTGTGCTGGAGAACATGCCGGCTGACGCCGCCGATGGCGAACTGGCGAAAGCGATTGTGCCCGAAGCCGCCCATGACGAGGAGGTCGCTGTCGCTGCTTCTGACGGCGGCCAGCAGGGCTTCGCCCTCGCTGTCGCCATCGGACACGACGGGCCGCGCTGCGGCCGTGAGGCCGCGCCAGCGCAGATTGTCCACCAGCCGCTGGGCATCCAGGCGATGGGCCGCGTCGGCATCGACACAGACGACGTCGATCGCCTTCGCCCGCTCCAGGAACGGCATGGCGGCGGCCACCGCCCGCGCGGCCTCGGGCCCCGGGCGCCAGCCGATCGCGATCCGGGCATAGGCAGCCGTGGGTTTCGGACCCGCCAGCAGCAGCGGGCGCCCGGTTTCGAACAACGCTGCGTGCATGACGCCCTGCGGTAACCCGGTATCGGTCGGCCGGCGCATGACGGTCAGGTCGCACACCCGCCCGGCGCTGGCCACCGCGTCGGCCGGATCACCATACTCGACCTGCAGTTCCGCCGAGATGCCTTCGCGCGCGGCCGAGGCCTGGGTCAGCACCGGAATGGCGCGGCGGGCACAGAATTCGTCGAATTGCGCGCGCGCCGCCTGGCAACGCTTGTCGCCGTCGCGATCTATCAGCCCGGCCAGTTCCTCGGCCGGTATCGAGCCCAGCGCGGCCCCCCCGATGAGCCCTTCCAGATACGCGGTCCCGTCCGTGCGCACATGAAGGCAGACGAGATGGGCGCCGAAAACTCCCGCAAGATTGCCCGCGGTTTCCAGCGTGTCGGGCGTGCCGGCGGAATCGCCGGCCAGCGGCACGAGGATGGTCCTGATCATCACCTGCTGCTCCTGCTGTGTGCCGACGTATCTAGTGCGGGCGGAGGGGCGAAAGCCTTGATCGAGATCAATGCCGCCTTGCCCGCAACCGATGATAAGCGCCTTGCAACGACGAGGTGGCGTCATGGCCGATCCAAGATCCGGAGAGGCGTTCTGGAACAGGTCGCTCGCCGATACCCGCCGCCAGCTCGACTGCGGGACCGGCGGCCTGTCCACCGTCGAGGCCGCCCGGCGGCTGGAGCGCAACGGCCCCAATCTCGTCCGCCGGGAATCTCGGCAATCCCTGCTGCGGCAATTCGCCGCCCGATTCCGCAACCCGCTGGTCATGGTGCTGCTCGGCGCCGCGGTGTTGTCCGCGATTACCGGCGACCAGGCCAGTTTCGTCATCATCGCCGCCATGGTGATCCTGAGCGTCACGCTCGACACCGTGCAGGAACATCGGGCGGGCGCGGCGGCCGAAAAGCTGAAGCTGTCGGTCGGCCTGAACGAACTCGTCCTGCGCGACGGCACGGAACGGCGGGTCCCCGTGGCCGAGATCGTGCCCGGCGACATCGTGCGGCTGGCCGCCGGCGACCTCGTTCCCGCCGACGGCCTGCTGCTCGAAGCCCGGGATTTCTTCGTCAACGAAGCGCTCCTGACCGGCGAGGCCTATCCCGGCGAGAAGCAGGCGATCGGGGACGCGGCCGGAAGCCAGGCGAGCGCCGCGTTTGCCGGCTGCTCGGTGATCAGCGGGTCGGCGAGCTTGTTCGTCGTCGAAACCGGCTCGAACACGCAACTCGGCCAGATCGCGGACACCCTGAGAACAGCGGCGCCGCCGGCAGCGCTCGAGCGCGGCGTGCACCAGTTCGGGATGATGATAATCCGCCTGACGGTACCGCTGGTACTGTTCGTGCTGATGGTCAACCTGGCGCTGCAGCGGCCGATGCTCGAATCCTTCCAGTTCGCGCTGGCGCTGGCGGTGGGCCTCACCCCCGAATTGCTGCCGATGGTGCTGTCGGTGACGCTGGCGCGGGGTGCCATCCGCCTGGCGGCCCGCAAGGTGATCGTCAAGCGGCTGGCGGCAATCCACGACCTCGGCGCCATGGATGTGCTGTGCACCGACAAGACCGGCACCCTGACCGAAGCCCGCATCAGCCTGGCGGGCCATGTCGGGCCGGACGGCTGCGACAGCCCGCGCGTCTTCGAACTGGCCTGGCTCAACAGCCGCTTCGAGACCGGCCTGCGCAGCCCGCTCGACGCGGCCGTTCTGGAACGGGACTGCCCCGGCGCCGCCGGCTGGCGCAAGATCGACGAAATCCCGTTCGGCTTCGAGCGCCGGCGGGTATCCGTGCTGGTCGAGCGCGACGGCGAGCGCCTGCTGATCGCCAAGGGCGCGCCGGAAGACGTGCTGGTCCTCTGCGATCGCATGGAGGCGGGCGGCGCCGGAAAAACCCTGCCGCTCGACGCTGCCGCGCGCGGCGATGCCCTTGCGACATTCGAGAGGCTGAGCCGGGCGGGCAGCCGGCTGCTCGGCATCGCGTGGCGGCCGGCCGCGCCCGACCAGGCCAAGGCCGTCGTGGCCGACGAGGCCGGGTTGATCTTCGCCGGCTTTGCCGTGTTCGTCGATCCGCCCAAGGCCTCGGCCGCCGCCGCGATCGGGGATCTGCGCCGGCTGGGTGTCGTTACCAAGGTGCTCACCGGCGACAACGAATTCGTCGCCCGGCATGTCTGTGCCGAGATCGGCATCGGCGTGGACGCGATGCTGACCGGCGCCGAGCTGGAGGGGCTGAGCGACGAAGCCCTGCTGGCCCGCGTCGAGCGCGTCGATCTGTTCTGCCGGGTCACCCCGGCGCAGAAGCACCGGATCATCCTGGCGCTGAAGCGGCGCGGCCATACGGTCGGCTATCTCGGCGACGGCATCAACGACGCGCCCTCCCTTCATGCCGCCGATGTCGGCATCTCGGTCGACAGTGCGGTCGACGTCGCCAAGGACGCGGCCGACCTGATCCTGCTGGAACGTGATCTCGGCGTGATCGAGACGGGCGTGCGCGAAGGGCGGCGAACCTACGCCAACATCATGAAATACGTGATGATGGGGACCAGCTCGAACTTCGGCAACATGTGCTCGATGGCGGCAGCCTCGCTGCTGCTGCCGTTCCTGCCGATGCAGCCGATCCAGGTGTTGCTGAACAACCTGCTCTACGATGTCTCGCAGGTGCCGATCCCGGTCGACGAGGTCGATGCGGCCGCGCTTTCCGCGCCGCAGCGTTGGGATATCGGTTTCGTTCGCGGTTTCATGCTCGCTCTCGGCCTGCTCAGTTCGTTGTTCGATCTGCTGACCTTCGGCATCCTGCTCTGGGTTTTCCGGGCCGGCATGGCGCAGTTCCAGACCGGGTGGTTCGTGGAATCGCTGGCGACCCAGGTACTGGTCATCTTCGTCATCCGCACCGGCGGCAACCCGCTGCGCGCCAGGCCGCATCCATTGCTCGCCGCAACCGCGCTGGGCGCCGTCGTGCTGGCAGGCCTGCTGCCGTATCTGCCGGTCGGGGCCTGGTTCGGGCTCGTCCCCCTGCCACTCGATTTCTTTGCGGCGCTCGCCGGGCTGAGCGTGTGCTATCTGGTTCTCGCCCAGCTCGCCAAGAGGTCTTTCCTGCGCTTTTACCGGCGAAGGGCCGGCAAAGCGGCGGGGGGTTGATCATGATCAAGGCTGCCTGCGCGATACCCCTCGATAGTTGATCCTGCCGGCACCGGCAATTTCACAGGAGATCGTACGTGGCAAACCATCAGACCAAGAAAGACGCCGCCGACACCGGCTTCCCGTTCGTGACGGCGATGATGACCAACGGCCCGGCGTTCGACGGGCTCATGCAATCCGGGCAGGCCTGCGTTCAGGCCTGCAGCGACTGGCGCAACGAAATCCTGCGCTTCTACGACCAGCGGCTGCGGGCCGACGAGAAATTCGGTGCGGCGATCAGCGACTGTACGACGCTCGCCGAGATCGTCGATGTCCAGCGCAACTGGGCGATGACGGCGACGCAGGATTATTTCGAGGAAGGCCAGCGGCTGGCGCAGATCGCCGCGGGGTCGTTTCCCTTCTGGCCGGCGGCCAAACCGCCCGCGCCGCGCAAGGAGACCTGAGCCGGGCCGGTGGAAACCGCCGAGCCGATACCGTCGGGGCCGTCGGGCCCCGACGATCACCCTGCCGATGAAGAGAGCTTCGCCATCGATCGGCAGATCCACGCCTGGCAAAGCCAGTTCACCGGCGGCCTGTCGCCGGCGGCGTTGCTGGAAGCATGGTCGGACTGGGGTATCCATCTTGCCAACGCGCCCGCCAAGCAGGCGGATCTGGTGCGCAAGGCCTATCGCAAGTGGATACGCCTGCTTCACTTCGCGGCCCAGTCGCCGCTGGTTCCGGACACCCCGCCGGCCATTTCGCCGCTGGCCGGCGATCATCGGTTCGATGCGCCGGACTGGCAGCGCCCGCCATTCAGCCTGCTGTGGCAATCATTCCTGTTCACCCAGCAATGGTGGCACAACGCCACGACCGGCGTGCGCGGCGTGGATCCGCGCCATGCCGATATCGTCCGCTTTGCCGCGCGCCAGATTCTCGATGCGGTATGCCCCGCGAACTTCCCCTGGACCAATCCGGAAGTGCTGCGCGTCACCGCCCGGACCGGCGGGCAGAACCTCCGCCACGGCTGGCAGAATGCGATGGAGGATGCCTGGCGACTGCTGCTGGGCAGGCCGGCCACGGCCGACGCGGGTTTCCGGCCCGGGCATGAGGTGGCGGCGACGCCGGGCAAGGTGGTCTATCGCAACCGGCTGATCGAGCTGATCCAGTATGCGCCGTCCACGGCGACCGCCTTTCCCGAACCCATCCTGGTCGTGCCCGCCTGGATCATGAAATACTACATCCTCGACCTGTCGCCGGCGAACAGCCTGGTGCGATATCTGGTCGGCCGCGGTCATACGGTCTTCATGATTTCGTGGCGCAACCCCGACGAAAGCGATCGCGACCTCGGCATGGAAGACTACCTGCGGCTCGGGCCGCTCGCGGCGCTCGAGGCCATAGCCGGGATCCTGCCCGGCATGGCGGTGCATGGCGTCGGCTACTGCCTCGGCGGGACGCTGCTGAGCATCGCCGCCGCCCATCTCGCCGCGCTGCGGCGATCGCCGTTCCGCACGTTGTCGATGCTGGCGGCCCAGGTCGACTTCACCGAGGCGGGCGAGCTGATGCTGTTCATCAACCACAGCCAGGTGACGTGGCTGGAGGACATGATGTGGGATCGCGGCTATCTCGATACCACCCAGATGGCCGGGGCATTCCAGTTGCTGCGGTCCAACGACCTCGTCTGGTCGCGCATGATCCGCCAGTACCTGCTGGGCGACCGCGCCGGGCTGACGGACCTGACCGCCTGGAACGCCGATGCGACCCGCATGCCGTTTCGCATGCATGCGGAATACCTGCGCCGGCTGTTTCTCGACAACGATCTGGCCGAGGGACGCTATGCGGTTGGCGGCAAGCCGGTGCTGCTGGCCGACATCGATGTGCCGATGTTCCTGGTGGGTACCGAGCGCGATCATATCGCGCCGTGGAAGTCGGTCTACAAGCTGACCTGGCTGAGCCAGTCCGACGTCACCTTCGTGCTGGCCAGCGGCGGGCACAATGTCGGTATCGTCAGCCCGCCCGCACCGGCCGATGCGCCGTCGCGCGCCAGCTACCGGATCGGGGCGGTGGTGCGC
>JAEYTW010000066.1 GCA_023433835.1 Pseudomonadota bacterium | reverse complement strand
CCGCGCCCCCCCCCCCCCCCGCCAGGGGAGGCATTACTTGGCCAGCGGCACCCATTCCTTCTTGGCGAAGTCGGCGATGGTGTAGCTGAGCTTGAGTTCCGCGACGTGGTTGTCGGCCGACAGGTTGATCGGCGAGGTCAGGCCGTTGGTCTGCACGTCCTTGGTGGTCTCGAGCTTGGCGATGACGCAGGCGCGGCTGACTTCCCCGCCGCAGCGCTTGATGGCGTCGGCCATCAGGAGGATGCCGACATAGCCGGTCAGGCTGTAGCGGTTCAGCTTGGTCAGTTCGTCGGCGCTCAGGTACTTCCTGGCTTTGGCCATGAAGGCCTGGCCGGCCGGATCGGAGAATTCCCCGACATAGTCGGCGGCGATCACGCCGTTGCCGGCCTCGCCCATCAGGTCGATCAGCTGGGGGATGCGGCCCGACCACAGGATCGCCAGCGTGGCGTTCAGGCCGATGCGCTTGATCTCCTTGGCCATGGCGACGTTCTCGCCGATGATCGCGCCCGACACGATCATCGTGGCGCCGAGCTGCTTGGCCTTGACGATCTCGGCCGAGAATTCCTTCTGGCCGCGCTTGTAGCGCAGCACGCCGACCGAGGTCAGGCCGAGATCCTTGACCGCCTTCTCATAGCCGCTCTGCACGTCGTCGCCGTAATCGTCGTCCTGCACGACGGCGATCCACTTGGCCGACTTGTCGGTGCGGCCGGCGAGGAACTGGACGAACTCGGTGGTGCCGGGGCCGTAGGAGCGGCCGACGCCGAACAGGTTCTTGTGCGGCGGGTTGAACATCACCGTGTTCTGCGCCGCGGTCTGCAGCATCGGCACGCCCTTCTCCTCGGCCAGCGGCAGGGCGGCGATGGTCGAGGCGGTGCCCGACGAGGCGGTGATGCCCAGCACTTCGTCGATCTCGACCAGCTTGCGCATGGCCTGCACGGTGCGCGAGGGGACGTAGCCGTCATCCTCGAAGAAGCGGACGAGCTTGCGGCCGTTGATGCCGCCCGCATCGTTGATCTCGGCCGCGGCGACCTTCTCGCCGAGGTCGTGGGCGATGCCGACCAGCGCGCCCGGGCCGGTCAGGGCGGTCGAGCCGCCCAGCTTGACCTCGGTCGCGGTGACGCCGGGTTCGGCGGCCTGCGCGGCGCCGGCCAGGGTGATGGCGGCGATGGTGGCCGACAGAAGCATGAGTTTGCGGGTCATTTGGGTTCCTCCCCCAGGGTTATGGTGATGATCAATAGGCCAGCGGCCAGCGCCGGATCCGGGCGCCGAGGCGGCTGAAGGCGCCGACCAGGCCGGCCGGGGCAAAGCGCAGGAACAGGATGATGACGAGGCCGAAGATGACGCCCTTCACCTCCTGCGCGTTCGACGAGAACACGCCGCCGAGCGAGCCGCCCGCCGCACTGAAGGCGAGCCGCGTCATCTCGGGCAGCAGCACCATGAAGCCTGAGCCGAGGATGGCGCCGGCGACCGAGCCGAGGCCCCCGACGATGACGATCGAGACCGCCTCGATCGACAGGATCAGCTCGAAGCTTTCGACGTTGAGATAGCGCAGATGCATGGCGAACAGCCCGCCGGCGATGCCGATGACGGCCGAGGACAGGGCGAACGAGAGCAGCTTGTAGGCGACGACGTTGACGCCCAGCACGCGGGCGGCGACCTCGTAGTCGCGGATCGCGAACAGCGCGCGGCCGACATAGCTGCGCCGGATGTTGAAGGCGAAGATCACGGCCAGCACGAGGACGACGAGGCAGATCAGGTAGAGCGCGCGGTCCGAGGTCATGTCCATGCCGAACACGACCGGCCGCGGCACGCGCAGCCCGGCCGACCCGCCGGTGATCGGCTTGGCCAGCAGGATCAGGTGGTTGGTGATGACCGAGAAGGCCAGCGTGGTGATGGCGAGATAGAGGCCCTTCAGCCGCAGCGACGGAATGCCGACCAGCAGGCTGACCAGGCCGCAGACCACGCCGGCGGCGGGCAGCGCCGCCAGCACAGACCAGCCCCATTTCGACATCAGGAAGCCCGCCGTGTAGGCGCCGACGGCAAGGAAGCCGGCATAGCCGAGCGAGACCAGGCCGGTCCAGCCGACCAGGATGTTGAAGCCGACGGCGCCGACCGCGGTGATCAGCACCAGCGTGGCGTAACCGAGCACATAGGAATTGACGGCATAGGGCAGGGCGGCGGCGACGATGAGGCCGGCCGCGATCAGCGCCCATTGGCGGCCGCCGCCGACCAGGCGGGTCAGGTCGGCATGGGTGCGGGGGAAGGTTACGGCCTGCATCAGACGCGCTCCACGTCGCGGTCGCCGAACAAGCCGTTCGGGCGCAGCATCAGGATGAAGATGATGACGACGAAGCCGGCGATCTCCTTCAGCGAGCTGTCGACATAGCCGCCGACCAGGTTCTCGGTGACGCCGATCAGCAGGCCGCCGAAGGCCGATCCGGTGACGGCGTCGAGGCCGCCGAGGATCGTCGCCGGGAACGCCTTCAGGCCGACCGCGAACAGGTCGGGCCCGACATAGGCCGCCGAGGCGAAGAGCACGCCGGCCAGGCCCGACAGGGCGGCAGCACCGGCCCAGCTGAGGCCGGAGATGCGGCGGACGTCGACGCCCATCAGCATCGCGATCTGTTCGCTCAAGGCCGTGGCGCGCATGGCGATGCCGAGGCGCGAATAGCGCAGGAACGCCCAGGCCGCGGCAGCTGCCGAAATGAAGATCAGGAAGGCCAGCACCTGCACCGGATAGAGGCCGATGCCGAGCACCTGGATCACGTCTTCCGAGCCGCGGCCGGGAAACTCGCGCGGCTCCGACCCCCAGAACAGCACGATCAGCGAGCGCATCAGCACCGCCAGCCCGATCGTGACCATGACGATGGCAAAGGACGGCCGGCCGATCATCGGCCGGATCACCACGCGCTCGACCACGATGCCGACGGCGATGCCCACGATCGGCGCCAGCACCAGGCCCATCCAGAACGGCCAGGTGGTGAGGGTGAGCAGCGAGGCGGTGACATAGGTGATCAGCATCATCACCTCGCCCTGGGCAAAGTTCACGACGCCGGTCGCCTTGTAGATGCAGGCATAGCCCATGCCGATCAGGCCGTAGATGGCGCCGATGGCAAGCCCCGAGATGACGAGGTCAGCGAAATACTGCATGGCGCTCAAACCCTCTCATGGGCGTGGATCAGGGCGGCGACGGCATCCCGGCGGATCGTGGCCGAGGCGGTCAGGGTGCCGTCGGCGCGGGCCAGCGGTTCGGCCAGCACGACGAAGCCGGCCAGCGCGATGCCGGCCCGGCTGGCGGCCTCGGCGCGCAGCATCTCGGCCACCGCCGGCAGGGTGACCAGCGAGCGATAGGTGGTATAGCCATGGCCCTGCGCATGGGCCCAGGCGCCCGCGGCGCGGGCATCGGCCTCGATCGCGGCGATGCCGCCGATGATCACCGCGCGCGCGATCAACGGACTGGCCTGCAGCCGTGCCTCGATCTCGCTGGCATCGAGCCGGCCGGCCGGGCCGCCGGAGACGGCGCGATCGCCGGTGGCAAGGCGCCGGCCGCCTTCCTCCAGCACCAGTTCGCCGCCGATATCGGTCGCCGCGGTGCCGGCAAGCGGCGTCCAGCCCTGACCCGCACGGCGGATCAGGCTCCAGCCGGCGCCCTCGGCGACGCCGTAGCCGGTGACGACATCGAGATCGATGGCGCCGAAGAAGCGCTCGGCCGCGGTACCCGGGTTGCCGCCGTGGACCAGCAGCCGTTCGACCGACGACAGTCCGAGATGGCGGCGCAGGGCGCGCTTGGCGAACCACCCCGAGCCGTCGAGCGCACGGCCGGCCGGAACGCGGGCGAGCAGGGCGCGATGCAGCCCATCGACCTGCCAGGGCAGGGCGGTCAGCTGGCGCGGCCGCGCCTCCTCGATATCGGCGCCGACGGTGTCGACACGCTCGGGGAAGAAGAGCGTGCCGCCATGGCGCAGATGCAGCGTGGCGGTGGCGACGCGCTCGGCCACGTGGGCCGGTGGAACCTGGGCCAGGGCATGCAGGTCGTCGTCGCCGAGCTTCAGGCTTGCCGCCAAGGCCTCGGCCTTGGCGATCAGGCCGGCAGGGTCGAGGGCCACGGCGCGGCAGCGGCCGCCCGCC
>JAEYTW010000061.1 GCA_023433835.1 Pseudomonadota bacterium | reverse complement strand
GCCGAGGGCGGCGTGGCGGTGACCGAGATCGCGCCGCCGCTCGGCCATATCGGCATGGTGGTCGGCAGCCGGGCGCAGGCCCAGCTGTGGCAGCCGCTGGCCGACTGGTTGGGGCGTCATGCCGCAGTGCAAAATCTTCCCTTGTCCGCCCCCCCGGCCGGTCGCTATCGTGGCGCCGGGAGATCACAAGCAAACAACAAGCGCCCCAAGCGCCCCACTCGAACCGCCAAGCAGGAGTCCTCCACATGACCGATATTGTCATCGCCGCCGCCGCGCGTACGCCCGTAGGTTCGTTCAACGGTGCCTTCGGGGGCGTTCCTGCCCACTATCTCGGGCAGGTGGCGATCACCGAGGCGCTGCGCCGCGGCGGCGTGGCGCCGGCCGAGGTGAGCGAGGTCATCATGGGCCAGATCCTGCAGGCGGCGCAGGGCCAGAACCCGGCCCGCCAGGCCTCGATCAACGCCGGCCTGCCGGTCGAGATTCCGGCCTGGGGCGTCAACATGCTGTGCGGCTCGGGCCTGCGCGCGGTCGCGCTCGGCTACCAGGCGGTCAAGAACGGCGATTCCTCGATCGTCGTCGCCGGCGGCCAGGAAAGCATGAGCCAGGCGCCGCATGCGATGTACCTGCGGGGCGGCGTCAAGATGGGCGCGGCCGAGATGGTCGACACCATGATCAAGGATGGCCTGTGGGACGCCTTCAACGGCTACCACATGGGCAACACCGCCGAGAACGTCGCGGCCAAGTGCCACATCACCCGCGACCAGCACGATGAATTCGCGCTGGCCAGCCAGCAGAAGGCGTCGGCCGCGCAGAAGGCGGGCAAGTTCAAGGACGAGATCGTTCCGGTCACCATCAAAGGCCGCAAGGGCGACGTGATCGTCGCCGACGACGAATACATCCGCCACGACGCCACCATCGAGACCATGCAGAAGCTGCGCCCGGCCTTCCAGAAGGACGGCACGGTCACCGCGGGCAATGCGTCCGGCATCAACGACGGCGCGGCTGCCGTGGTGCTGATGACGGCGGCCGAGGCCCAGCGCCGCGGCATCACCCCGCTGGCCCGCATCGCGTCCTGGGCGCAGGCCGGCGTCGATCCGGCGATCATGGGGTCGGGCCCGATCCCGGCGAGCCGCGCGGCGCTGGAGCGTGCCGGCTGGAAGGCCGCCGATCTCGACCTGATCGAAGCCAACGAAGCCTTCGCCGCCCAGGCCTGCGCGGTCAACAAGGACCTCGGCTGGGATACCGCGAAGGTCAACGTCAACGGCGGCGCCATCGCGATCGGCCATCCGATCGGCGCCTCGGGGGCGCGTGTCCTCTGCACGCTCCTGTTCGAGATGCAGAAGCGCGATGCCAAGAAGGGCCTGGCCACGCTCTGCATCGGCGGCGGCATGGGCATCGCCATGACGCTTGCCCGCGACTGAGGCTGGCTAAGAAATTTCACGCCTGGGAAGTTAAACAAAATAGGGAGAGTACAAGAATGAGCCGTGTTGCCATCGTTACCGGCGGTACCCGAGGGATCGGTGCCGCCATCTCGATCCAGCTCAAGGTTCACGGCTACAAGGTGGCCGCCAACTATGCCGGCAACGACGAGGCGGCCAAGGCCTTCTCCGAGCAGACCGGCATTCCCGCCTACAAATGGTCGGTGGCCGACTATGAGGCCTGCAAGGCCGGCGTCGAGCAGGTGACCAAGGACCTCGGCCCCGTCGACATCGTCGTCAACAACGCGGGCATCACGCGGGATACGACGATCCACAAGATGTCGCCCGGCCAGTGGCAGGAGGTGATGGATACCAACCTCGGCGGCTGCTTCAACATGGCCCGCGTCGTCATCGACGGCATGCGCGAAAGGAATTTCGGCCGCATCGTCAATATCGGCTCGATCAACGGCCAGGCCGGCCAGTACGGCCAGGTCAACTACGCCGCGGCCAAGTCGGGCATCCACGGCTTCACCAAGGCGCTGGCCCAGGAGGGCGCGGCGAAGAACGTGACCTGCAACGCCATCGCGCCGGGCTACATCGACACCGACATGGTCGCGGCCGTGCCGAAGCCGGTGCTGGACAAGATCATCGCCAAGATCCCGGTCGGCCGCCTGGGCAAGGCCGACGAGATCGCGCGCGGCGTGTTGTTCCTCGTGGCCGACGACGCCGGTTTCGTCACCGGCTCGACCCTGTCGATCAACGGCGGCCAGCACATGTATTGACGCGACCGCCAGATTGCCCGCGAGACATGGCGCCCCGGTGGGAAACCACTGGGGCGTTTTCTTAATGGGATTGGCCTGAAGAGTGGTAAAAAGACCCGCATGAAGCTGAAGAAGATCACCCTGCGGGGATACAAATCTATCCTGACGCTCGAGAACTTCGAGCTACGAAATCTGAATGTCCTGATCGGCGCCAACGGTGCAGGCAAGAGCAATCTAATCAGTGTATTTCGGCTGCTTGCCGCTCTTGCGGACGGTAATTTACAGGAATATGTGCAAAAGCGGGGTGGTCCCGACGCGCTTTTGCATGGTGGCCGCAAGCGGACGTCCAAAATGGACCTGGAATTCTATTTTGGCGTGAATGGCTATCTAGTTACCTTGGTGCCGACTGTCGATAACAGGTTGATATTTCGTCGAGAGCAGACATGGTTTAATGGAGATTATAGAACATACACAGAAAATTTAGGCTCATCTCACGATGAGGCAAAGTTACGTAATAGTTACACTAATGTAAGTAATTATGTAAGGCCTGCGCTTAAAACTTGGCGTGTCTATCATTTTCATGACACTAGCGATGACGCTAAAGTTAAGCAGCCACATGCAAAAAATGACAATTTGCTTTTGAAGCAAGACGCGTCGAATTTGGCAGCTTGTATTGCTGATATTTATAAAAAATTTCCGAGATATTACACTAGAATTGTCGATACAATACGACTAGCAGCTCCTTTCTTTGGAGATTTTGTTATTCGCGATCCTCTCCCTGATATTGTTGAGTTGGAGTGGACCGAACAGGGTGATCCTGATACGCCCCGTCGGGCACATTTGCTTTCTGATGGTACTTTACGTTTTATTTGCTTGACGACCTTGTTATTACAGCCCCGTCATAAAGTCGGAGATATGGTTATTATTGATGAACCCGAACTTGGCCTTCATCCCTATGCGATAAATCTATTAGCAGAAATGATAAGGGAGGTTGCTGAGACACATCAGGTTTTTGTCTCTACTCAATCTGTAGAATTGTTGAATGCTTTTGTACCAGAGGACGTCGTTATCGTTGAACTTCATAATGGTGCATCTACATTCAGTCGCCTTAATCAAGAAGGACTTGATGAGTGGTTGCAGGAATATACTCTGGGTGAGTTGTGGAAACGAAATATATTGGGCGGTAGGCCAACGCGATGACACGAGTTGTCGTGGTCTGTGAAGGGCAGACCGAGGAAACCTTTGTTCGCGACGTGCTTTCTCCTCCGTTTTCCGAGCGCGGCCTCTTTCTCGAAAGTCAGATGATCCAAACCTCGCCGGGCCATAGAGGCGGTGCGCTCAAATACGATCGAGTCTCGCTTCATTTGCGCAACACGTTACGCCAGCGCAATGCTCCGATCGTCACGACAATGTTCGACCTCTATAAACTCGACGCAGCGTTTCCCGGTTTTGCCGACGCGGCTCGTGAGACTACACTGGGCGCCCGAGTGGCAGCCCTGACTGCGGCGTTACACGCAGATGTCGTTGCTAAATCCGCGTGTCGTCCTGAACGATTCATTCCGCATATCCAGCCGCATGAGTTTGAAGCCTTGCTCTTCAGCGACGTCGAAGCGCTGACTTCGATCGAAGGTGGCTGGGCAGCGGCGAAGGATCGGCTAAGAACGGTCCGCAACGCGGCCGCTGATCCTGAGCACATAAACGGCCGGCCCGAGACTAAGCCGGAAGCACACCTTGCGCGACATCTGAAAAATCCTGGTTACCACAAGGTTCGTCATGGTCCGCTTGCGGCTCGCGAGATTGGCTTGGATCGCATAGAACAGGAATGTCCCGTCTTTGCACGTTGGATAGCCCGGCTCCGCGAAGTTCCAGCATCATGATCGATATTGGAAGGTTCCGTAAACTTCCATAAGGATGGTGCCTTAATTCTTGCCGACCTGTTTGGGCACCGGTACCAGCGTCATGTCGAGCGGGCCGGTACCGTTCTCCGGCAGGCCGTAGCCGCGGTCGTTGATCATCAGGAGCTGGTCGCCCTTCTTGATGCGGCCGATGACGTAATAGAGCGTGTTCGGGTCGATCGAGCCGCCGCTGTAGCTCAGCTTGAACGGCGCGGGCTGCCGGGCGTCGGCGGCGGCCATCTTGGTCCGGACCACCACGCTGTTCATCGAGCCCGAGCCCTGGACGCGGACCAGTTCAATCGACAGTTCGGCATCGGGCGGCAACTCTGGCGTCGAGGGCCAGGCGACCGTGCCGGTCAGCTCCTGCGGGCCGCTCAGCCGCGGCTTGCACTCGTCGCAGACGTCGTCGCCGCCGCAGGCGGCAAGGGTCAGGACAAGGCCGAAGGCGGCAAGGCTAAAAGCGCGGCGGTCAATCACGGATCAGCGTCTCCACTTGCGGGGCCAGGCGGTCGATGATCACCTTGACCCCCTGGGCGTTGGGGTGGATGCCATCTTGTTGATTGAGTTTGGCATCGAGCGCAACCCCGTCGAGCAGGAAGGGGTAGAGCTTGACGCCATATTTCTTGGCGAGCTCGGGGTAGATCGGGTCGAATTCCGCGGCATAGCCGCGGCCCAGATTTGCCGGCGCCATCATGCCGACCAACATCGTCGGGATGCTGCGGTTTTTCAATTCGGCCAGGATCGTGTCGAGATTGGCGCGGGTATCCTTCGGATCGATCGCCCGCAAAAGATCGTTGCCGCCGAGCGCCACGATCACATGGGTCGGCTTGTCGGCCAGCGACCAGGCGAGCCGCGAACGTCCGCCGGCCGTGGTATCGCCGGAAACGCCGGCATCCAGCACGGTCGCCTCGAACCCATCCTTGCGCAGCCGGTCCTGCAACTGGCGGGGCAGGGCATCCTCGGGCGCCAGGCCGTAACCCGCGGTTATCGAATCGCCGAGCATCAGGATGCGGGCCGGGGCGGCCACGGCCAGCAAGGGCGCGGCAACCGTCAGAGCCAGCGCGAGCAGGGCCGGGCGAAACAGGCGGATCATGGCGTTCAAACCCTCCGGATATGGACGGCCACGCTAGCGGGCGACCGGGACAAAAACGTGGCGAAGCATGGCGCGCCGGATTTTTTTTGGCCAGCCTGTCGAATGGCGCCCCATCGGCGGCTCATGGCTGCAGGGAGGCCGTGACGGCCGCCTCGACCGCGGCCCGGCGCCGTGGTCTTCTGGAACGGCACCTCAAGGGGGCTACGATGGAATACATGCTCATCTTCCGCGAAGACCAGTCGAATTTCGGCAATCGCCGGCATGCGGGCGGGCCGAATCCCGAATGGGACAAGGACAGTGCGCGCTGGGGCGCCTGGGCGGCCTATATCGGCGCGCTGCGCGGTTCCGGCGTCGTGCGGTCGGGCAATGGGCTGCAGCCGCCCGATACCGCCACCGTGGTCCGCGTGCGCGACGGCGCCCGCCAGGTGGAGGACGGCCCCTATGCCGATACCAAGGAACAGCTGGGCGGCTATTTCATCATCGAGGTGCCCGACCTCGATCAGGCGCTGGAATGGGCGGCGCGCAGCCCGGCGGCCTCGGACGGCTCGGTCGAGATCCGGCCGGTGATGCCGCCGATGCCGCAGGGGTGACGGAAGTCCTGGCGCGCCGCCCGGCCGCGCGGGCGGCGCGCCACTGCTATGGCAAGCTGGTGGCAATCCTCAGCGCCCGGACGCGCGACGTCGCGGCCGCCGAGGATGCGCTGGCCGAGGCCTTTCGCATCGCGCTGCAGACCTGGCCCGAACGCGGCGTGCCCGACCGGCCGGAAGCCTGGCTGGTCACCACGGCGCGCCGGACGCTCGGCCATGTCGCCCGCCATGCCAAGGTGGTCGATGCCGGCCGGGCCACGCTGGAACTGCTGGTGCCGGAACACGACCAGGGGGCCGAGATCCCCGACGAACGGCTGGCCCTGCTGTTCATCTGCGCCCATCCGGCGATTGATCAGGCGGTGCAGGCGCCGCTGATGCTGCAGACCGTGCTGGGCCTCGACGCCCGGCGGATCGCGGCCTGCTTCCTGACCTCGCCGGCGGCGATGGGCCAGCGCCTGGTCAGGGCCAAGGCCAAGATCCGCGATGCCGGCATCCCCTTCGCCGTGCCCGGGCCCGAGGCATTGCCCGCCCGCCTCGATGCCGTGCTGTCGGCGATCTATGCCGCCTACGGCACCGGGTGGGAGGACGTGCACGAGGCCGATCCGCGTCGCAAGGGCCTGGCCGAGGAGGCGATCTGGCTGGCCCGGGTCGCGGCCAGCCTGCTGCCGGCCAGCGCCGAGGCGCGCGGCCTGCTGGCGCTGATGCTCCATTGTGAGGCGCGGCGGGCGGCCCCCCCCCCCCCAGCGCGCCGCGGGGGGGCGCGC
>JAEYTW010000027.1 GCA_023433835.1 Pseudomonadota bacterium | reverse complement strand
GCGCGCCCCGGGCCCCCCCCCCCCCCCGGGGTAGGATCAGATACCTGTTACTTGATCCAGGCGTCGACCTTGGCCGGATTCTCGGCGACCCACTTGGCCGCGGTCTCGGCGGGCTTGGCGCCCTTCTCCTCGTTCCACAGCATCACCTTCTGCTCGTCGTCGAGCGACAGCTTGAACTTGGAGAGGATCGCGTGCACTTCCGGCATGTCGGCCTTCAGGCCCTTGCGGGCGACGGTGTTGACGGTTTCCTCGCCGCCGAACACGCCCTTGGGATCCTCGAGGTACTTGAGCTCCCAGCGGCCGAACATCCAATGCGGGGTCCAGGTGGTGACGACGATGTCCTGCTTCTTGTCCATGGCGTCCTTGAGCGCCGCGGTCATCGTCGCGTCGGTGCCGTCGACCAGGCGGACGGGCAGGCCGTAGGTCTGGATCGCCTTGTCGGACGCCTTCATCAGCCCGGCGCCGGGATCGATGCCGATGATCTTGTTGCCGACCAGGTTGCCCTTGGTCTTGAGATCCTCGATCGAGGTCAGGGTCGAGGTCTTGGGCACCGCCCAGCCGATCTTGGCGCCGGTGACGTTCGGACCGATCAGGTCGACCTGGTCCTTCAGCCGCTCGTAATACGAGGCATGCGTCGCCGGCAGCCAGGCGGCGACCATCGCGTCGGCCTGGTTGGTGGCGACCGCCTGCCACATCGCGGCGGCGGCGAGCGGGACGATGGTGACCTCGTAACCCTTCTTCTCCAGCGCGATCTTCAGCACGTTGGTGGCGACCACGGCATCCGACCATTCGACATAGGCCAGCTTGACCTTCTTGCCCTGCGCCTCGGCATTGCCGGCGGTGAGCGCCACGGCGGCGACGGCGGCCATCGCGCCGAGGAAGAACCTGCGATACATCATGATGTTCATGCCCCTCTGTCAGACGTTTGCTGGTGATTGATTAATGGGCGGCCTGGCCCGTCGGCCGCAGCCGCTGGGCAAGCTTCTGGGTGACGCGGTCGAGGATGACGGCGACGATGACGATGGCGATGCCGGCCTCGAAACCGGCGCCGGCCTCCAGCCGCTGGATCGAGCGCCAGACTTCGCGGCCCAGGCCGCCGGCGCCGATCATCGCGGCGATCACCACCATCGACAGGGCCAGCATGATCGTCTGGTTGACGCCGGCCATGATGGTCGGCACCGCCAGCGGCAGCTGGACCTTGAACAGTTTCTGCATCGGCGTCGAGCCGAACGCCTCGGATGCCTCGATCAGCTCGCGCGGCACCTGCATGATGCCGAGCGCGGTCAGCCGGATCACCGGCGGCATCGAGAAGATGATGGTGGCAAAGCAGGCCGAGACGGGCCCCAGGCCGAAGAACGGAATGGCCGGGATCAGGTAGATGAAGCTCGGCATCGTCTGCATCATGTCGAGGAGCGGGCCGACCGTGCGCCAGACGCGCCTGGACAGCGCGCAGGCGATGCCGAGCGGCACGCCGATGATCAGCGCCGCGGTGGTGGCGAGCGTCACCAGGATCATCGTCTCCACCGTTGGCACCCACAGCCGCAGGTTCCACAGGAAAGCCAATCCGGCCGCCGCCATGATGCCCGGCCGGATGCCGGCGATGCGCCAGCAGATGCCGGCCAGCACGACGATGGTGATCGGCGGCGGCACCGCCGACAGCGCGGCGGTCGACACCTCGATCCAGTTGGCAATGACCCCGGCCACCGCCAGCGTCACGCCCGACAGATGGACGGTCAGCCAGGTCAGCGCCTGGTCGCAGAGCTCATCAAGCGGAAATTTTGGGATGGACCAGTTCATGCCGGGCCTCCTCTGCGGGCGCTGCGTCGCGGGCCAGGGCGCGCGCGGCGCCGCGATGGGTGATGGTGCCGATCAGGCGGCCCTGGTCGTCGACCACGGCGACCCCGTCGCGGTCGGCGGCGAGCCGGGCGAAGGCCTGGCGCAGCGTCGCCGAGGCAGCGATGCGGTCGCAGGCGGTGTGCATGACCGCGCCGATCGTCGAGGTGCAGCGCTCGACCTGCTCGCGCGTCGCCTGGCCGATCAGCCGGCCGGCGTCGTCGGTGACGTACCAGCTGGTCTGCTGGCAGTTGCCGATGGCCAGCCGCGCCTCGGCCGCGCTGTGGCCGGCGCGCAGCACCGCGACGCCGCGATCGGCCAGCCGCTCGGCGGTCAGCACCGAGGAGACGTCGATATGCTCGACGAAGCGGCGGACATAGTCGGTGGCCGGCGCCAGCAGGATTTCTTCCGGGCCGCCGATCTGGACGATGGCCCCGTCCTTCATCAGCACGATGCGGCCGCCGAGCGCGATGGCTTCGTCGAGATCGTGGCTGACGAAGACGATGGTCTTGCCCAGTTTGCGCTGCAGCTGGCGCAGCTCGCCCTGCATGTCGCGGCGGATCAGCGGGTCGAGCGCCGAGAATGCCTCGTCCATCAGCAGGATGTCGGCGTCGACGGCCAGCGCGCGGGCAAGGCCGGCGCGCTGCTGCATGCCGCCCGACAGCTGGTTGGGGTATTTCTCGCCCCAGCCCTTCAGGCCGACGACCTCGATGGCCGCCAGTGCCTTTTCGGTGCGCTCGGCCTTCGGCACGTTCTGGATTTCCAGGCCGTATTCGACGTTGCCGAGGATGGTGCGGTTGGGAAACAGCGCGAAATGCTGGAACACCATGCCGAACTTGTGCCGGCGGAATTCCAGCAGGTCCTTCTGGTTCAGCCGGGTGATGTCGGTGCCGTCGACCACGATCGCACCGTCGGAGGGGTCGACCAGGCGGTTGATGCAGCGAAGCATCGTCGACTTGCCTGAACCCGACAGGCCCATGACGACGAGGATCTCACCCTCGGCGACATCGAACGACACCCGGTTCAGCCCGACGACGGTGCCGAGTTTTTCCAGGATGGCGTCCTTGGTCTCGCCGGCCGCCAGCATGGCCAGCGCCTTCTGCGGCTGGTCGGAAAAGACTTTCGATACGGCCTGGACACGGATGCGTGTCTTGCTGGTCTGCGGCTCAGCGCGCGATGCCAATGCCCCTACCTATCCCCCCGGTGAAAGCCGTCTCGCCCCTGCAGGCCTGTTCGTTTTCGCTTTTTCGAATACGCAGCTTGCGGCGAAACGCCGCGGGCTACTTGTCCGAAACGGACAAACGCGGCGGCGATTTGCGACACCCGGATGTCGCGGAAAGCCGCCAGTCGGGAACAGGACGGCGATGTCGGAAACGGACAAGCATTGCTGCTCAATGAGCCATCGTCGCTCCCACGAAAGCGAAATCTAGGGTGAGGGCGCCGAAAGCTGCACTGCGCTTTTCCCGGATTCGGGGTCTCCGCTTCGCTCCGCCCGGAATGACGGGTTTCATGGATCGGCCGCTCAGTTGAACAGGCGGCTGGCGGCGGGCTACCCCGGCGTGGTCATTTCGGTCAGGTGCTGCACCATTCTGGCCTGAGCTTCTGACTCGGTCGGGCGAGGCCGAGAGGAGTAGGTTCCATTATTATGGAATTATGTTTGGCCGGAAAGCTGCCTGGACCAATCTTTCACGCTAAGTTTCAGGCGATCTATTTCGTCAGGAGCTAATATTCCGCAGTGTGCTATGGGGCCTCTTAAGGTATTAAGAGTTGCCATTATCCGGCCAACTGCTTTAATGCTTATCAAAACACCACCAAAAACATCCCAATTTTCGCGAATGATGTCGCCGAGATGTCCAAATGTAGTGTAGTCCAGTGGATCTTCAGAGCGGAGCTGGAAGCCGAAATATTTCTCCCTGTTCCTATTTGATTCTACCTCTTTTCGTACATTTTCTGGCGTGCAACTATTCCACCAGTCAATATCTTTTTAAGTTAATGTGTTTCTTACTAAGCTTCGAATATCATTTTCCAGAAGATAGAACAAAACATACCATTGGGCCATAGATATGGCCTTTTCTCTATCTGCTTGATCAAATTGTTTAATATACGGCGTAAGTTCGTCGATTATCTTAGTGGTTTTGTCTTTCTTTTCCCAGTTAACCCCCTTCATGTCTGAGTTTATCACTGCGCAATTATAAAGAAATAATCTGATATCATTTTCTGAATTCATGTTAAGAGACTCTCTTTCAAAGCCTTAAATATGGAGTGATATACATTAATATCAGTCGTTTCTGGTAAAATAATATTTATTTGATTTGATAACCCTAGGCGAATGGAACCATTTTCCGAGGATGATGAGAACGAAGACGCGCCGTTTTCAATAGGTGCCGTAATTGATTTATCTTGCTCATTTTTTTCCGATTCTGGCGATGCATCTTTCGCATACTCTCGGAATACGCCATATGTTGAAGTTATGGCGCGAAATACTTGATCAGATTTTTTTAAACCAGTCACCTCAACAAAAAGATCATCTACATCATTTTTGTTCAATCTATTGGCATAACGGTTTCGCCTGAAAAGTTCTGACCAGCCAGTTTTTAACGCTTCAAGAGCGGCGTTAGCTCTTTTTGTTTGAGATTGGAACTGCCCGTATCTCTCAGTAGGGCTACCATCTGCGGCAAGAAAGCCTGTCCTCTTTAAAATAGGTATAATCGCTCGCGCGGAACCTCCAGTGACCCCGATCACAGTGTAAAGAAAATCGTAGCTAAACTGAGTTGGTCTCTCACATTCTAAAATACGAGCTAATGCTTTAGCTAACACTCCAGGTGCCGTAGTATATGGAAAGCCGCCTGGAATTTCTCTCCTCTCTTTCGCAGTAATTGACGTTTCTGTTGGTTCTTTATCTTTATCTGCAGCCATAGAGGTTCCTCCATGCCAATAGAGTTCCATCTACGGAGGCTTTTGGCAAGTTAAGATAATGAACTGCTACTAGGAGTTCGCCGACTAATGGCAGGCAATTTTAATCGAACAGGCGGCTGGCGGCGAGCGAGGCCGGGGCGGTCATCTCGGGCAGGTGGCGGATGGCCTCGGCCCGGGCTTCCGACGGGGTCTTGCCGTAAAGCTCGCGGAACTGGCGGGAGAAATGGGCGCCATCGGAGAAGCCGGCCTCGAGCGCGATGTCGGTGATCGAGCGCGGGGTCTTGTCGAGCAGCCAGGCGGCATAGCGCAGCCGCAAGGTGCGATAGAAGATCGCCGGCCGCACGCCCATCACGCTGAGAAAGACACGCTCGAGCTGGCGGGTCGAGAGGTTCAGCCGGTCGGCGATGTCGGCGATCGGCAAGGGATCGGTGATGTGCTGCTCCATCATCAAGAGCGCGCGGCGAACATGCTTGTTGGAGACGGCGACCGCCACCGGCGGGTGCGGCTGGGCCTCGTTGCCGGTGCGCGCCTTGTCGAGCAGCAGCACGTGGCGCGCCTTCTGCGACACGGCGCGGCCGATATGGCGCTCGACCAGATAGGCGGCGAGATCGGCCGAGCCGCCGCCGCCCGAGCAGGTGATGCGCTTGCCGTCGATCAGATAGAGCCGGTCGGCGACCGCGGTATGGTCGGGGAATTCCTCGATGAAATCCTGGTAGTGATACCAGGAGACGCAGACCCGGCGCCCGTCCATCAGCCCGGCGCGGCACAGGATGAACGAGCCGGTGCAGACGCCGACGAGTGTCACGCCGGCCGCGGCGGCCTGGCGCAGATAGCTGATGGAGTCCTCGTCGAGCTGCTTGCCCTGGTGCAGCACGCCGCCGACCACGACGATGTAGTCGAACTCGGTCGGGTCGGTCAGGCCGGAATTCTGGCTGATCGTGGTGCCGCAGGAGGCGCGCACCGGATCGGGCGTCGAATTCATGATCGACCAGCGCGCCAGGATCGGGCGGCTCAGGTCGCCTTCGTCCGCGGCCAGCCGCAGATGGTCGACGAACAGCGAGAACGCCGACAGCGTAAAGTTCTTGGCCAGGATGAAACCGACCGACAACGGACGGCCGCGGCCCTGGCCGCGGTCCTTGTAGAGATTGGGGTCCTGGTTCATCGGCGGCACCTCGCTGCCGCCGCCATATTGCCAGGAAACGCTCTTCAGCATTCGACAAAATTCACGGCGAGGCCGCCCAGCGACGTCTCGCGGTATTTCGACTGCATGTCGGCACCGGTTTCGCGCATCGTGGCTATCACCTGGTCGAGGGTTACGAGATGGGTGCCGTCGCCGCGCAGGGCCAGCGAGGCGGCGGTGATGGCCTTGACCGCGCCGAAGGCGTTGCGCTCGATGCAGGGCACCTGGACCAGCCCGCCGATCGGATCGCAGGTCATGCCGAGGTGATGTTCCATGCCGATTTCGGCGGCATTCTCGACTTGGGCCGGCGTGCCGCCCAAGGCGGCGGCCAGGCCCGCCGCCGCCATGGAACAGGCCGAGCCGACCTCGCCCTGGCAGCCGACCTCGGCGCCGGAGATCGAGGCGTTCATCTTGCACAATCCGCCGATCGCCGTCGCGGTCAGCAGGAAGTCGGCGATACCCTGGTCGGAGGCGCCGGGGCAATGGTCGCGGAAATAGCGCAGCACGGCCGGCACCACGCCGGCCGCGCCAGTCGTCGGCGCGGTGCCCCCGCCGCCGCCCGCGGCGGTCTGCCCGGTGA
>JAEYTW010000646.1 GCA_023433835.1 Pseudomonadota bacterium | reverse complement strand
CCGCGCCCGCGGTCGGGGGGGGGGGGGGGCGACGGCTGGGTGACCTCGGCGGCTTCGTCGATCGCCGCGGCGAGATCGGCGAGATAGGCATCGACGATCGGTTCGTGGGTCAGGTTCAGCATCAGGTGGATGCCCCAGGGCTGGGTCAGATAGCCGACCAGCCAGCCGCGCGCGGCCAGCCGCTCGCCGATCGCCCCGATGTCGCGATCTTCCGAACCGTAGGCCATGATGCCGAGCTGCGGCTGGCCCCAGACCTTCAGGCCGAGCCTGGTCACGCCCTCTTCCAGCCGGCGGCGGACGTTCAGGATCCGCTCGGTCACCCGCAGATAACCCTCCTCGCCCAGATAGTTCATCACCGCCCAGGCCGCGGCGATCGCCCCACCGGGCCGGGTGCCGACCAAGGTCTTGGTGATGTAGCGGCCGCGCGGCCAATTGTCGAAATCGTAGAGCATGAAGCGGAAGGCATCGCCGTCGCGGAAGAACAGCGACGACGCACCCTTGGCCGTGTAGCCGTATTTGTGCAGATCGGCCGAGATCGAGGTGACACCCGGCACCGCGAAGTCGAATTCCGGCAGGTCGACCCCGAGCATGCGGGCGAACGGCGCGATATAGCCGCCGACGCAGGCATCGACATGCATCCAAAGGTCACGTTCCTGCGCCACCGCGGCGATATCGGTGATCGGGTCGATCACGCCGTGGGGAAAGGCCGGGGCCGAGCCGACCAGCATGATGGTCTGCGGCCCGATCGCCGCCCGCATCGCTTCCGGATCGGCGGTATAGTCGGGCCGTACCGGCAGACGGCGCGTGGTCAGCCCCATGAAATGCGCGGCCTTGTCGAAGGCGGGATGCGCGGTCTGGGCCAGCAGGATTTCTGGCGTGCCGAGGCTTGGATTCCTCGCCCGCGCCCGGTCGCGCGCCGCCTTGACCGCCAGGAAGATGCTTTCGGTGCCGCCCGTCGTCATCGCGCCGAGCGCATCGGGGCCGCCGTTCAGCAACCCCAGCCCGAAGTTGACGACATCGTTCTCGAAGCGCGCCAGGCTCTTGAACGCGTTGGGGCCGAGGCCGTTCTCGGAGAAGTACAGGAGATAGGCTTTCTTGGCCACCTCCAGCACATCCTCGCCGGCATAGTGGATATAGACGGCGGCGCGGCCGTTGACCCAGTCGACGTCGTCGGCCTTGGCGGCCTTGAGCTCGGCTTCGAGCTTGGCCCAGGGCGTGCCCTGCTTCGGCAAGCCAGTCATGATCAACCCTCTCTTCCGCCCCAATGGACGATACGGTTTTCCAGGGCGCGGGCGAGCTGGTCGAGGCCGTAGCCCAGGACGGCCATGATCAGCGCCGAGACCAGCACCACATGGGTCAGCATGAAATCGGCGGCCGACAAGGCCATCCAGGCGATGCCGTCCGACGTCGCGATCATCTCGGCGCCGACCAGCATGGTGACGCCGATGCCGATCGAGACGCGCAGGCCGGTGAAGACGCCGGGCAGGCTTGCCGGGAAGATGACGCGGCGGAAGATCGTCGCCTTGCTGGCGCCGAGCGCGAGGGCTGCCTGCACCTTGCGCCGGCCGACGCCGCGCACCGCCTGCATCGCGCTGATCGACAGGATCGGGAACAGGGCCAGCACGATGATGATGATCTTCGACAGCTCGCCGATGCCGAACCAGATGATCAGCAGCGGCAGCAGGGCCAGCTTGGGCATCGGCCGCGAGATTTCGATCGGCGGGTCGAACACCGCCTTGATCGTCTCGTTCATGCCCATCCACAGCCCCAGCGGAATGGCGATCACCGCGGTGACGGTATAGCCGACGCCGAAGCGGAACAGGCTGACGCCGAGGTGATGGCCGAGGCTTTTGCCCTGGTAGCCGTTCTTGAGCAGGGTGATGAAGGAATCGATCACCGCCAGCGGCGAGGGCAGGAACAGCGGCTTGACCAGCGGCGGCCACAGCCCCGAGCCGGTCACCGCGATCCAGGCCAGGATGAGCACGGCGAAGGAAGCGAGATTGATCAGGCGGCGGCGCCGGGCGGCGGGCATGCTCATCGCGCTTCCTCCTGCGCCTGGGCCTTCAGCGCTTCCTCGCGCAACAGGCCGAAGATCGTCGCCTTCATCTCGGTGAAGGCCGCCGAGGTGGCGATCGCCGGATCCTTTTCCTGGGCGAAATGCGAGGCGAAGCGCGCCTTGATGCGGCCGGGCCGGGCCGACATCACCACGACCTCGGTGGCCAGGAACAAGGCTTCCTCGATCGAATGGGTGATCCACAGCACGGTCTTGCGCGTCTCCAGCCAGATCCGCTTGATCTCCTCCTGGAGGAGCTCGCGGGTCTGGGCGTCCAGCGCGGCGAAGGGTTCGTCCATCAGCAGGACTTCCGGGTCGTTGGCCAGCGCCCGGGCGATGCCGACGCGCTGCTGCATGCCGCCGGACAGTTCGTAGGGGTAACGCTTGGCGAAGGCGGAGAGCCCGACGAGGTCGAGGTAGCGGCGCGCGATGGCACTGGCCTCGCGGCCTGACTTGCCCGTGGCCTTCGGGCCGAAGGCGACGTTCTCCTCGACCGTCATCCAGGTGAACAAGGCGCCCTGCTGGAACACCACGCCGCGGCGCGGATCGGGGCCATGCACGCGCTGGCCGTCCATCAGCACCTCGCCGGTCGTGGCGGTCTCGAAGCCGGCGAGGATGTTCAAAAGCGTCGACTTGCCGCAGCCGGACGGGCCGACGAGGCAGAGGAACGCGTTCGGCGCAATGTCGAGGTCAATGGGCGACAAGGCTTCGATCGCCGCCGCGCCGTCGCCAAAACGCTTGGACACGCCGCGGAAGCGGACCTTAGGGGCGGTCTGGGCAGGGGCGGCGGTCGGCATCGGGGCACTCACGGACGCGGTGGCGATCATCGGCCCATCACACCATCTTGGCGACGAAGGAGGAATCGACGAAATGGCCGAGGTCGGCGGGGATGGCGCCGATCTGGCCGGTTTCCTTCAGGAATTCGGCCTGGACCTGCAGGGTGTTGAGCACGCCGGTCTTCTCCTTGGTGCCGGGCTTGCCCAGCCACTTGTCGGTCAGCTGTTCGGCCGGCGGCACCGGGTAGAAGGTGTTGAGCGAGCGCATCACCGCGGCCTCGTCGACGCCGAGGAACTTGGTCATCACCTCGACCACTTCCTTCGGGTTCTCCTTGAAGGTGCGGCTGAGGCGATCGAATTCCTTGAGGAAGGCCAGCACCAGGTCCGGGTGCTTCTGCTTGAACTCGTCGCGCACGATGAAACCGTCGAACACGGTCAGGCCGCGGGCGTTGAGGTCGCCGGTCTTGAAGATGATCTGGCCGCCGTCCTCGACCAGCTTGGGCGCCACCGGTACCCAGATGTAGCTGGCATCGATCTCGCGCCGGGTCCAGGCCGAGGCGATGGTATCGGCGCGCATGTTGATCAGCGTGACGTCCGACGCCGTCAGCCCCGCGGTCTTGAGCATCGCCAGCGCGGCGAAATGCACCGAGGTGTTGAACGGCAGAGCCAGCTTCTTGCCCTTCAGGTCGGCCACCGTCTTGATGCCCGAGTTGCCCTGGACCACCAGCACTTCGCTGTCGATGATGTTCTTGTAGACATAGACCATCGAGACCGGCACGCCGTTGGCGAAACCGACGACCATCGGGCTCGACCCGATGTTGCACATGTCGAGGCTGCCGCCGGCCATCGCCGACAGCACTTCCGAACCGGCGCGGACGGTGACGAAATCGACCTTGGTGCCTTCGCCGAAGGTCTTCTGCATCGCGTTGGTGGCGCGGATGTAGTTCTGCGCGTCGATGGCACCGAAGGTGCCGAGGATGACGGTCTTCTGCTGGGCTAGGGCAGGCCCCGCCCCGAGCAGGGCGCCGCCGACCAGCGTCCCGAGTGCCATGTTGCCGGCCACCAGGCCGAATTCACGCCGCGACAGGGAAAATTTCATTTTTCCGACCCCCAATGATTTGTGCTTGGCTTGCTCCCGATGAGCCAGCGGCCCATTACCGCAGTTGACCCCGGAACCGCGCCAGCCTCGTAGATCCAGCTGGATCCATTCCATGGGGCCAGCCACGCGAACGGGAGCAGCCATAGATAACATATCTATTCGACCTACAAACTAGATTGAATGAAGGCGCGGCGAAGAGGCCCTTGAACGGGGCGCCCTTCTCTGCCATGTCATTGGCATCATCCGCTGGGGTGCCGGGCGCGTCGTCCGGCTGAGAACACACCCATCGAACCTGCCCCGGGTCATGCCGGCGAAGGGAGACGCGATGCCGAACGCACCGGCTCGATCTGTATTGACTCCACTGCGTGTCGCCATCGTCGGCGCGGGTATCATGGGCATGTCGATCGCCTGGCGCCTGGCCCAGGCCGGCATCGCCGTGACGCTGTTCGACCGTTACCGCGCCCGCGCCGGCGCCCCCCATGCCGCAGCCGGCATGCTGGCCGCGGGGCTGGAAGGCGAGCCGGGCGAGGAAGACCTGCACCCGCTGTGCGACGCCAGCCAGCGGATGTGGCCCGATTTCGCCCGCGAGCTGGGTGAGGAAAGCGGCCTCGACCTCGGCTATCGGCGCGAGGGCACGCTGTCGGTGGCGTTGAGCCGCGACGATGCGACGAAGCTGCGCCACGATCTCGCCCGGCTGACCGCGCTGGGCTGCGACCTCGCCTGGGCCGACAGCCGCGAGCTGCGCCGCCGCGAACCCTGTCTCAATCCCGCCGTGGTCGGCGGGCTGGTCAGCCCGCGCGACCACCAGGTCGACAACCGCACGGTCGCCCGCGCCCTGATCGAAGTGCTCGGCCGCCGCGGCGTGACGATCCACCAGGAGGTGTCCGTCGCGCTGGCGACGTCGGGCGGCCGCGCCGTCGGCGTGCGGATGGGCGACCGGGTCCATGAGGCCGACGCCGTCGTGCTGGCGGCCGGCGCCTGGTCGGCCGAGGTCGACGGGGTGCCACCGGCGGCAAGGCCCCCGGTGCGGCCCTGCAAGGGCCAGATGATGGCGCTTGGCATGGATCCGGCCGCCCCGCTGCTGAACCATGTGATCTGGGGGCCGGGCATCTACCTGGTGCCGCGGCGCGACGGGCGGCTGATTCTCGGCGCCACCGTCGAGGAAAAGGGGTTCGACACCACGCTCACCGCTGGCGGCATGCTGAGCCTGCTGCACGCCGCCTGGCGCGTGCTGCCGGGCATCGAGGAATTGCCGGTCCTCGAAAGCTGGGTCGGTTTCCGCCCGCGCGCCCGCGACGATGCCCCGCTGCTCGGCCCCACCGCGGCGCTGCCGGGGCTGATCCATGCCTCGGGCCATCACCGCAACGGCATCCTGCTGACCCCGGCGACGGCGGACCTGATCAGCCGCTGCATCCTCGACGGCGCCATGCCCGAACTCGGCCGCCGCTATTCCCCCGACCGTTTCGCCGCGGCGGCGGCGAAGGAGGCTTCATGACCGCGACCCTCACCCTCAACGGCGCGCCCGAGCCGCTGGCGCCCGACGTGCCCGCGCTGCTCGCCCGGCTGGGTCTCGATTCCCAGATGAAGGGCCTGGCCATCGCGCTGAACGGCGCGGTGCTGCCACGTGCCGCCTGGCGCCAGGCCGCGCTGAAGCCCGGCGACGACGTCGAGATCGTGCGGCCGTTCCAGGGGGGCTGAACCATGCAGGACGATACCTTCGAAGTCGCCGGCGTCACGCTTTCGTCGCGGCTGTTCATCGGCACCTCGGCCTATCCGAACTACAGCGTGATGATGGAGGCGGTGCAGGCTTCCGGCGCCGAGGTGGTGACCGCCTCGATCCGCCGGATGGATCTGGCAGGAAAGGGGGAAAGCCTGCTCGACCTGCTCGGCGGCAAATATCGCTTCCTGCCCAACACCGCCGGCTGCGCCACGGTGCGCGACGCGGTGCTGACCGCCGAACTGGCGCGCGAGGCGATCGGCACCGACTGGATCAAGCTGGAGCTGATCGGCGATCGCGAGACGCTCTATCCCGATGTCGTCCAGCTGATCGAGGCCGCCGAAATCCTGGTGGGCAAGGGCTTCACCGTGCTGCCCTACTGCACCGACGATCCCGTGGTCTGCCGCAGGCTCGCCGACGTCGGCTGCGCCGCCGTGATGCCGCTCGGTTCGCCGATCGGGTCGGGCATGGGCATCGCCAACCCGCTGGCGATTGAGAAGATCTGCCTGCAGGCGGAAGTGCCAGTCGTGCTCGATGCCGGCATCGGCACCGCCTCGGATGCGGCACTCGCCATGGAGCTCGGCTGTTCGGCCGTGCTGCTCAACACCGCGGTGGCCCGCGCCACCGACCCGGTGCGCATGGCCCGCGCGATGAAGCATGCGGTACAGGGCGGGCGCGACGCCCGTCTGGCCGGCCGCATCCCCAAGCTCGACCGCGCCGAACCCTCCAGCCCCCAGCTCGGCCTGGTCGGCAGCTGACATGCGCGCGCTGCCGACGCCGCCGGTGCTGGTCATCACGGACCGCACCCAGGCGGCGCGGCCGCTGCCCGAGATCGCCGCCACCTTGTTCGCCGCCGGCATCCGCTGGCTGTCGCTGCGCGACAAGGACCTGCCCTATCTCGCCCGGCTGGCGCTGGCCCGCGAGCTCGTGGCGCTTGGTCGGACTTACGGCGCCACTGTTACCGTGCATGGCGACATCGAGCTGGCGCACGCCTCAGGCGCCGCGGGCGTGCATCTAGGGGCCAACGGCAACCCGGCCGCGGCGCGCGAACGGCTGGGACCTCGGGCGCTGATCGGCGTCTCGACCCATGACCTCGCCTCGGCCCAGGCAGCCGCCGGCGCCGACTACGTGACCCTGTCGCCGATCTTCCTCACCTCAAGCAAACCCGGCTACGGCCCCGCGCTCGGCCTCGACCGCCTCGCCGCCATCGCGGCCGCCGTGCCGGTACCGGTCATCGCGCTCGGCGGCATCGACCAGGCCACGGCCCAAGACTGCCGCCGCGCCGGCGCCGCCGGCATCGCGCTGATGGGCCTGGCGATGAAAACGCCGGAGGGCGCAGCAAACTTCCTTTAGTCCGATGGCACCGACCAGGGATTGAGTATTGTGGCGCCGGTTCTTTCAAAGTCAGCGACATTTCTGGTCACGACCGTCATTCCATGCACGATCGCCGTCGCTGCGATCAAGCCGTCCTCAAGGGAGCACGGATCAGGTACGTGAAACCTCGCGCTTTGCCGCGCGATGGCAAGATCGACCGGAATTATGCGGCTGTCGAATGCGCGGAGGACATGGCCTTCGAGCCATGTACGCAGTGCGGCCCCTTGCGCCTTGTCTCGTCGCTCAGCTAACAGACAGCCGATCTCAAGCTCGTGAACCGTTACCGTCGAGATGAACAAGTCGACGGTACGGATATTCCTGCTCCATGTCGCGACCTGGGGATCGGCCCTGCCGGACCTGATCTTTCGAAGCTCCGACACCACGTTCGTATCGAGCAGGAGCATCAGGATAGATCCGCAATGCGCGGCCTTTGTTTTCGCGGCGGAATCTCGATCTCGACATCCTCGATACCCGGCATTGCCAGCAGGTCGGCAATGTTTTCAGATGTATCGGTCAGCCGCTTGTAGTCTTCGATCGACAACAGCACGTGCGAGGGGCGCCCCCGATCCGTAATAAATACAGGTCCGTCCTTGGCCGCGCGCTTGGCTCGGCCGGCGTCCTGGTTGAACTCTCTGCTCGACAGCGTCGTGATTGTCGACATGGCAAACCCTCAAGCTGTTGTAGATATGTTTCTACAATACCTAGATCGGTGCAAGCCTGAAGATGAAACGGCTTGCGTCGGCTTGAACCGGCCTGCCGGCTTGTCTATACATGTATGGAAAATCGTGGAGAGACCCATGGCGCCCTTCGAGTTCCGCCCCGGCCGTATCCCCCTTCTGGTCAGCATGCCGCATGTCGGCCCGGGGCTGTCGCCGGGCCTGGCCGAGCGGCTGGTGCCCGAGGCGCGCGACCTGCCGGATACCGACTGGCATCTGCCGCGGCTCTACGATTTCCTCGATGCGGTCGGCGCCTCCGTCCTGATCGCCACCCATTCGCGCTATGTCATCGACCTGAACCGGCCGCCGGACGACAAGCCGCTCTATGCCGGCGCCACCACCGGCCTCTGCCCCGACACGCTGTTCGACGGCGCCCCGCTCTATCTCGAGGGTCAGGCGCCGGATGCCGCGGAACGCGCCCAGCGGCTGGAAACCTACTGGCGGCCTTATCACGACAAGCTCGCCGCGACGCTGGAGGCGATGCGGGCCGAGCATGGCGTCGCCGTGCTGTTCGATGCCCATTCGATCCGTTCGGAAGTGCCCCGCCTGTTCGAGGGGCGCCTGCCCGACCTGAATTTCGGCACCAATGACGGGGCCAGCGTCGGGGCTGACATCGCGCCCCGCCTGCTCGCCGCCTGCACCAAGGCGCCGCAGTACACCCACGTGCTGAACGGCCGCTTCAAGGGCGGCTACATCACCCGCCATTACGGCCAGCCCCAGCGCAACATCCATGCGGTCCAGCTCGAAATGAGCCAGATCATCTACATGGACGAGGATCGGCCGTTCGGCTTCCGCGAGGATCTCGCCCAGGGTATCCGCCCGGTGCTGCGCACGATCGTCGACGTGCTGGCCGAGGCGGCGCGGGCATGAAGCTGCACTGCCCCACCGCGCTGATTGGCCGCGACTGGGCCGACGATGTCCTGATCGAGACGGATGCGCAGGGTCGCATCAGCGCCGTCACGCCGGGCGTCGCGGCACCGGCGGACGCGCGCCGGGCCGCCGGGCCGGTGGTGCCGGGCATGCCGAACCTGCACAGCCATGCCTTCCAGCGGGCGATGGCGGGGCTGGCCGAACGCGCCGGCGAGAATGCCGCCGACAGTTTCTGGACCTGGCGCGAAACCATGTACGGCTTCCTGCGCCAGCTCGGCCCCGACGAGGTCGAGGCCATCGCCGCCCAGCTCTATGTCGAGATGCTGAAGGGCGGCTATACCGGCGTCGCCGAATTCCACTACCTGCATCACGACCGCGACGGCCGGCCCTATGCCGATCGCGCCGAACTAAGCCAGCGTATCCTCGCCGCGGCCCACGGCGCCGGCATCCGCCTGACCCATCTGCCGGTGCTCTACGCCCATGCCGGTTTCGGCGGCCAGGCCCCGGCCGATGGCCAGCGGCGCTTCATCAACGATGTCGACGGCATCCGCGCGATCATGTCCGCGGTCGCGGCGACGGCAAAGGACGATCCGCTGGTCGGCGTCGGCCTGGCGCTGCACTCGCTGCGCGCGGTGACGCCGGACGAATTGACGGCCGCGATCGACGGCCTCGAGACGCCGATCCACATCCACATCGCCGAGCAGACCAAGGAAGTCGACGACTGCCTGGCCTGGTGCGGCAAGCGGCCGGTCGAGCTGCTGACTTCCGTCACCACGCTCGATCCGCGCTGGTGCCTGATCCATGCGACGCATATGACGCCTGCCGAAACGGCCGAGGTGGCGAAGAGCGGCGCGGTGGCGGGCCTGTGCCTGACCACCGAAGCCAATCTCGGCGACGGCCTGTTCCCCGCGCCCGACTACCTCGCCGCCGGCGGGCGGTTCGGCGTCGGCTCCGACAGCCATATCGGCGTCAGCGCCTCGGAAGAACTGCGGCTGATGGAATACGGCCAGCGCTTAGGCTTGCGCCAGCGCAACCGCCTGCGCCTCGACGGCGCCTCGATCGGCGCCGGGCTCTATCGCGCCGCGGCCAGGGGTGGCGCCCAAGCCTTCGGCGTGGCGGCCGGCGAGATCGCGGTGGGCCAGGTGGCCGACCTCGTGGTACTCGACGGCGACAGCCCGAAACTGGTCGAGCGGCGCGGCGACCTGATCCTCGATTCCTATGTCTTTGCCGGCGACAACGGGCTGGTGCGCGACGTCATCGTCGGCGGCCATCTCGTCGTCGAAGGCAGCCGGCATCGCGACGAGGCCGGCATCCTCGGGCGCTATCGCGCCGCGATGGCCAAGCTCAGCGGCTGAAGCCCTGGCGGGCCTCGGCCGGCGAGGCATAGGCTTCCTGCCGGTCGACCCGCCAGTAGCGCAGCAGGTCGAGGGGGATGCGCTTGCCCGAGATCGCGCAGGTGACGTAGGTACCCGGCAGCACCACGCGGTAATTGCCATCCTCGTAGACCAGCTTGGCCTTGGCCTCCTGGAAGGGCTGGTGCATCAGAGCAGACTCCCCTGGTCGTCGGGCGCACCCGATTTTTTCGGCCGGCGCGGCGCCGCCGTTGCGGCACTGCCGGCAATCACCGCCTCGCGGCGGCCGTCGTGGAATTCGATCGAGACCGCCATGCCCGGCGCCGCCGCCCCGGCCGAAGTCAGGGCGTGGTCCGGGCCATGCACCACCGCATAGCCGCGCGCCAGCACCCCGCGATAGGACAGGCTTTCCAGGAGGCGCGCGCGCCCGGCGAGATCGTCGCGATGGCGGGCCAGGTCCTGGCGCGCCGCACGGTCGGCCCGCGCCCACTGCGCCTGCAGCCGTTCGCCCAGCACCTTCAGCTCGCGCGCCAGCACTTGCGGGCGCAGGCCGCCGGTGGCGCGGGCCAGCCGCCCCTGGCGTTCGGTGACCAGGGCTTGCAGCGCGCGCGGCAGGCGGTCGGCCAGTTCGTCGGTGCGCTGGCGGGCCAGCATCAGCAATTCGCGAGGGCCCCGCAGGCCGCGGGCGAGGCTTGCCACCTTCTCGCGCCGCTCATTGGTCAGGCGGACGGCGGCACGGTCGAGGCGGCTGCCCAGCGCGTCGAGCCGTTCGGCCAGGTCGAGGCGCACCGGCACCGCCATCTCGGCGGCTGCCGTGGGTGTCGGCGCCCGGCGGTCGGAGGCGAAGTCGATCAAGGTCGTGTCGGTCTCATGGCCGACGGCGGAAATCAGCGGGATGGCCGAGGCCGCCGCGGCGCGCACCACGGCTTCCTCGTTGAAGGCCATCAGGTCCTCCAGGCTGCCGCCGCCGCGCGCGACGATCAGCAGGTCCGGGCGCGGCACCTTGCCGCCGGGCTCGATGGCGTTGAAGCCGGCGATGGCCGCGGCAATCTGGTCGGCCGCGCCCTCGCCCTGGACCAGCACCGGCCAGACCAGGACATGGCGGGGGAAGCGGTCGCGCAGGCGGTGCAGGATGTCGCGGATCACCGCGCCGGTCGGCGAG
>JAEYTW010000409.1 GCA_023433835.1 Pseudomonadota bacterium | reverse complement strand
CGCTTGATCATGTCGTCGTCCAGACCGCGGCGCCCGAACGCGCTTTGGCCCTCTACGGCGCCAGGGCGGGGCTCGACCTGCGGCTCGACCGCACCGAACCGCGCTGGGGCACGCGGCTGATGTTCTTCCGCTGCGGCGATCTGGTCGTCGAGATCATGCACAATCTGGCGGCCGGCGTGTCGGAAGCGCCCGACCGGTTGTGGGGCCTGTCCTGGCGCACCGGCGATCTCGATGCGGCGCAGGCGCGGTTGACGGCCGCCGGCATCGGCGTTTCGGCCGTGCGCCCGGGTCGCAAGCCCGGCACCCGGGTCTTCACCATCCGCGGCGGTACGGCAAATGTCCCGACGCTGGTGGTCGGGGCATGACCGCGCCGGTCGACCGGCCGGCGCTCAACCTGCCGGGGTCGCGCGGCATCCTGAACCAGCATCTGGTCGGCGATCGTTTCCGCCTCGACCGCTATCCCCCGGCAGCCGACCTCGCCTGGGCGATCGAACGCTACTGGACCGTGGCCTGGGACCTGACCGAACGGCCGCCGCATGTCCAGGAAACCCTGCCGTACCCTTGCGTCAACCTGGTGTTCGAGCCCGGCGCCACCGCGGTGTTCGGCGTGGTCCGCCGCCGCTTCGAACGCCGGCTGGAGGGGCGGGGCAGGGTGTTCGGCGTCAAATTCAAGCCGGGTGGCTTTCATCCGCTGCTGGGCCGGGCGGTCTCGTCGCTGACCGACCGGGCATTGACCCTGGAACAGGCTTTCGGCGATCCCGGCGATCTCGATGCCCGGATGCTCGTGGCGATCGACGACGTGCCGACGGTGATCGGCGAGATCGAGACGTTTTTCCGCCCGCGGCTGGGCGCGCCCGATCCGGCAGTGGCGCAAATCAACTATCTGATCGACCGCATCGTCGCCGATCGCGAGATCCTGCGGGTCGACGATCTCGTCGGCTTCTCCGGCATCGGCAAGCGCTCGTTGCAGCGGCTTTTCGGCCGGTATGTCGGGGTCGGCCCGAAATGGGTGATCGGCCGCTATCGCCTGCACGAGGCGGCCGAGCGGCTGGCGGCCGGTACTGCCGTCGACCTGGCGCAACTGGCCCAGGATCTCGGCTATTTCGACCAGTCGCATTTCATCAGGGATTTCCGTCGGCTGGTCGGCCGCGCGCCCATGGAATACCGCGGCCGGGGTTGAACCCGGGCGAAGGATCGGGCATGAACCCGGGTGACGGCCCGATCGGGCGGCCGTCCGGGGGACTGGGAATGCGGATTTCAGGGCGCGCGCAGACGCGCCGGTGGCATCGCTGATGTGGGACAGGATCGTCGCCGCCGCGAAGTCGGCGTTCCAGCGCAAGCTGATCTTTGCCGCGGCGCTCGTCTGCGCCGTGATCGCGGTGCTGGTGGTGGTCGCTACCGTCAAGATCATCGACGAGGAGCGCCGCCAGGAAACGGTGGTCAACGAGAACACGATCTGGATGGGCCATCAGCTCCAGATCGAAGCCTATCGCTTCTATGTCACGCTCGAGAAATTCATCGGCCGCGAAGTGGTGCTGGACGAGGTCGCCCTGCGCCTCGACCTCCTGTTCAGCCGGCTGGACGCGCTCCGCACCGGCGACGTCGCCCGCTTCGTGCAGGCCGATCCCAATGCCGCCGACATCTACGCGCGGATCGCGGCCAAGATCGGCCAGGTCGAGAAGATCGTCGATCGCATGGCGCTCGAACCCGCGGCCGCGGCCGAGGCCCGCGTCGCGATGGAGGAATTGCGCGAGCTGGTCCAGCAGTTCGACCTTGCCATCCTCAAGCTCGCCACCGAGCGCGCCACCGGCGACCGGCGCCATGCCATCGAGCTGCTGCTTCAGCTTTCCGGCCTGATGGTCGCGCTGGCGGTGGGCATTTCGATCCTGATCGGCAGCCTGTGGTACCAGTTCCGCAACGAAAGCCGGATCCGCCGGCGGATGGAGGATCTGGCGCAAAGCCTGTCGCGGGCGCGCAGCGATCTGGCCGCCCATGCCGAGAACCTCGAGGTGCTGGTGGCCGAACGCACCGCCGAGGTGCGCGCCAAATCGACCTCGCTGGAGATCGCCAACACCAAGCTGTTGTCGTCGATCAATTACGCGCTGCGCATCCAGACCGCGCTGCTGCCGCCGCGCACCATGCTGGACGAGATGTTTGCCGATGCCGACATGGCCTGGGCGCCACGCGATATCGTCGGTGGCGATTTCTACTGGGCCTGCCGCGGGGCCGATGCCGATTTCCTGATCATCGCCGACTGCACCGGCCACGGCGTGCCCGGCGCGCTGATGACGATGATCGTCGCGGCCCTGCTCGACGGCATGAAGGCCAACGGCGAAGGCTTCGCGCCCTCGCATGTTCTGGGCGAGCTGAACCGGCGGGTGAAGGCGGTGCTGGGCCAGAACGATAGGGAAGGCACGTCGAACGACGGGCTCGATTGCGTGGCGCTGGCCATTGACCGGCCGGGCCGGCGCATGACGGTCGCCGGCGCCCGCATGTCGGTCTGGCGACAGAGCGATGACGGCATCGAGGAGATCCGCGGCACTCGCGCCTCGGTCGGCTATCGCGACGTCGCCAACGATACCGTGTATCCGGAAACGACGATCGAGCTGCGCCCGGGCGACCGCTTCTTCGTCGCCACCGACGGGTTGTTCGACCAGATCGGCGGGGCCAAGCGCCTGATGTTCGGGGCCCGCCGCTTCCGCGCCGCGCTGGGCGGCCTGCCGGATCAGGACATGGCGGGGCTGTGCCGCGCCCTGCGGGCCGAGTTCGAAGCCTATCGCGGCCAGGAAGAACGGCGCGACGATTTCCTGCTGTTCGGTTTCCGGCCGCTGTGATTGGACGAATGAAAAGTGACAGGCTTGCAATGTCGCGCCGGGCCGATACTATCGGACGGGCGGGGCGCATCTGCGAAATCGAGGCAACGAGGGGCAAGGGCTGATGTTTGCAGGCGATCTGTTGGCCCATCGCCGGACGCTGAACGATGCGGGGATTGTTTTCCTGTATCACGGCTATATCTCGGAAAAGCTGCTGGCCGGAGTCGGTTCCGCGCTGCGCCGCCGATTGGAGAGCGAGGGGATCAAGCCCGTCGTCGCCCGCACGCTGTTTGCGATCTATGTCGAACAGCTGCAGAACGTGATCCGCTATTCCGCCGAGGAATTGAAGGGTGAACCGCCCGATGACCCGACCTGCTACGGCGAAGTCGTGATCGGCGTCGAGGGGGGCAGGCATTTCATCATCTGCGGCAACATGATGGCCGACGGCCTCGTTCCCCGGCTGGAGGAGCGGCTGAACCGCCTGAAGGACCTGAACAAGGACCAGCTGAAAGACCTCTACAAGGCGCAGATGAAGCTGGGGCCGGAAGAGGATTCCAAGGGGGCGGGCCTCGGCCTGATCGACATCGCGCGCAAGGCCAGCGAGCCGATCGAATATGCCTTCACGCCGGCGCAGAACGGCCAGACCTATTTTTCGATCAAGGCAGTTGTCTGAGGCTGAGTTCGGATAGCGATGATGGACAATATCGTATTGGAAGCGACCGACCGGACCTGCGCGGTGGATTTCGACTTCGCCGCCGGTCGCTTCCGCGTGGCGGGCGAATCGTATCCTGAAGATGCGGCCGCTTTCTTCGGGCCGCTGCATCGTTCGCTCGATCAGTATCTTGCCGGCCGCACCGCCACCGAACTCGGCTTCGAGATCGCGCTGGTCTATTTCAACTCGTCCAGCGCCAAGGCGCTGATGGGCCTGCTGGAGCGGTTCGACGCGGCCGCGGCGCGCGGCAACGACGTGACCATCACCTGGCTGCACGACCCCGAGGACGATGCCATGGAAGACATGGCGCGGGAATTCGGCGAGGACATCTCGCATGCCCGCTACGTCGTCCGGGCGACCGACTGAAAGGCCCGGCATGATCGCGCACGAGGGAAGCCGCCCGCTCGACACCACGCCCGAGTTCGACCTGTTCGAGGCCGAGGAGGCGATCATCACCCGCGGCCGGCATTTCCTGTCGCGGTTCGAGCATTCGGCGCCCGAGGCGATCTCCTCCTACCAGGATCTGCTGACCGAATATGCCAAGGTGTGCCGCGAGTACAGGCGGCTGGTGCGCATTTCCGACCGCCAGCAGCAACAGCTCTACGCGCTGAACGAAGACCTGCGCCGCATCTCCGACGAACTGCGCAGCGCCAACGAGGCCAAGTCCGTCTTCCTGGCGACGCTGAGCCATGAGATCCGCACGCCGCTTTCCGGCGTGCTCGGCATGGTACGCGCGCTGCTCGACACGCCGCTCGACAGCCGCCAGCACGACTGGGCCGAGACCATCCGCTATGCCGGCGAGGCGATGCTGAGCCTGGTCAACGACACGCTCGACCTGTCGAAGATCGAATCCGGCCGGCTGGAACTCGAGCGGCTGCCCTTCGACATGCGCCGGCTGGTCGATGCCATCGTCATGCTGATGTCGGCACGCGCCCGCGAGAAGGGTATCGGCCTGACCGCGCGGGTCAGGCCCGAAGTGCCGACCCTGGTGGTCGGCGATCCGACCCGGCTGCGCCAGATCCTGCTCAACCTCGTCTCCAACGCCATCAAGTTCACCGAGCAGGGCGGGGTGATGGTCGAGGTCGGCGTCGTCGGTGCCGAGGATGGCGCGGTGCGGCTGCGTGTTGCCGTGATCGATTCAGGCATCGGCATCTCGACCGAGGCGCAGAGCCGGATCTTCGATTTCTTCTCGCAGGGCGACGTGTCGATCGCCCGCCGGTTCGGCGGTTCGGGCCTCGGCCTCGCCATCTGCAACCGGCTGGTCCAGGCGATGGGCGGCGCGCTTTCGGTGGAAAGCGGTGCGCCGGCCTATGGCTCGACCTTCCATTTCACCATCGCCCTGCCGATCGCCGCGGTGCCCGGCCGCAGCCCGGCGACCGCGCTGGTCGTGCTGGTCGCCGACGACGAACCGGTCAGCCGCAAGGTGACGAGCCTGTTGCTGAACCATGCCGGCCATCGCGCCGTCATCGCCGAGAACGGCGAGCGCGCGGTCGCGGCCGTGGCCGAAGGCGGTATCGACCTCGTGCTGATGGACATGGAAATGCCGGTGATGGACGGCTTTGCCGCTGCCCGGAATATCCGGGCGCTCGGCGATGCGGCGCTGGCCACCGTGCCGATCATTGCGCTGACCGGCCGCTCGCGCGCCGACGATACCGAGCGTTATGCTACGATCGGCATCGACGGCGTGCTGGCCAAGCCGATCGACCCGGACATCCTCGATACCTTCCTCGATTCGACCGTCGCCCGCCGTCACCGCCCCGCCTGAGGCTGCCAGCGGGCCAGCACCACCATGGTCAGGGTGACGGCCGCGCCGCCGGCCGCCGCGTAGGCATGCGGCAGATCGGCGCGGAAGATCGCGG
>JAEYTW010000340.1 GCA_023433835.1 Pseudomonadota bacterium | reverse complement strand
GCCCTGGCGCATGGCCGGGCGGCAGGTGCTGTCGGCCGAACCCGCCCGCTTCGTCGCCGACGGGCCGCCGCAGATCCTGACGATCGAACGGCATGCATCGACCATCGATGGCGAGGACAGCCCGCGCCCCTATGTCTATGCGGTCAGCGATCACGGGCTGGTCGCGCGCTGGCGCGGCTCGGCCCTGGCCTGGCCGCTGATCGACGCGCGGCCGCTGGTCGCCACCGGGGGCGAGACGCTGCTCTGCGCGTTGCATCGCGGCGATTCATTCCTGCAGCTCGATCCGGCGACGACGGCCACGCGCATCGCGCTCTACCGCTGGAACGGCTTCGGCTTTTCCGCGGCCAACGAGGACGAGGCGACCCGCGCGGCCTGCGCCGCCCTGCATGCCGCCTGGCAGGCGCAGCCCTAGGCCGTTCGACGCTGCCGGAAAACTAACGAGTTGCGTTATTAACGAGATTCGTTATTATGGCGCCATCGATCAAGAGCGGCGATACGTCGGTTCAGGAACAAAGCGACCGAAGCCATGTACAACGGTGAATTCAGCCGGCAATTGCCGCCTGATATTCGCCGCGTGACGCAACGCAAGCTGTTCATGGTCGTGCGCGCCAGATCGCTCGGCGATCTGCGATCGCCACCCAGCAACAGGCTGGAGGCCCTGCGAGGTAATCGGGCCGGCCAGTACAGCATTCGCATCAACGACCAGTGGCGTATCTGCTTTTCCTGGTCGGACGACGGTGCCGTCGATATCGACGTCGTGGATTATCACTAGGAGCGATCGCAATGCCCAAGATCGTCGAGAAGCTGCCGCCGATCCACCCGGGTGAGGTTCTGCTGGAAGAATTCCTCCGTCCGCTGGGCTTGTCGGTTTATGCCGCGGCCAAGGCGCTCAACGTGCCCAACACGCGGATCGATCAGATCGTCAAGGGGCGGCGCGGGATTACCGGGGACACGGCGTTGCGCCTCGCCCGTGCTTTTGGCACGACCGCGGAATTCTGGATGGGCATGCAGGCGGAGTACGATCTTCGGGTCGCCGCCGCTGCGTCGGGCGATGAAATCGCCCGTTCCGTCACGCCGATCGCAGCCTGAGCCTCGGATCAGCGGCTCCGCTCGACCACGAATTCGGCGATGGCGAGGTCGAGGGCAGCGTAGCCGACCGACTTGAAGACCGTGATCTCGTCGGCCGACGTCCGGATCGGCCCCGGCGCGGTCAGGATGTCAGTGAGGCCGCCGCGGATATGGCTGCGCTCGAACAGCCCGGCGTTCAGTGCCTGCACGACTTCGCCGCCCTTGATCAGCACGCTGTCGAAGCTGTCGGCATAGAGGGTGGCGCGCTTGAGCGTTTCACCGTCGATCTCGGCCATCTTCGGGGTGAAGGCGCCGACCGCGCCGATATGGGTGCCGGGGCGCACGTCGCCCGAGCGGATGAACGGCACGGTCGCGGTGGTCGCGGCGGCGACGACGTCGGCGCGGGCGACGGCGGCGGAAATGTCGGTCGAGGCGGCCGCATCGCGGCCGGTACGGGCGCGCAACTCGGCGGCGATGGCGGCGGCCTTGTCCCGACTGCGGCCGACGATCTCGATCTCGGCGAAATCGTGGATCGCCAGATGGGCCTCGGCCAGTTCGGCCGACAGGGCGCCGGTGCCGATGACGGCGAGGCGGCGGCTGTCGGCCCGCATCATCTTACCCGCGGCCAGGGCGGCCGCGGCGGCGGTGCGGCGCGCGGTCAGTTCGGTGCCGTCGATGGTGGTGATGACCGCGCCGGTGGGCGCATCGAACACCGCGACGACGCCGGCGATGGTCGGCAGGTTGCGCGCGGGGTTGTTCGGATAGGCGGTGACCAGCTTGATCACCAGGATGCCGTCCGGCCGCCAGGCCGGCATGATCAGCAAGGCGTCGCCCTGGCCGGAGATGTCATGGACATGCCGCTCGGGCGAGGCCAGGGGCTGCACCACCTTCGGCGCCATCGCCGCGATCAGGGCGGGGTAGGGTGTCAGCGCGCGCAAGGCTGCGGCATCGATCAGCGGCGGAATCATCGCGGGCTCCGGCAGCGGGAGGGGAGGAGGCGTCCTCTAGCACGGCCGGCCGGGCGCTGTCGATCCACACGGCGAAACCCCGGAAATCGCCGCAAGCGCGGGCCTCGCCCTCGGGCGTGGCGACCAGCCAGCCGCCCTCGATCCGGACGAGGCGCAAGCCGATCAGGGCTTCGACCAGGGGCGGAATATCGTCCGCCGGCGCATCGACGAGCGCGGCAAGCCCGATCAGGCGCAGCCGGCCGCGATGGGGCGGGCCGACCAGGCGACGCAATGCCCAGAGCAATCGTGGCGGGGTGATCTTGGTCATGACCTGGGGCTATCACCCCGGCGCATAGGAAATCCAGGGGCGCCGGCCGCCCTGAATATATACGGCCTATATGGTTCTTATATGAATCAGGTGGCCGCCATGCATTGAACGCCAATGCGCCGCGGCCCTAATCCTGACGCAACGGAATTGCAGTCGCCGTCAGGAGTTTGCCTCATGCCGCAACGGTTCGAATTCATCGGTTTCTTCCTGGCTTTCCTGGCCTTGACCAGCCTGGGAATGGCGATGCGCTTCTACCTCTACGGCCCCGCCGACGTCTGGTCGCGGCTGGGCCAGATCTTCGGTTGACGCTCCCTGGGAGACGAACCGAAGCCCGCGCAATCCCTCATGAAAAGATGATCACCTTCGAACCTCCAAGTCGATCCGACCTCGATGCGCTCGTGGCGCTGGAGAGGTCGAGCTTCACCACCGACAGGCTGTCCCGCCGCAGCTGGTCCCACCTGATCGGCGCGGCTTCCGCCCGGGTCGTCGTCGCCCGCACCGCCGCGGGCCTGGCCGGCGCCGCCGTGGTACTGTTCAACCGGGCCACCGCGATCGCGCGGCTTTATTCGCTGGCGATCGACCCCGCCCTGCGCGGCCGTGGCCTCGGCCGCGATCTGCTCGGGCAGGCGCTTGCCGCGGCCGTCGGGCGGGACTGCGCGCTGATGCGGCTCGAATGCCGCAGCGACAATACCGCCGCGCTGCGTCTCTACGGCGCGCAAGGCTTTGCCCAGGTCGGCCGGCGGCGCGGTTTCTACCAGGACGGCACCGACGCCGTCGTCATGGAAAAATCGCTGTGGACGGCATCGGGTACCGAGCCGCCGTTCTACCGCCAGACCCTCGACTTCACCTGCGGTCCCTGCGCGCTGATGATGGCGATGGCCGCCCTCGATCCGGCGACCCGGCTCGACCGCGGCGCCGAGATCGGCCTGTGGCGCGAAGCGACCACGGTCTTCATGGCCTCGGGCCACGGCGGCTGCAGCCCGTTCGGTCTGGGCCTTGCCGCCGCCCGCCGCGGCTTCCGCCCGATCGTCTATGCCCCGCCGCCCGGCATCCTGTTCGTCGACAGCGTGCGCGACCCCGACAAGAAGGCGGTGATCGAGCTGGCCGAGCGCGATTTCCTCGATCAGCTGCGCCGCACCGACGCCGAAATCCGCCATCAGCCGCTGCGCCTCGACGGCCTGGTCGCGCATATCCGCCAGGGCGACATGCCCGTCGTGATGATCGGGCTGTGGCGGCTGCACCGCGAGCAGGGCGCCCATTGGGTCACCGTCGCCGGTTTCGACGGCCATGTCCTGCGCCTGCTCGACCCGATCTCGGGCACCGGCCCGACCGCGATCTCGGCGCGGGAATTCGAACGCATCTCGCGCTACGGCCGCCAGCGTCAGGCCGCGGCCGTCGTCATCTCAAAGGTGGAGACCTGACCATGCCCAGCCCCGTCATCGTCGTCGAGAAAGCCGCCGACTTCCGCTGGCCCGATCCCGACGGCCGCGTCGTCACGGCCGATGCCTTCCTGGCCGAAGGTGGCGGCCTGCGCCGCCGGCCCGGCCGCGTCATCAACCTGTGCCGCGACTTCGACTATCTCGACACCGGCTATTACTGCTCGCTGGTGGCCGAGGCGCGTGGCGATCGCGTCACCCCCGATGTCGACACGCTGCTCGACCTGCAGCAGAAGCGGCTGCATGCCGGCCGCATGGCCCAGCTCGACCGCACCCTGGCCGAGATCGCCGGGCTGCCGGCGGCGATCCGCTCGTTCACCGTCGCGGTATTCTTCGGCCGGGCCGCCGACCAGGCCTTCGCCACCTTGGCCGAGCGCAGCTTCGAGCTGTTCCGCTGCCCGCTGCTGGAAATCGAGGTCGAGCGGCGCGACAGCGACGACGCCTGGATCGTGGCCGCCCTGCGGCCGATGGACCCGCGCGACATCGCGCCGGCCCAGGACGCGGTTTTTCTTGCCGCGCTGGACGCCTTCACCCGGCGCAGCTGGCGGCCGACGAAGGCTCAGTCGGTCCCGCGCATGGACCTCGCGGTGCTGCACGACCCGGCCGATACGATGCCGCCCTCGCGCCTCGATACGCTGCGCCACCTGGCCCGGGTGGGCGAGGGCATGGGCATCGCCGTCGAGCTGATCCAGCGCAAGGATTTCGCCCGGCTGACCCAGTTCGACGCGCTGTTCATCCGCGAGACCACCGCGATCCCGCATCACACCTTCCGCTTCGCCAAGAAGGCCGCGGCTTCCGGCATGCCGGTGATCGACGATCCCGCCTCGATCCTGCGCTGCACCAACAAGGCTTACCTGGCCGAACTGCTGCGCGGCCACGGCGTGCCGACACCGGCGACCCGCATGGCCACGCGGCGGACGCTCGGCGCCGTCGAGGCCGACCTGGCCTTCCCGGTCGTTCTGAAGATTCCCGACGGTTCGTTCAGCCGCGGCGTCAAGCGGGCCGGCGACAAGGCGGAATTCCGCGCCATCGCCGAGGCGATGCTGAAGGAGTCAGAAGTCATCCTGGTGCAGGAATACATGTACACCGAGTTCGACTGGCGCGTCGGCGTGCTGGCCGGTGAACCGCTGTTCGTCGCCCGCTACTACATGTGCGACCAGCACTGGCAGATCCTGCGCCATGACGCCGACGGCAGCCACGCCGAGGGCCGCACCCAGGCCTTCGCCGTCGAGGACGTGCCGGCCGAGGTGCTGGACGCGGCGGTTCGCAGCGCGCGGCTGATCGGCGACGGCCTCTACGGCGTCGACCTGAAGCAGACCCGCGGCGGCGTCTTCGTCATCGAGGTCAACGACAACCCCAATCTCGATCGCGGCATGGAGGATGGCGTGCTGGGCGACGAACTCTATCGCCGCCTCCTGCGTCGTTTCCTGCATCTCGCCGACGCCCGCCACCATTGGGAAGCGCCGCCGGCCCGGCAACACCGCCCGATCGCCTTCCCCGCCGCGGTATCGGCGGATGCGCAGATGGCGGTGAACTGATGTCCCGGCCCACGGTCGCCGAGGTGCTGGGCGAGGCCGGATGGCTGCTCCTGGCCTTCCTCGCCGCGATCGTGGCCGTCGAGCTCGTGGCTGGGCTTTATATGGAATTTATATGAGACCGCCCTGGCGGCCCGTCTCGAATCTATATGCGCTCCCGGCCAGAGTCCAACCATGGAAAACCGCCTGACTGTCCAGGAGACCGATCTTGTCAGACCTGCTTTTGCTCGGCCTCGGCCTGGGCTTCTTCGCGATCAGCGTGCTCTACGCCGTCGCCTGCGATCATCTCTGAAGGAGGGGACGATGACCATCGACTATGTCCTGGGCGCGATCGTCGCCGCCGGGCTGCTCGCCTATCTCGTCTACGCCCTCATCTATCCCGAACGGTTCTGATCATGACCGCTTTTGGCTGGATCCAGATCGCGCTCTATTGCGCGATCGTCACCGCGCTCGTCAAACCGCTCGGGCACTACATGCACCGGGTGTTCTCGGGCGAGCGCACCTTCCTCTCCCCGATCCTCTCGCCGGTCGAGCGCGGCTTGTACGCGCTGGCCGGCGTCGATCGCAAATCCGAACAGCACTGGGTGACCTACGCGGTCGCCATGCTGTTCTTCAGCGTTGCGGGTTTCTTGAGCCTCTATGCGCTGCAGCGCCTGCAGAACGTGCTGCCGTTCAACCCGCAGGGCCTCGACGCCGTCGGCCCGGACCTTGCCTTCAACACCTCGGTCAGCTTCATCTCCAACACCAACTGGCAGTCCTACGTGCCCGAAAGCACGATGAGCTACCTCGTGCAGATGCTGGGCCTGACCGTCCACAACTTCCTGTCGGCCGCGACCGGCATCGGCCTGGCGCTGGCCCTGATCCGGGGCTTCGCCCGCCGCTCGGCCCAGACCGTGGGCAATTTCTGGGTCGACATGACCCGGGCGACGCTCTACGTGCTGCTGCCGATCTCGGTCGTCGTCGGGCTGTTCTTCGTCTGGCAGGGCATGCCGCAGAACCTGAACGCCTATGTCGATGCCACGACGCTGGAAGGCGCCAGGCAGACCATCGCGCAAGGGCCGGTCGCCTCCCAGGAGGTGATCAAGATGCTCGGCACCAACGGCGGCGGCTTCTTCAACGCCAATTCGGCGCACCCCTACGAGAACCCGAACGCGCTGACCAACCTGGTGCAGATGATCCTGATCTTCGCGCTGGGCGCGGGGCTCACCAACGTCTTCGGCCGCATGGTCGGCGACGAGCGCCAGGGCTGGGCGATCTTCGCGGCGATGGGCATCCTGTTCATCGCCGGCGCGGCCGCCCTCTATTGGGCGGAAGCTGCCGGCAATCCGGCCTTCGCGGCCCTCGGCCTCGACGGCGGCAATCTGGAGGGCAAGGAGCTTCGCTTCGGCATCGCCGGTTCGGCCCTGTTCGCCATGATCACGACCGCCGCCTCATGCGGCGCGGTGATCGCGATGCACGATGCGCTGATGCCGCTGGGCGGGCTGATCACCCTGGTCAACATGATGCTGGGCGAGATCATCGTCGGCGGCGTCGGCGCCGGTCTCTACGGCATGCTGGTCATGGCCGTGATCGCGGTGTTCATCGCCGGCCTGATGGTCGGCCGCACGCCGGAATATCTCGGCAAGAAGATCGAGGCCAAGGAGGTCAAGATGGCGATGCTGGCCATCCTGATCCTGCCGCTCTCGATCCTCGGCCTGACCGCGGTGGCCGTCGTCGTCGCCCCGGGCCTGGCCGGCCTCGCCAATGCCGGACCGCACGGCTTCTCCGAGGCGCTCTACGCCTATACCTCGGCGACCGCCAACAACGGTTCGGCCTTTGCCGGCCTCAGTGCCAACACGCCCTTCTACAACACGACGCTGGGCATCGCGATGCTGGTCGGCCGCTTCCTGATGATCGTGCCGATGCTGGCGATCGCGGGCAGCCTTGCCGCCAAGAAGCTGGCGGCGCCTTCGGCCGGCACCCTGCCGACCCATGGCGGGCTGTTCATCGGCCTGCTGGTCGGCGTCATCCTGATCGTCGGCGGCCTGACCTATTTCCCGGCCCTGTCGCTCGGCCCCATCGCCGAACATTTCGCGATGCTGGCCGGCAACCTGTACTGAAAGAGACGACCATGACGATTTCCCGCAGCAGCGCCGCCACCCTGATGGACCCCAAGATCCTGGGGCCCGCGGTGGGCCAGGCCTTCGCCAAGCTCGACCCGCGGCTGATGATCAGGAACCCCGTGATGTTCGTGGTCGAGGTCGTGGCGGTGCTCACAACCGTCCTCTTCATCCGCGACCTGGTCACGGGGGCCGGCAATTACGGCTTCTCGTTCCAGATCAATCTGTGGCTCTGGATCACCGTGCTGTTCGCCAACTTCGCCGAAGCCGTGGCCGAGGGCCGCGGCAAGGCGCAGGCGGCGACCTTGCGCAAGACCAAGACCGACACGACCGCCAGGCTGCTCGACGGCCGTACGGTGCCGGCGACGACCTTGAAGCCCGGCGACGTCGTGCTGGTCGAGGCCGGCGACCTGATCCCATCGGACGGCGAGGTGATCGAGGGCGTCGCCTCGGTCAACGAGGCGGCGATCACCGGCGAATCGGCGCCGGTGATCCGGGAGAGCGGCGGCGACCGCTCGGCCGTCACCGGCGGCACGCAGGTGATCTCGGACTGGATCAAGGTGCGCATCACCGCCGCCCCCGGCTCGACCTTCATCGACCGGATGATCGCGCTGGTCGAAGGTGCCCAGCGCCAGAAGACGCCGAACGAGATCGCGCTGAACATCCTGCTGGCCGGCATGACCATCATCTTCGTCTTCGCCGTGGCGACGATCCCGAGCTTCGCGGCCTATGCCGGCGGCAATCTCGGCGTGCTGGTGCTGGTCGCGCTGTTCGTCACGCTGATCCCGACCACGATCGGCGCGCTGCTCTCGGCCATCGGCATCGCCGGCATGGACCGGCTGGTCCGGTTCAACGTGCTGGCGATGTCGGGCCGCGCGGTCGAGGCGGCGGGCGACGTGGATACGCTGCTGCTCGACAAGACCGGCACGATCACGCTGGGCAACCGCCAGGCGACCGAATTCCTGCCCGTCACCGGCGTAGCCGAGCGCGACCTGGCCGAGGCCGCCCAGCTCGCCTCGCTGTCGGACGAGACGCCGGAAGGCCGCTCGATCGTCGTGCTGGCCAAGGAACGCTATGCCTTGCGCGCCACCGAGATGGATCCGGCCCAGGCGACCTTCGTGCCCTTCACCGCCCAGACGCGGCTGAGCGGCGTCGATTTCCAGGGCGTCTCGATCCGCAAGGGCGCGGTCGACGCCGTGCTCGCCCATGTCCAGCCCGCGCCGCTGTCGACCGGCCGGGCAGTGGCCGCCGCGGTCAAGCTGGCGGCGCCCGATGCGGCCGCGCGCGAGATCGCGATGCTGGCCGAACGCATCGCCCGGGCGGGCGGCACGCCGCTGGCCGTGGCCCGCGACGGCCGGCTGCTCGGCGTCATCCACCTGAAGGACATCGTCAAGGGCGGCATCAAGGAGCGCTTCGCCGCGCTGCGCCAGATGGGCATCCGCACGGTGATGATCACCGGCGACAACCCGCTGACCGCGGCCGCCATCGCCGCCGAATCCGGCGTCGACGACTTCCTGGCCCAGGCGACGCCCGAGGCCAAGCTGAAGCTGATCCGCGACGAGCAGGCGCAGGGCAAGCTGGTCGCCATGTGCGGCGACGGCACCAACGATGCGCCGGCCCTCGCCCAGGCTGATGTCGGCGTGGCGATGAACACCGGCACCATGGCCGCCCGCGAGGCCGGCAACATGGTCGACCTCGACAGCGATCCGACCAAGCTGATCGAGATCGTCGAGATCGGCAAGCAGCTGCTGATGACCCGCGGCGCCCTGACCACCTTCTCGATCGCCAATGACGTGGCCAAGTATTTCGCCATCATCCCGGCGATGTTCGTGGCCTTCTATCCCCAGCTCGGCGCCCTCAACGTCATGGGCCTGTCGACCCCGCAGAGCGCGATCCTCTCGGCGATCGTCTTCAATGCCCTGATCATCGTCGCCCTGATCCCGCTGGCCCTGCGCGGCGTCACCTATCGCGCCGTCGGCGCGGCGGCGATCCTGCGCCGCAACCTCCTGATCTACGGCCTCGGCGGCATCGTGGTGCCCTTCATCGGCATCAAGGCGCTCGACATGCTGATCACCGCCATCGGCCTCGCGTAAGGAAGAACGACCATGCTTGACCAGATCCGTCCCGCCCTCGTCATGATCATCGGCTTGAGCCTGCTCACGGGCCTGGCCTATCCGCTGGGCATGACCGGCCTCGCCCGGCTCGTCTTTCCCGCCCAGGCCAACGGCAGCCTGATCGAGCGCGACGGGCAGGTGATCGGTTCCAGCCTGATCGGCCAGAACTTCACCGCCGAGAAGTATTTCCACGGCCGCCCCTCGGCCACCACCGCGGCCGATCCGGCCGACCCGTCGAAGTCCGTTCCGGCCCCCTACAACGCCGCCAATTCGTCCGGCGCCAATGCCGGGCCGACCGCGAAGGCGCTGGTCGAGCGCGTCACCGCCGATGTCGAGGCGCTGAAGGCCGAGAACCCCGGCGCGCCTGTGCCGCTCGACCTCGTCACCACCTCGGCCTCCGGCCTGGACCCCGACGTCAGCCCGGCGGCGGCGCTGTTCCAGGTGCCCCGCGTCGCCAAGGCGCGGGGCCTGGCCCCGGAGCGTGTCGCGTCCCTGGTGGCCGAGCACACCCAGGGCCGCTGGCTCGGCCTGATCGGCGAACCGCGCGTCAACGTGCTCAGCCTCAACTTGGCGCTCGATGCGATCGGCGCTAAGTAGGAGGCATGGACGCTACCGCCGACCGTGACGGCCGCCCGTCGCCCGATGCCCTGCTGGCCCAGGCCGGCCGGGACGGGCGCGGGCGGTTGAAGGTTTTCCTCGGCGCCGCCCCCGGCGTGGGCAAGACCTACGAGATGCTGCAATCGGCCCATGCGCGGGCACGCGAGGGCGTCGACGTCGTCGTCGGCGTGGTCGAAACCCATGGCCGGCGCGAGACGATGGCGCAGCTGGACGGCCTCGAGGTCGTGCCGCCGCGCCGGGTCGAGTACAAGGGGCGGGTGCTGCAGGAGATGGATATCGACGCGGTGCTGCAGCGCCGGCCGGCGCTGGTCCTGGTCGACGAGTTTGCCCATACCAACGCCCCGGGCAGCCGGCACCCGAAGCGCTACCTCGACGTCGAGGAACTGCTCGATGCCGGCATCGACGTCTACACGACCCTGAACATCCAGCATCTGGAAAGCCTGAACGACATCGTCGCGCGCATCACCCGGGTGCGGGTGCGTGAGACCGTGCCCGACAGCGTCATCGACCGCGCCGACGATGTCGAGGTGATCGACCTGAGCCCGCAGGACCTGATCCAGCGCCTGCAGGACGGCAAGGTCTACATGCCCGACCAGGCCGAACGCGCGATCCGCCACTACTTCACCCCCGGCAACCTGACCGCGCTGCGCGAGCTGGCCCTGCGCCGCACCGCCCAGCGGGTGTCGGACCAGGTCGTCTCCTACATGCAGGCCCATGCCATCCCCGGCCCCTGGGCGACCGGCGATCGCGTGCTCGTCGTGGTCGGCGACGGGCCGGACGGCGACGAGGCGGTGCGCTACGGCCGCCGGTTCGCCGAACGCCTGCGCGCCCCCTGGGCGGCCATCCACATCGAGACGTCGCGCAGCCATCGCCTGGCCGAGGCGCGGCGCGACCGCATCGCCGACAGCCTGCGCCTGGCACAGCGCCTCGGCGGCGACGCCGTGACCATTCCGGCCACCGATCTCGCCGCTGGTGTCGTCGACTATGCCCGGGCCAATAATTTCACCCAGATCGTCATCGCGCGGCGGCGCGTCGGCCGCTGGGGCGATCCGTTCCGCCGTTCCGACCTCGACCGGCTGCTTGCGGCGGCCGGCGAGATCGCGGTGCACGTGATCCCCGCGCATGCCGAGGATACGCCGACGCCGGCGCCCGAGCGCCGGCCGGCGATCGATCCGCGCGCCTATGCCGCCAGTACCGCGGCGGTGGCGGCTGCCGTGGCGATCGGGCTGGCCCTGCGAGAGTTCCTTGCTGTCTCCAACGTGGCGCTGGCCTTCCTGACCGCGGTGCTGGTGGCCGGCGTCGCCTACGGCTTGTGGCCGGCGCTGTTTGCCGGTTTCGTCGGCGCCCTCGCCTACAACTTCTTTTTCCTGGAACCGCTCTACACCTTCACCATCACCGACCCTGAGAACATCGTCTCGCTGTTCTTCTTCGCCGTGGTCGCGCTGATCGCGGGCAACCTGGCCGCCCGTGTCCGCGACCAGGCGATGGCGGCGCGCGCCCGCGCCCTGACGGCCGACAATCTCTATCAGTTCAGCCGCAAGCTGGCGGTGGCCGCGACCCTCGACGATCTCCTGTGGGCCGTCGCCTACCAGGTCGCGCTGATGCTGAAGATGCGGGTCGTGATCCTGCTGCCCGAGGGCGAGACGGTGGTGGTGCGCGCGGGCTATCCGCCCGAGGATATGCTGGACGACGCCGACATCGCCGCGGCGATCTGGTGCTGGCGCAACAACCAGCCGGCCGGCCGCGGCGCCGATACGCTGCCTGGCGCCAGGCGCCTGTTCCTGCCGATGCGCACCGCGCGCGGCGCGGTCGGCATCGTCGGCCTCGACAGCGACCGGCCGGGGCCGCTGCTGTCGCCCGACCAGCGCCGGCTGCTCGATGCGCTGGCCGACCAGGCGGCGCTGGCGATCGAGCGCGTCAACCTGGCCCAGGATGTCGACCGGGCGCGGATGACGGCCGAGACCGAACGGCTGCGCTCGGCCCTGCTGACCTCGATCTCGCACGACCTGCGCACGCCGCTCGCCTCGATCCTCGGCTCGGCCACCAGCCTTGCCGCCTATCACGGCGTGCTGGCCGAACCCGATCGCGTCGCCTTGATCGGCACGATCCAGGAGGAGGCCGAGCGGCTCAATCGCTTCATCGCCAACCTGCTCGACATGACCCGGCTGGAATCCGGCGCGATCGCGCCCAAGACCACGGCCGTCGATCTGGCCGACGTCGCCGGCAGCGCGCTGGGCCGGGCCGCGAAGGTGCTGGGCGACCGGCCGGTGGCGCTCGACCTGCCTGCAACCCTGCCGCTGATCCAGGTCGATCCGGTGCTGCTGGAACAGGTGCTGTTCAATCTGCTCGACAATGCCGCGAAATACGCCCCCGCCGGCTCGGCGATCCGGTTGGCGGCCGAGGCGGCGGGCAATGCCGTACGGCTTCGCGTGATGGACGAGGGCGAGGGCATCCCGCCCGACGACGTCGAGCGCATCTTCGACAAGTTCTACCGCATCCGCGCCGCCGACCGGCAGCGCGCGGGCACCGGGCTCGGCCTCGCCATCGCACGCGGGTTCGTCGAGGTGATGGGCGGTTCGATCGTTGCCGGCAACCGCACCGACCGGTCGGGGGCGGTTTTCACCCTGACCTTGCCGGCAGCCGATATCGAGGCGGAGTTATCAGAATGACCGCGCCCACGCCCTTGCGCATCCTGGTCGTCGACGACGAACCGCCGATCCGCCGCTTCCTGCGCACCAGCCTCGGCGCCCAGGGCTACCAGGTGCTGGAGGCCGAGGATGGCCGCGGCGCGCTGGACATGATCGGCCGCAATCACGTCGACGTGCTGGTGCTCGATCTCGGCCTGCCCGACATCGACGGCTTCGAGGTGATCCGGCGGCTGGACGAGAAGGGGTCGACCGTGCCGATCATCGTCCTGTCCAGCCGCGACGACGAGGCCGGCAAGGTCCAGGCGCTCGATCTCGGCGCCGACGATTACGTCACCAAGCCGTTCGGCGTCGAGGAACTGCTGGCCCGCATCCGCGCCGCGCTTCGCCATCGGCTGCAGCGTCAGGGCGAACGCCCGCTGTTCCGCACCGGCGAGCTGACCGTCGATCTGGTGCGCCGCGTCGTCACCGCGCAAGGCAGCGAGGTCAAGCTGTCGCCCCGCGAATACGACCTGCTGCGCCTGCTCGTCGCCCATGCCGGCAAGGTCCTGACCCACCGGATGATCCTGCGCGAATTATGGGGGTCGGACTCGGATGTGCAGTACCTGCGCATCTACGTCCGCTCGCTGCGCCAGAAGATCGAGCCGGTGCCGGAACGGCCGCAATACCTGCTTACCGAGCAGGGCGTGGGTTACCGCCTGCGCGCCGCCGACCCGTAGCCCTTGCCCGCCTTGGTGCGATCGGCGACGATGCGCGCCGGATCAGCCTCGGGTTTCGAGTTGCATGCGTCAGATCGAGCGGACCAGGATCAGCGTCGAACGGCCTGCCGATGTCGGCGATGCCAGGCTGCGGCAACTCTACGAATTGTGGTCGGCGAGGCGCGGCCCGCGCCGCATGCCGGCCCGTGCCGATTTCCTGGCCGAGGAATTCAAGGCCTGGATGCCGAATCTGGCGATCTATGAGATCGAGGGCGATGCACGATCCTTCCGGATGAAAGTCCGGCTGAGCGGTACCGCGATGGTGCGGCTCGATGGCGCGGATCTCACCGGGCGGTACTTCGACGAGGTGATCGACCCGGTCCGGCATGCCGCGATCTATCGCAGTTATCAGCAATGCATCGAAACGATAGCGCCGCGCTACGAAGCGGCCGAGACCGAGCCGTTCGATCCGGTCTATTCTGTTGCCCACGTGCCGTTCCGGTACTTCCGCAAGCTGTTGCTGCCGCTGTCGTCGGACGATGCCAGGGTCGAAATGATGCTGGTCTCGATCTACGCCGATTTCGATCCGGTCGTCGACGGCGAGCCCGTATCCCTGCGTGAGGCGGCCGGGCGCGGCGGGGTCGTGCTGGACTGAACCGCCGCGATCAGCGCCTCGCCGGCCGCGGTGACGTGATCGCGCAGCGGCCGCACCGCCGTCGCGCCGTCGCCGGCCGCGATCGCGTCGAGCATCCGGTGATGCTCCGGCGCCGAATGCTGCTGCCAGTCGAGGTCGCGCCAGCAGGCGAACATGAAGCGGGCCGAGGCCTGGTGCAGGTCGTCGATCGCCGCCATCAGCCGCTTCATGCCGCATGGCGCCAGCAAAGCCCGGTGGAAGCGGCGGTTCGCCGCCTCCCACAGCCGCAGGTCTGTCGAGGCCTCGCCCTCGGCCAGCGCCGTCCGGGCATCGTCGAGGTCGGCCGCGGTCAGGTTGGGCAAAGCGTGTTCCAGCGCCAGCGCCTCCAGCGCCGCCCGCATCACCGTGGTCTCACGGATCGCGGCGGGGTCCAGCGGCGGCACGCGCGTGCCGCGGCGCGGTTCGCTGATCGCCAGCCCCTGCGCCTCCAGCCGGCGGAAGGCTTCGCGTACCGGCACGTGGCTCGCCTTGAATTCGGCGGCGATATGGTCCTGGGCCAGGCGGCTGCCCGGCGCGATCTCGCCCGAGACGATCCGGTCGGCCAGGGCCCGCGTGATCACCCCTGCCAGCGTACGGTCTTCCTCCATCGATCCTCTCTTGCAGTCGCCGCGAGACCATTTTATAGATAATCTATAATTTGACGAGGGCATGATCATGGCACGCATCCGTCCCCGCCGGTTGGAGCATATCGCTGGTATCGGTGTCGACCGCATGGGTTCGCTGGCCGACGGTTCCGGGCGCGATTTCCTGCGGCTGGAGAATCTCGACGTCGATATCCCGCCCGATCCGGAAGCGATCCTGCGCACGCGGGCGGCGGCCGATACCGACGACGACAATTCCTACCTGCCGTTCGTCGGGCAGGCCCGGCTGCGCCGGATCGCGGCCGACCATCTCTCGCGCACCACCGGCGTGGCTTATGACGGCGAGCGGAATTGCGTGATCTCGGCCGGCGGGCTGTCGGGCGTGCTCAATACCCTGCTTGCCACCATCGAGGTCGGCGACGAGGTCATCGTCACGGACCCGACCTATGCCGGGCTGATCAACCGGGTGCGGCTGGCCGGCGGTACCCCGCGCTTCGTGCCGTTCAGCTTCAATCCCGGCGATTGCTGGACGCTTGATCGCGCCGCGCTGCAGGCCGCCATCGGCCCGAAGACGCGCGCCATGCTGCTGATGTCGCCGTCGATGCCGTCGGGCGCGGTGCTGGACGAGGGCGACTGGCGGCTGGTCGCCGAGCTCTGCGTCGCCCACGACCTGCTGCTGATCGTCGACACCGCGATGGAACGGCTGCTGTACGACGGCCGCCGGGTGATCCACCCTGCCGGGTTGCCCGGCATGGCCGGGCGCACGATCTCGGTCGGTTCGTCGGCCAAGGAATTGCGTATGATCGGCTGGCGCGTCGGCTGGATCGTGGCGCCGGAAAGCTACATGCCCGATCTCGTCGCCGTGTCGCTGGCGAATGTCGTGGTGCCGGTCGGCATCGGCCAGGATGCGGTTGCCACCGCGCTGGAGAATTCCGCCCAAACCCTGCCGTCCTATGTGGCCGAGCTGGAGCGGCGGCGCGACACGGTGCTGGCCGAACTGCGCGGCTTGCCCGTCGGCGTGCCGGCCGGGGGCTGGTCCCTTCTGCTCGACGTCGCCGGCGCCGGCATCGACGGCGCGGCGATGTCCGAGCGGTTGCTGGCCCAAGGCGTCTGCGCCACGGCGATGGCCGGCTGGGGCGAGGCCCATGGTCGCCAGTACATCCGTTTCGTCTTTTCCAACGAACCGGTCGAGCGGCTGAAGGGCCTCGGGGCCAAGGTGCGCGCCGCACTGGCTTGACAGCCCGCAGCCCTGGGGTAAGGACCGGGTGACGGTCCTTGCCCCAGAGGTGATTCGATGCTGAACACGCCCCGCAGCCGCCGCGCCATGGTCACCTCGCCCCATCACCTGGCGAGCCAGGCGGGGCTGGACATCCTGAAGGATGGCGGCAACGCGGTCGAGGCGGCGGTGGCCGTCGCGGCGACGCTGGCCGTGGTCTATCCCCATATGACCGGCATCGGCGGCGACGGCTTCTGGCTGATCGCCGAACCAGGGCGCGATCCCGTTGCCGTCGACGGTTGCGGCGCGGCCGCGGCGGCGGCCGATCTCGGCTTCTACCGCCGGCACGGCCATGGCGCGATCCCCTGGCGCGGCCCGCATGCCGCCAACACGGTGGCGGGCACGATCTCGGGCTGGGCCGCGGCGCTCGATCTCGCCCGCGGCTGGGGCAATCCGCTGGGCCTCGAGCGCATCCTGCGCGATCCGGTCCACCATGCCGAAACCGGCATGGTCGTCACCGTCAGCCAGGCCGGGCTGAC
>JAEYTW010000232.1 GCA_023433835.1 Pseudomonadota bacterium | reverse complement strand
GCGGAACCTCAAGCGTATCAGCCGCGCGGTTCGGACTTGGAGTCGTAGCGCTTCGTCCAATCGGCGAGGATGGCGTCACGGTTCTTCGCCGCCCAGGCGAAGTCGTAATTCTTCATCATCATCGCCTCGGCATCCTTCGGATAGTTCGGCGTATCCTTGGTGATGCCGGGCATGGCCGTGACCTGATAGTAGTTGACGTAGAGTTCGTTGGCCTGCTTGGAGGCCGCCCAGTCGGCGAGCTTCTTGGCCGCCTCGAGGTTCTTGGCCCCCTTGACGATCGCGGTCGCCTCCATCTCCCAGCCCGACCCTTCCGACGGCAGGATGACGTCGATCGGCGAGCCCTTGGTCTTCAGCGAGGCGCCGGTATATTCGATCGAGATGCCGGCGACATATTCGCCCGCGGCCGCCATCTTGCAGGGCTTGGAGCCCGAATGGGTATAGACCGCGACGTTCTGGTTCAGGGCATCCATGTACTTCCAGCCCTCGTCGTTGCCCGATGCCTGCAGCCAGCCGGCGACCGACAGGAAGCCGGTGCCCGACGAAGCCGGGTTCGGCATGACGACCTGGCCCTTGAACTCGGGCTTCAGCAGGTCCTTCCACGACTTCGGTGCCGCGATGCCGCGCTTGGCCGCCTCGACCGTGTTGAAGCAGATCGCACCCATCCAGGCATCCATGCCGACCCAGGTCGGCGGGTTCTTGGCATCCTTGAAGCCGGGCTTCAGCGCCTCGGCGCCCTTCGGCGCGTAGGGCATCAGCATGCCTTCCTGCTCAAGGATCAGCAGGCTGGTGGCGGCGACGCCCCAGATGATGTCGGCCTGGGGATTTTCCTTCTCGGCCAGCAGGCGGGCGGTGATGACACCGGTGGAATCACGCACCCAGCGGATGTCGACATCCTTGTTCGCCGCCTCGAACGCCTTCTTGTAGGGCGCCAGCTGCTCGTTCTCGAGCGCGGTGTAGACGGTCAGCTTGGTCTGGGCCATGGCCGGCGCGGCGATGGCGGCGGCGATGACGGCCGCAAGGCTCAACGTGGTGATCTTCATCGGTCTCTTCCCCTCCGGTTATACGCTTCAGATCAAATCAGGCACCTTCCCCGGCCGCGACGGCGGCCAGGGCATCGTCGAGGATCGCCACCGCGCGATCGATATCGGCGCGGGTGGTGATCAAGGGCGGCGTCAGGGTCAGCACGTTGCCCATCGTCGTCTTGAACGAGAGGCCCGCAGTCAGCGCGCGATACATTGCGGCATCGGCCTGCGCCGATGCGGGCGCCCGGGTTTCGCGGTCGGTCACGAGTTCGATGCCGGCCAGGAAACCGCGGCCGCGCACGTCGCCGATCAACACATGGCGATCCTTCAGGTCGTGCAGGCGGTCCAGCAGGTAGGCGCCGGTCCGGGCGGCATTCTCGACCAGCCCCTCGTCCTCGATGATCTCGAGGGTGGTGAGGCCGGCGCGCGCGGTCAGCGGGTTCTTCTCATGGGTGTAGTGACCGAGCGCGCGGTCGCCCAGCACGTCTAGGTCGGGCCGCACGATCAGCGCCGCCAGCGGCAGCATGCCGCCGCCGAGCGACTTGCCCAGCACCATCATGTCGGGCACCACGCCATCGTGCTCGCAGGCAAACATCCGGCCGGTCTTGCCCAGGCCGTTCGGAATCTCGTCGAAGATCAAGAGCGCGCCGTGGCGGTCGCAAGCCTCGCGCACGATCCGCCAGAAGCCGGGCGGCGGCAGATAGGGCACGGCCCGCATCGGCTCGGCGATGACGGCGGCGACATCGCCTTCCTTCTCCAGCACGTAGTCGACCATGCGGGCGCAGGCGAGCTTGCAGGCGGCAAAGTCGGTACCGTCATGGCCGTAGGCGCAGCGATAGCAGGCGAATGGCGGCACATGGTTGGCTCCCGGCAGCAGCGGGCCGACGGGCCCCGAGCGGAACAGCGCCTCGCCGCCGACCGAGATGCCGCCGAAGCCGGCGCCGTGGAAGGAATCCCAGAACGACAAGGTCTTGTGTCGTCCGGTCGCCGCACGCGCCAGCTTCAGCGCCATGTCGACGGCGTCCGATCCGCCCGTGGCAAACAGCAGCTTCGACAGATCGCCCGGCGCGATCGCCGCCAGCTTCTCGGCCAGCAGCACCGCCGGTTCCGAGGTGAAGCGCCGCGGGGTGAAGGGCAGATCGTCCATCTGCGCCTTCAGCGCGGCCTTCAGCCGCGGATGGCCATAGCCGATGTGATGGACGTTGTTGCCGTGGAAATCCATGTAGCGGCGGCCGGCCGCGTCTTCGAGCCACAAGCCCTCCGCCTTGACGATGGCCGTCAGCACCGGGGTCGACAGCGACTGCCTGAGGAAGTGGCGCCGATCACGTTCGACCAGCGCCGCCGCCTCGCCCCCGACATGGCGCGCCGCCCAGGCCCGGCGGTTGGGCGACAGGTTGGTATCGCCCTCGCCAGGAGGCACCATCACGCCATGCGCGTTCACCGGATCACTTCCACGGCAGCGACCAGGTCTTGACGTTGGTGAAGGCCTTCATCGCCTCGATGACACCTTCCTTGTAGCCGAGCCCTGAATCCTTGATCCCGCCGAACGGCGACATCTCGATGCGATAGCCCGGCACTTCCCAGATATTGACCGTGCCGACGCGCAGCTCGGCCACGAAGCGGGTAATCCACTCCAGATTGTCGGTGCAGATGCCCGAGGACAGGCCGTAGGCGGTGGAGTTCGACAAGGCGATGGCATCGTCGATGTCGCGGAAACGCAGGATCGGCGAGACCGGCCCGAAGGTTTCCTTGACCACGACGCGCGAACTGCGCGAGACGTGGTCGATCAGGGTCGGGGCATAGAGCGCGCCCTGGCGGTGATGGCCACAGAGCAACTCGGCGCCTTCGGCGATCGCCTCGGAGACGACCTCCTCGCAATAGCGCGCCGCCGCCTCGTCGATCACGGTGCCCATGTCGGTCTTGGCATCGAACGGGTCGCCATAGTTGACCGCGCGGGTCTTCTCCAGCAACAGCGCGACGAAGTCGTCGGCGATGTCGTCCTGCACCAGGATGCGCTTGACCGCGGTGCAGCGCTGGCCCGAATTCTTGTAGGAACCGGAGGCGGCCAGGGTCGCCGCCTTCTCCAGGTCGGCGTCGCGCATGACGATCAGCGGGTCGTTGCCGCCGAGCTCGAGCACCATGCGCCGATAGCCGGCATGCTCGGCGATGTACTTGCCGATGGCGACCCCGCCGGTGAAGGTGATGATCTCGGCCCGCGGGTCGGTCAGCAGCGCGTCGCCGATCTCGCGGGGATCGCCGGTCACCACCTGGAACATCTGCGGCGGCAAGCCGGCCTCGTAGAGGATGTCGGCCAGCAAGAGCGCGGTCAGCGGCGTCTTTTCCGACGGCTTCAGCACCATGCGGTTGTTGGTGGCGATCGACGGCGCGATCTTATGGGCGACCTGGTTCAGCGGATGGTTGAACGGGGTAATCGCCGAGATCGCCGTGACCGCCTCGCGCTGGGTGAAGATCTTGCGCGCCTTGCCCTGGGCCGAGATGTCGCAGGAAAAGATCTGGCCGTCGTCCAGCAGGCACAGGGTCGCCGACAGGTCGAACACGTCGCAGGCGCGGCCGACCTCGTAGACCGTATCCTTCTTGCACAAGCCGGATTCGGCGGTGATCAGGTCGGAGATGCGGTCGGCATCGCGGCGCAGGATGTCGGCGGTGCGGCGCAGGATGACCGAGCGGTCGTGGCGGCTCAGCTTCGGCCGATAGTCGGCGGCCACCGCGAAGGCCCGCTCGACATCGGCGACCGTCGCCTTCGGCACGGTGCCGATCAGCGCGTTGTCGTAGGGGTTGAAGACGTCGATGCGGCGCTCGTTGTCCGGCTTGGCGCCGTCGATGCGCAGGGTCTCGTGGCGGACGGCGGCGATGCGGGTCTGGTAGGTCATGGCTGCATCCCCCTCACGCGCGCGCCAGGCTGAAGGCGAGGTCGAAGGCGTCGAAATTGCGCCAGTGCCGACCCGGTTCGGCCGGGGCCCGCCGGTTGGCGATCAGCGGCACGCGCTGTTCGGCCAGGCCGCCATGCGAGCGCAGCGGGGCATCGAGGCCCGACAGGTCGTGATCGGCCCGGGCACCGCCGACGGCGGTATCCCGCGCGCCGACGACGACGAGGTCGCCGATGCGGTCGGCCGGCAATTCGAAGCGGGCGGCCGCGGCCTCCCGGCCCAGCACCAGCTCGATGCCCGGCACCTGCTCGAGCCGCGCCGCGATCTCGTCGGCCCGCGCCGCATCCTTCAGATAGACGGTGGCAAACGATCCGAGCGCGCCGTGATGAACGACATAGGGATCGGTGATCGGCAGGATGACGCGGGCCGCGCCCTCGCCGTACCAGTCGGCCAGCAGATCGGCGAGATAGACCACGCGCGGGCTGCCGTCGGGGTTGGCCTTGCCGTTCATGCCGTGATCGGCGGTCAGCACCACGGTATAGCCGAGCTGGTCGAGGCGGCCGAGATAGCCGTCCATCATCCTGTAGAAGTCGTTGGCGACCGGCGTGCCCGGGGCGTGCTTGTGCTGGATGTAGTCGGTGGTCGACAGGTACATCACGTCGGGCCGGCGATCCTCGGCCAGCCGCACGCCGGCGGCGAAGACGAACTCGGACAGCCCCGCGGAATAGACCGACGGCACCGGCAGCCCGACGAAGTCGGACGCGTTGTCGATGCCGTGTTCGGCCACCGTGGTGCCGGCCGAGGATTCGGCCGAGAAGCAGATGCCCTTCAGACCCGCGCCCAGCAGCTTGCGCAATTTGTCCTTTGCCGTCACCACCGCCACCGACTTGCCTTCGTCGGACAGTGCCGCAAGGATCGTGCCACAGCGCAGGAAGCGCGGATCGTTCATCATCACCGCCTCGCCCGTTTCCGGATCGAGGAAGAAATTCCCGGCGATGCCGTGCACCGACGGCGGCCGGCCGGTGACGATCGACAGGTTGTTAGGGTTGGTGAAGGACGGCATCGCACAATCGGCCGTCAGGTCGGTGCCCGATTTGCGGGCAGCGGTCAGGAACGGCGTCACCGCCGCCGCGCCGTCGAGATAGGCGGGTTCACAACCGTCGACGCAGACGACGGCGATCGGCTTGTCGGGCACGCGATAGTCGCGGCCGTTCACGGTAATGGTCGGGCAGGTCAGCATGCTCCTCCCTCCTTTCACGCCGCGGCGGCAAGCGTCGGCGCGCCGGAGGCCACGCCCATCTCGCCCAGCACGGCGCGGATCGCGGCCAGCGCACCCTCCATCTCGGCGGCGCCGAGATGCCCGATGCAGCCGATGCGGAACGACGGCGCCACGGTCAGCTTGCCCGGATAGATGACGTAGCCGCGGGCCGAAAGCTGGTCGTAGAACCGCTCGAAATCGAAGCGCGGGTCGGCCGGCATGCGGAAGGTGACGATGACCGGCGCCTGCAGGGCCTGCGGCAGCAGCGCCTCGAAGCCCAGCGCCTGCATGCCCTCGACCAGGATGCGGCAATTGTTGCGATAGCGCGCGGCGCGGCCCGGCTGGCCGCCCTCGGCGATGAACAGGTCGACGGCCTGGGCGAAACCGGCCAGCACATGGGTCGGGGGCGTGAAGCGCCACTGGCCGGTCGCCTCCATCGCCTTCCACTGGTCGTAGAGATCGAGGCTGAGCGAATGGGCGCGGCCGGCGCAGGCCGCCAGCGCCTCGCGGGCGATCAGGGCATAGCCGACGCCCGGCGGGCCTTCGAGACCCTTGTTCGACGAGGCGATGACGGCCTCGAGCCCCAGCGCCTTGGCGTCGATCGGCAGCACCCCGAAGCTCGACATCGCATCGACGATCAGCCGGCGCCCGGCGGCACGGCAGACCGCGGCGATCTCGGGCAGCGGGTTGATCAGCCCGGCGGTGGTTTCGCAATGGATCATCACGACATGGCCGATCGTCGGGTCGGCGGCCAGCAGGCGGGCGACCTCGGCCGGATCGGGCGGGGTATCCTCAGCCGTCTCATAGGTGGCAAGGCCGCGGCCGAGGCGCTCGACAATAGAGGCGACGCGGCGGCCATAGGCGCCATTGACCAGGACGAGGCTGCGGCCGTCGCGCGGCAGCAAGGTACCGAGCGTGGCCTCGACCGCGAAGGTGCCGGAACCCTGGACCGGCACGCAGACATAGTCGTCGCCGCCATTGACCAGCGCGACCAGGCGCTGGCGCAGGCCCGACACCAAGGCGGAGAACCGCTTGTCGCGCGAACCCCAATCGCGGGTCATCGCCTGGCGGGTCCGCGGGTCGGTGGTCAGCGGACCGGGGGTCAGTAGCAAGGGCTGGTCGATCAGGTCGGTCATGGCGGCTCCTGGCGTGCGAGATTGGTTGTCGGCTTCGTTGATTGCAGTTTCATGGCAAATCTGTCATTCATGGAATGATAGTTACTGATGTTACGGATAGGTTTTTTGAATGTTATATAATGAGCTGCGCGCCTTTCACGCCGTCGCCAGCCTGGGCAGCTTCACCGCCGCGGCCGATGCGCTGGCGGTAACCCAGCCCACCATGTCCAACCAGGTGAAGGCGCTGGAGGAGCGGTACGGCGTGGTGCTGCTGGAGCGGCGCTGGAGGAAGGTCGAGCCGACCGACCTCGGCGGCCAGTTGCTCGATCTTTGCCGCCGCATCCTGGCCCTGCAGGACGAGGCCGAGGAATTGCTGTCGAGCCACGCCAAGCTGCAGCAGGGGCGCCTGCGGCTGGGCTCGGACAGCCCGATCACCACGGTGCCGATGATGGCCCGCTACAACCGGCAGTATCCGGGCATCCGCCTGTCGCTGTCGGTCGACAACCTGGAAACGCTGATCGAGGCGCTCTACGCCTTCGACCTCGATCTCGCCGTCGTCGCCAATATCGAACCCGATCGCCGGCTGAAGACCATGGCGATCCGCCGCGATCCCGTGACCTTCTTCGTCGGCTCGGCCCATCCCTGGGCCGGCCACGGGCCGCGCCCGATCGCGGCGCTGGCCGAGGAGACGCTGGTCCTGCGCGAACCCGGTTCGATGAGCCGCCAGGCGATCGAGCGGGCGATGGCGGCGCGCGGCGTCACGCCGAAATCGGTGATCGAGGTGACCAGCCGCGAAGCCTCGCGCGAGGTGGCGGCGCTGGGCCTCGGCGTCGGCGTGATGTCGGCGGCCGACTTCGTGCCCGAGCCGCGGCTGGTGCGGGTGCCGATCGCGGATGGCGGACCCGATATCGAACTCACCGAATTCCTGGTATGCCTCGCCGATCGCGCCGAACGGCGCCTGATCAGATCGTTCCTCGACATGATGCGGAGCCCCCAGCAATGACGGAGAAGACGGTCGCCGTGATCGGCGCCGGCGCCGCCGGCCTCGGTGCCGCCCGCCGCCTGCACGATGCCGGCGTGACGACGAAAGTGATCGAAGCCCGCGGCCGGCTGGGCGGCCGGGCCTGGACGGCCGACATCGCCGGGCTGCCGCTCGACCTCGGCTGCGGCTGGCTGCACTCGGCCGACCGCAACCCGCTGGTCGCGGTGGCCGAGGCCCAGGGTCTCGACATCGTCCGCCATCGCGCGCCCTGGGGCGGGCAGACCGGCGACCGCGGCTTCACCCGCGCCGAGCAGGCGGCCTATCACGAAGCCTTCGGCGCCTGGGAAGAGCGCATGGAGGCGGCCGCGCATCAGGGCCCGGACCACAGCGGCGACCGGCTGCTCGAACCCGGCAACCGCTGGAACCGGCTGATCGATGCCGTGTCGACCTACATCAACGGCGTCGAATTGGACGGGCTGTCCGTCGACGACTACGGCAACTATGCCGACAGCGGCGTGAACTGGCGGGTGCGGGAAGGTTATGGCCGCGCCATCACCGGCCTCGGCGCCGGGCTCGACGTGACGCTCGGCTGCCCCGTCGCCACGATCGACCACGGCGGATCCCGCATCCGCATCGAGACCGCGAAAGGCGACATGGTCGCCGATGCGGTCATCGTCACCGTACCGACGACCATGCTCCTCGACGGGTCCTTGCGCTTCACGCCCGACTTGCCCGAGAAGCGCGACGCCGCCGCGGACCTGCCGCTCGGCCTCGCCGACAAGGTGCTGCTGGCACTCGACCGCCCCGAGGCGCTGCCGACCGACGGCCATCTGTTCGGCGCCGTCGATCGCGTCGGCACCGGCAGCTATCACCTGCGCCCGCTCGGCCGGCCGGTGGTGGAAGGCTATTTCGGCGGCGGGCTGGCGGCCGAGCTGGAGGCGGGCGGCGCGGCGGCCTTCGCCGCCTTCGCGATCGACGAACTGGTCGGCCTGCTCGGTGCCGATATCCGCCCGCGGCTGTCACTGCTGACCGCGACCGCCTGGCGCGCCGATCCGTTCGCCCGCGGCAGTTATTCCTACGCTCACCCCGGCCGCGTCCCGGCGCGGCCGGTGCTGGCCGCCCCGGTCGACGACCGGCTGTTCTTCGCCGGCGAAGCCTGCTCGGTCCACGATTTCTCGACCGCGCATGGCGCCTACAAGACCGGCCTGGCCGCAGCGGAGCAGGCCATCGCGGCGCTGGCGCGCGGCTGAGCGGCGCTTACTGCGGCGGCGGGTTGTTGGGTGCCGCCGCCAGCCGCCCGTTGCGCTCGCGGCAGGTCGCCGCGATCGTGTCGCCCCGCGGCCCGGTGAAGGTC
>JAEYTW010000171.1 GCA_023433835.1 Pseudomonadota bacterium | reverse complement strand
GGAAAATCCTGGGCGAGGCCGGCTGCTTCATGGCTGCCGTCGAGGAAATAGAGCAGGCTGCCGTCGAGCGAGCGCACCGCCGGGATCGCCCGTTCGTTCGGCCCGATCCGCCCCTCGAACCGCGTGGCCCCGAACGAGGTGGCGCGGGTCATCGCCTGGCGATGGTCGGCGGTGGCGAGGCCCAGCGCGCAGATCGCCGGGCCGTGCATGCGGTAATAGGCCTGGGCAAACGACGAGGGTTCGGCGTTCAGCACCAGGTTGATCGCTCCTTGAGTGAACAGGGTGACGTTCTTGGAGCGATGCCGCCCGGCGCGGCGAAAGCCGAGGCCGTCGAGCCACCGGCCAAGCTTGCGTTCGTCCGGGCCCTCGACCGCGAATTCGACGAACGAGAGGCCCGACAGCGCCGGGGCCGGCGGCGGATCGAACAGCCCGGCATGGCGGCCGCCGAGGCGGATGCGCACCTGTTCCTCCAGCAACGACAGCGAGCGCATGCCGTCCTGGGCGGTGGCGCGGGTGGGCGAGGCGCGGAATTCGTCGTTGAAGATTTCGAGCGACAAGGGGCCGGTATAGCCGGCCTCGACCACCGCGGCGGTCATGCCGGCGACATCGAGATCGCCCTGGCCCGGCAGGCAGCGGTAATGGCGGCTCCAGGACAACGGATCGAGGCTCATTCGCGGCGCATCGGCGATCTGGACGAAGAAGATGCGCTCGCCGGGGATGTCGCGGATCGCGGCTGGATCGTCGCCGCGGGCGAGGATGTGGAAGGAATCGAGGATGAGCCCGAGATGTGGATGATCGGCCCGTTCGACCAGCCGCCAGGAATGCTGGTAGCGGCTGACGCAGGTGCCCCAGGCCAGCGCCTCGTAGCCGATGCGCAGGCCGCGGCGGGCGGCGCGATCGGCCAGCATGGCCAGCTGGTCGGCGGCGCGGGCATCGTCGTCGATCGCGGTGGGCAAAGCGTTCGAGCAGACCAGCACCAGCGGCGCGCCCAGTTCCTGCATCACGTCGAACTTGCGCTCGGCTCGCTCCAGGTTGCGGCGCAGCTGGTCGTCCGGCACGCCCTCGAAATCCCGGAACGGCTGGTAGAGCGGGATTTCCAGGCCGAGATCGGCCGCCAGCCGGCGGACGTCGCGCGGCGTTCCGTCGAAATAGAGCAGGTCGTTCTCGAAGATCTCGACGGCATCGAAGCGGGCGACGGCCGCGGCCTCGAGCTTTTCCTCCAGCGTGCCGCTCAGGCTGACCGTGGCGATCGACCGGCGCATGGTTTTCTCCTTAATAGGTTATTTTTAAAAATATCCTATTAAATCAAATTAGCAACGTACTTGCACCGATGTGGGGTGAGGCCGCACAATCCCCGCCGCAACACCAATCGTCGCCCGGCGAAAGCCGGGGCCCAGTGCAAGGAATGTCGCAAGCGGCGCGGCGCTTTCCCTGGATCCCGGCTTTCGCCGGGATGATGATCGGCGTCGAGGAGGCGATGAGCTGCGGTCCGCATCTCAAGGGGTATTTCGGTGGGGGGCCGATGAAGCAGTATTCCGCGCCGGCCGATGACGGCCTGGCCGCGGCCACGCAGGCCGAAACGGTCCATGCGCGGCTGCGGTCGGATATCCTGACGGGGGGCTTGCGTCCCGGCGACCGGCTGAAGCTCGATGCGTTGCGCGACCGCTACGACGTCTCGGTCAACACGCTGCGTGAAACCCTGTCGCGGCTGGTGTCCGAAGGCCTGGTAGCCAATGAAGGGGGGCGCGGCTTCATGGTGGTGCCGGCCTCATTGGCCGATTTGCGCGACATCACGGAGATGCGCAAGCTGCTGGAATGCCGGGCCGTGAGGCTGTCGGTCGAGCATGCCGACCTCGAATGGGAATCGCGGGTGGTGGCGGCCTATCACAAGCTGTCGCGCATCGAGGACGTCGTCGACGAAGACCCGCAGCGCTGGGGCGCGCAGCTCGAACTCTACAACCGCGAATTCCACAACGCGCTGATCTCGGCCTGCGGCTCGCGCTGGCTGCTCACCTTCCACGGCGTGATGTACGACCAGAGCCTGCGCTATCGCATGCTGGCCTTCAGGGTCGACGACTTTCCCCGCCAGCAATCGCGGGCCGAGCATCGCGATTTGCTCGAGGCAGCGCTGGCCCGCGATGCCGACCGGCTGGTCGCCGTCGTCGCCGCCCATGTCACCAAGGGGGCGGAGCTTTACCAGGAGGAGAACCTGACGCCGAAGACGAAGCGGCGCGGTCCCAGGCCGAAGCAATGACCTTGCGCGCGCCGCGCCAAATTTCGCGTCGCGTTGCATCCGTGGTTCACGTAGAAACCGTTCCGATAACCTTTGGGAGGAAAAACCAATGAATCGATTGATGATCGCCACCGCGCTGGCCGCGGTGCTGGGCCTTGCCGCCCCGGCCTCGGCCCAGATCAAGCTGGCCGACGTGGCCGAACTGTCCGGTCCCGGCGCCACGGTCGGCACCAACTGGAAGAACGGCATCGACCTCGCGGTCGCCGAAATCAACGAGAAGGGCGGCATCCTCGGCCAGAAGATCGAGGTGACGCACGCCGATTCCCAGTCGAACCCGGGCGTTGCCCGCGCCCAGGTGCAGAAGGCCCTGGATGCCAATCCCTACGTGCTGCTCGGCCCCGGCTATTCCGGCTCGGTCAAGGTGACGGCGTCGCTGGCCCAGCAGGCCGAGATCGCCCAGATCATGGGCGGCGAGGCGGCCGAGCTGACCCAGGCCGGCAACCCCTTCCTGTTCCGCACCTCGTTCGGCCAGCAGTCGTCGATGCCCAAGGTGGCGCGCTACATCGCCGAGGAGGTCAAGGCCAAGTCCGTCGCCGTCGTCTGGGTCAACAACGACTTCGGCAAGGGCGGGCGCGACATGATCACCAAGGAACTGGCCAAGCGCAACGTCAAGGTCGTGGCCGACCTGTCGACCGAGGCGGGCCAGGCCGATTTCGCGGCCGACGCGGTGAAGGTGAAGAACGCCAATCCCGACGCCGTGTTCATCTACCTGAACGAGGAAGAAAGCGCCCGGGCGCTGAAGGAATTCCGCCGCCAGAACATCCAGGCGCCGCTGATCGGCGAAACCACGCTGATCGGCCAGAAGGTGATCGAGCTGGCGGGCGAGGCCGCCAACGGGGCCAAGGGCCATGTCGGCCTGACCACCGATGCGCCGGTGCCTTCGGTCGCGGCCTTCCGCGACCGTTTCGCCAAGAAGTACAACTACGTGCCTGACCACAACGGCATCAAGGGCTACCTGTCGATCTACGTGATCAAGGCAGTGACCGAGAAGATGGGCAAGGTCGATCCCAAGGGCTTCGCCAAGGCCCTGCACGGCCTGACCATCAAGCCGGAGCAGGAGCCCGGCATCCTGATGGAAGTGACCTACGACGAGAATGGCGACATCGACCGCCAGAGCTTCATGGCCGAGGTGGTCGGCGGCAAGCAGATCGTCAAGGAAGTCCTGCCCAAGATGGGGAACTGATCGCCAATCGTCATCCCGGCGAAAGCCGGGATCCAGGGCAAGGGGCGTCGCAAGCGGCTTGGCGCCGGCCCTGGGCCCCGGCCTTCGCCGGGGCGACGATCGGCGTTTTCACGGGATGACGGTCGATATGTGGGCTGGGGATATATGCTGAACCTCCTGAACCTGGTCGTCTCGGGGCTGGCCACCGGTGCGATCTATGCGCTGGTCGCGATCGGCTTCACGCTGTTGTGGCAGACCTCGCAGACCATCAATTTCGCCCAGGGCGAATTCGTCATGCTGCCGGCGTTCTTCGTCCTGAGCGCGCTGCATGCCGGGCTGCCGTTCTGGGCCGCCGCCGTCGTCGGCATGATCGCCGCGCTGGTGCTGCTGGGCGTCACCTTCAAGCTGGTGCTGGTCGATCCGATGCTCAGGCACGGCGTGCTGCCGCTGGCCATCGCCACCATGGCGCTGTCGATCTTCCTCAAGGATTCGGTCAAGGAATTCTATTCGGCCGAGGCGCAAGCCTTTCCCTCGATCGTGCCGGAAGGCAGCCTGTCGCTGTTCGGCACGCAGATCCCGCTGCAGTCGATCGGGGTGTTCGTGGTGGCGGTCGCGGCCGTCGTCCTGCTGCAGCAGTTCCTGGCGCGTAGCTCGACCGGCCGGCAGATGCAGGCCGCGGCGCAGAACCCGACGGTCGCCCGTATCCTGGGCATCCCGGTCGAGCGCATGATCCTCTATACCTTCCTGATCAATGCCGGCCTCGTCGGCCTCGCCTCGCTGCTGGTCACGCCGATCTACCTGGCCAAGTTCACCTCGGGCGAGACGCTGGGCCTGGCCGCCTTCATCGCCGCGATCGTCGGCGGCTTCAACCAGGTGCGCGGCGCCATCGTCGGCGGGCTGGTGCTGGGCCTGGTCGACAATCTCGCGGCCACCTACATCTCGACCCAGTATCGCGGCGCCATTCCGCTGTTCCTGCTGATCGCCGTCATCCTGTGGCGGCCGCAGGGCCTGGTCGGCCGCGCCGAGGAGCGTACGGTATGACCGCGCGCGGCCGGACCATCCTCGGCCTCGCGGCGCTGGGCCTCGGCATCGCCGCGCTGGTCCTGGTGCCGCTGATGCTGAACCGCTACGGCCTCTACATCCTGTCGATGTGGGCGGTGATGGGCATCGCCGCCATCGGCCTGAACCTGACGCTCGGCTACGCCGGCCAGGTCTCGCTGGCGCAAGGCGCGTTCGTCGGCATCGGGGCCTACACCGCGGCGATCATGACGACGCAGGGCTGGCCGCTGATCGCCGCGCTGGCCGTGGCCGTCGTCATCTGCTTCGTCGTCGGCTGGCTGCTCGGCTATCCCGCGCTCAGGGTCCAGCATCACTATCTCGCCTTCGTCACGCTGGCGTTCTCGACGCTCGCCTATCTCGTCTTCCGCAACGAGGAATGGCTGACCAAGGGCATCTACGGCATCACCGGCGTGCCGCGACCGAGCCTGTTCGGCTGGCCGCTGATGGCGCCGCTGCGCTTCTACTACTTCTGCCTCGCCGCCCTCGGCCTGGTCTTTGCCGGCGCGTGGTGGCTGGTCCGCTCGCCCTGGGGGCGCGCCTTCATGGCGCTGCGCGAGAATCCGGTGCGCGCCATGTCGCTCGGCGTCGATACCCGCCGCTACACGCTGATGGCCTTCGCGATCGGCTCCAGCCTCGGCGGCGTCGCCGGCGTGCTCTACGCGCCGCTGGTCGAGTTCATCGACCCGATGCCCTTCACCCTGGGCCTGTCGCTCAACCTGCTGATGATGGTGATCGTCGGCGGGGCAGGGTTCCTGTTCGGCCCGCTGCTCGGCGCCCTGATCTCGGTGCTGCTGCCGGAATGGCTGCGCTTCTCGGAAGGGCTCTACCTGATCGTCTATGCGCTGTTCGTCATGGTGCTGCTGGCCTGGTCGCCGACCGGCATCCTCGGCATCGTCGACCGCGCGCTGGCCAACCGCCGGGCGCGGGCCGCTTCGGCCGCGCGCGCCGCCGCCGCGGCGGAGACCGCGCCATGAAGACGGTGCTGGAGGTCGAGAACATCCGGAAACGCTTCGGCGGCATCACCGCGGTCGACGGCGTCTCCTTCGAGGTCCGCGAGGGCGAGATCCTCGGGATCATCGGCCCCAACGGCTGCGGCAAGTCGACGCTGTTCAACTGCGTGCTGGGCCAGCTGCAGCCGACCGAGGGCGAAGTGCGGCTGGACGGCCGCGTCGTCACGGGCATGCGGCCCTGCGACCTGAACCGGCTGGGTGTCAGCCGCACCTTCCAGCTGCTCCAGGTCTTCCCCCAGCTGACCGTGCGCGAGAACCTGATCCTGGCCGGCCAGGAACACCAGGGCAGCATGGCGGGCCGGCTATTCGGCCGCCGCGATGCCGGGCTGACCGAGGCGGCCGAGCGGATGATCGCCTTCTTCAAGCTGGGCCACCTGGCGGGCGAGAAGGCCGGCGGGCTGTCCTACGGCCAGCAGAAGCTGCTGGACGCCGCCATGGCCTTCATGGCCGGCCCGCGCCTCGTCCTGCTCGACGAGCCGGCGGGCGGCGTCAACCTGACGATGCTGGCGACGTTGAAGGAGCGGCTGCAGGCGATCAACGCCGAGCAGGGCGCGACCTTCGTGGTCATCGAGCACAACATGGATTTTGTCATGTCGCTGTGCACCCGCGTGCTGGTGCTGGCTGAGGGGCGGGTGCTGGCGGAAGGGACACCGGACGAAGTCCGGTCAAACAAACAGGTGATCGAGGCCTATCTTGGGCACTGACGCGATCCTCGAATTGCGCGACGTCGTCGCCGGCTACGGCCAGATGACGATCCTGAACGGCACCACCTTCGACGTGCCGCGCGGTGCCATCACCACGATCATCGGCCCGAACGGGGCGGGCAAGTCGACGGTGTTCAAGACCGTCTTCGGCCTGTTGAAGGCGCGCGAAGGCCGGATCCGCCTGGGCGGCCGCGACATCACCAACGCCACGCCCCGCCGCCTGCTGGAGGCCGGGATCGCTTACGTGCCGCAGGGGCGCAACATCTTCCCCGAGCTCAGCGTGCGCCACAACATCGAGCTCGGCGGGGTCGCCGCCGGGCCCGCGATCAAGGATATGAACCGGCGGATCGAGGCGGCGCTCGACCGCTTTCCGGTGCTGCGCCGCAAGGCCGATGCCCAGGCCTCGACCCTGTCGGGCGGCGAGCAGAAGCAGCTCGAGATCGTGCGCGGCCTGCTGCTCGACCCAAAGCTGATCCTGATCGACGAACCCTCGATCGGCCTGTCGCCGCTGATGGTGCAGGAAACCTTCGGCATCCTGAAAGACCTGCGGGCCAGGGGCGTCTCGGTACTGATGGTCGAGCAGAACGCCCGCTCGGCGCTGGAGATGTCGGATTACGGCATCGTGCTCGAGCTGGGCCAGACCCGCATCGTCGACCGGGCCGACGCCATCCTCGCCGATCCGCGCATCGGCCAGCTGTTCCTCGGCGGCACCACGTGATGCCGCCGCGCCTCGCCGTGGTCGGGGCGGGGCTGATCGGCCGGCGGCATGCCGAGATCATCGCCGGCGCATCGGGCATGGTATTGGCCGCGATCGTCGATCCGGCGGCGGGCGCCGAGGCCTTCGCCGCGAGGCTGGATGCTGCCTGGTTCGGCGACATCGATGCGATGCTCGATGCCGGCATCGACGGCGCCGTGATCGCCACCCCCAATCAGCTGCACGAGGCGGGCGCTGTCGCCTGTCTCGCCCGCGGCGTCCCGGTGCTGGTGGAAAAGCCGGTGGCCGACGGGGCGGCGGCCGCCGCGCGGATCGCGGCCGCGGCGGGCGCCACGCCAGTCCTGGTCGGCCATCATCGCCGCCATTCGGCCAGCCTGAAGGCGGCGCGG
>JAEYTW010000144.1 GCA_023433835.1 Pseudomonadota bacterium | reverse complement strand
CGGCGGCCGGGCCCGGGCCGCCTGGCGGCGCCGCGCGCAGCGCGCGCCAGCTCGGCCTTCGATTCGGCCGCGCCGATGAAGCCGACCGGCAGGCCGAGGATCGCGGCCGGTTTCGGCCAGCCCTGGTCGAGCCGCTCCAGCAGATGGAACAAGGCGGTCGGCGCGTTGCCGATGGCGATCACCGCGCCTTCCAGCCGGTCCCGCCACAGGTCGACCGCGGCGGCCGACCGGGTGGTGCCGAGTTCGGCCGCCAGGGCGGGCACGCCGGCCTCGTCCAGCGTGCAGACGATCTCGTTCTTCGCCGGCAGGCGGGCGCGGGTAATGCCGCTCGCCACCATCTTGGCATCGCACAGGATCGGCGCCCCGGCCTCGCGCGCCGCGCGGCCGCGGGCGACGATGTCGGCCGAACAGGCGAAATCGGCGACCAGGTCGGTCATGCCGCAGGTATGGATCAGGCGCACCGCCACCGGCTCGATATCGGCCGGCAGGCGGGCAAGATCGGATTCGGCCCGGATGGTGGCGAACGAGCGGCGATAGATCTCCGCCCCGTCCTTGACGTAGCTCAACAATGCATGGCTCTCCCGTGGACGGGGCTTTTTGCCCTGCCCGGGCGGGTTAGGCAAGCATGGGCTAGCGGCGGACGACCACCGCCCCGCCGCCGCCCCAGGCGGAAATCCCGATCAGGAAGCCGAAATCGTACCAGGAGCCGGAATTGGGGAAGGCATACATCCGCACGTCCGCGACCAGCCCGGCGACGAAGGCGAACGGTGCGATGAAGCCGTGGAACAGCCCGAAGAAGAAGCCGGGCACCGTGGCCCCGGGCGGCACCGGCTGGGTCGCGCAACCGACGAGCAGCACCAGTACGGCCACATACGCCAAAACCTTCATGATGCCCTCGCCAGTTCCTTGATCATCGCAGGCCCGCTGAGCCCCTCGGTCCAGGCGACACCCGCCGCCCCCGCCCGCGCCCGCCGATGCAGGTCGTAGCCGCCGTCGGGCCGGGCCAGCGCCAGGATGTCGGCCGCCCCGGGATGGGCGCATCCCTTGGAACAACCGGCGAGATGGACGGTTCCGGCGCCTCGGCCACCGATGGCCGCCGCCAGGGCCCGCCCGTCGCCCTTGGTATCGGCCAGGCCGCGTTCGCAGCCGGTCGAACCGGCGCAGGCCACCACGCGCAGCCCGGCCGCGATGCCGAGGCCCGAGGCGGCGATGACGGCGGCGACGCGGTCCTCGGCGATGCCGGGCAACACCACTGCCGACCAGGGCGTCAGCCGCAGGCCGTCGACCGCCAGATCGGCCAGCCGGTCCAGGAGATCGGCATCGGCGCGGGCCACCGGCACGTCGAGGGCGACGGCAAACCGCCCGTCGCGCTGCCGCACCGGGCCGAGCCAGGGGTTCAGCGTGCCGGCCCGGCCCGGCCGCCGGCTGCCGGCATCCAGGATCTGCCGCGCCTCGGTCAGGGCGCGCGAAACCACATCGTCAGGCCCGATCACCTCGTCGGACAGCACGCCGCCGAGCGACAGGCGGAAACCGCCCGGGCAGGCGACGAAGCCGACATCATGGCCGACACCGGCGATGCCGCTGCGCCCGCCGCCATCTAGCACGAAGGCGAATTTCGGCGACAGGCCGTCGAGATCGGCGGCCTGCAGCGCGGCGTCGAGCGCGGCGACCAGCGGCCCGACGTCGACCGCCCCGTCCAGCCCCGACAGCGGATCGGCGGTGATGTTGCGCAGGCGATCGGCGCCCCGCATCGCCGGGACCAGGCCGGCGGCGTCGAGGCAGGCCACCGCGTCGTCCGGCAACACGGCCGGCAGCCCGCGAATCTGCAGGTTGGCGCGGTTGGTCAGGTCGATCAGCCCGTTGCCCCAGCGGCGCGCGACCGCGGCCACGGCGCGGGCCTGGGCCGTGCCGAGCCGCCCGCCCGGCAGCCTGAGCCGGGCGAGACCGCCATCCTTCATCTGCGCCAGCAGGAATATTCCGGGGCAATCGGCCATGGCGGCATCATAGCGCAGCTTGGCGCGGCCTGACGATGTGTGCTACCGCCGCAGCCATGACGAGGAATTGCCGATGACCCCCGCCGAGATGCAGGCCCGCGTCCTCTACCAGGATTCGGTCATGATGATCATCGACAAGCCGGCCGGCCTGCCGGTCCATGCCGGGCCGGGCGGCGGCGCGAACCTGGAGCAGTATTTCGACGCGCTGCGCTTCGGCGTGTCGCGCCCGCCGGGCCTCGCCCACCGGCTGGACCGCGATACCTCGGGCTGCTTGGTGCTGGGCCGCCACAAGAAGGGCCTGGCCCGGCTGCACAAGCTGTTCGCCGAGGGCCGCGTCGAGAAAGTCTACTGGGCTGTTGTCGAGGGCCGGCCGGTCGAGGCGGAGGGGCGCATCGACCTGCCGCTGCTGAAAGTCACCAAGGGCCGCGGCTGGCGCATGGCCGCCGACCCGGGCGGACAGACCGCGGTCACCGATTACCGCCTGCTCGGCACCGGCGGGCGGCTGTCCTGGATGGAGTTCCGCCCGCGCACCGGCCGCACCCACCAGATCCGGGTCCACGCCGCCTCGATCGGCTGCCCGCTGCTGGGCGATCCGAGCTATGGCCGCGAGAATTCGCCGGCCGTGCCGATGCATCTGCATGCCCGCTCGATCAGCGTACCGCTCTATTACGAGAAGCCGCCGGTCGTGGCGGTCGCCCCGCCGCCGGCCCACATGCAGGCGGCGCTGGCCGCCTGCGGCTACCGGGACGGCGATTTGGGCACCGAGGCGACGATCACCTTGTAGCCGCGCCCATCGGCCAGCATCTGCTGACTGCCGAAATGCTGACCCAGGGTCGCTTCGTAGGGCAGTTGCCGGTTGGCGACCAGGAGGAACTTGCCGCCGGGCTTCAGGGCGCCCGAGGCCGCGGCGATGAAGCCCTGGCCGAGATCGACGCGCTGGCCCCGCCCCTCGTGGAACGGCGGGTTCGAGACGATCCAGTCGTAGCGCCGCGCCGGCAGGCCGGCCGTGACGTCGGCCCAATGCACCGTCACCCGGGCATCCGCGCCGAGATTGGCCCGCGCGCAGCCGACCGACCGGGCATCGGCCTCGTAGAGGTCGAGGGCGGCGATCTCGGGGTAGCGGTCGAGCAGCGTTGCCGACAGATAGCCCCAGCCGGCGCCGAGATCGGCAACGGCGCCGCCCATGCGCGGCGGAAAATGTTCGGTCAGCATGGCCGAGCCGGGATCGACCCGGTCCCAGGCGAAGACGCCCGGCTGCGACATCCAGCGGCCATCGACGATGCGCCGCGGCGCCGCCTCGTCCCGCCAGGTGGCGAACGCGGGCGGCTCGACCGCCGGCTTGGCCACCCAGAAGGCCCGGGCGTGGAAGCGGAACAGGCTGCCCTCCAGCGGGATCAGGGACGCGACCATCTTCTCGTAGCGCGCCGCGCCGATCTCGTTGGCGCCGGCGACCACCAGCCGGCCGCCCGGTCGCAAGCCGGCGAAGCCGTCGGCGATCAGCCCGAGATTCTCCTGCTTCTGCTTGCCCAGCAGGACGAAGACCAGCGCGGCGGTGCCGCTGCGTTCGGGGGCGACCGCGAACCCCTGCGCCGCCAGGCGGTCGTGCGCCGGCTTCAGCGGCTGGACGCAGGCCAGCCGGTCGGCCCAGCCCGGCTCCAGCGCCGCATCGGGCACGGCGCCGAGGAACAGGGCACGGTGATCTTCCGGCCAGGCGACGAAGCCTTCGTCGAGCGGCAGGAACAGGGCGCGGACGGGGTCGTGGGACATCGCCTCTCCTTAGAGGCTGGCGCCCGCGCAGACAAGCGATCAGGACGGCGGCGGGGGCGGAGGTCCGTCGGGCGGCGGGCGGCCCTGGCCCCCCGGGCCCATCGCGCGGCGCGG
>JAEYTW010000138.1 GCA_023433835.1 Pseudomonadota bacterium | reverse complement strand
GGGCAGGCGCGGATCGCGCCAGACCCGGCCGCGGCGATGGTCGGAAATGGTGAATGGCGCGCCGATCACGCCGGCATCGGCGCAATGATGCAGCGCCGCCAGCACGGGAAAGCCGCGCCCGGCCAGCGCGGCGGCGACCTGGAATTCGCGGGCCAGCCGCCCGGCCCCGCCGTTCACCGCCCGGCGCATGACGTAGTCGCGCCCGGCGGTATGCAGCAGATAGGTCGGCACGCCCTTGGCCGACTTGAACTGCCGGGCCGAAAGCGGCCCGCGATAACCGTCGAGGGCCTGCGCGAGATACCGGCCGAGCGCCGCTTCGTCGAAGCGGTCGGCCGGTTTCACCGCAATCAGATCCTCGACGTCGAATCCCGTCACAACCCTACCCTCCCGCAAAGGCCGGCGGATATTGCGACGGCCATATTGCTAACGATCGAGGGTTTGCGCCAGTGCCCAGGCCTGTTCGGCGATCGGCCGCACCCGGGCCCCCATCTCGGCGGCCTGGGCGCTGGCCGCGGTGCCGGCCACCACGCGCCCCATGATGCCCTGCAGGATGCCGGCGATGCGGAACATGTTGTAGACGAGGTAGAAGTCCCAGTTGTCGATGCGGTCGCGGCCGGTGCGGCGGCAATAGGCCGCGACGTATTCTTCCTCGGTCGGGATGCCCAGGCCCTTGAAATCGATGCCGGCGACGCCGCGGAACAGTTCGGGGCGCAGCCGCCAGGCCATCGCGTGATAGGAGAAATCGGCCAGCGGGTCGCCCAGCGTCGACAATTCCCAGTCGAGCACGGCGATGACGCGCGGCTCGGTCTTGTGGAAGATCATGTTGTCGAGGCGGTAGTCGCCGTGGACGATCGTCGTCGTCTCGGTCGCCGGCACCCGGCCGGGCAACCATTCGATCAGGCGGTCCATCGCCTCGATCGTCTCGGTCTCGGACGCCTTGTACTGCTTGGTCCAGCGATCGATCTGGCGGGTGAAATAATTGCCGGGCTTGCCGAAATCGCCCAGGCCGATGGCCTGGTAGTCGACCTTGTGCAGCCGGGCCATGGTCTCGTTCATCGCGTCGTAGATCGCGGCGCGTTCGGCCTTTTCCATGTTCGGCAGCGTCTGGTCCCAGATGATGCGGCCGTCGACGAAGCCCATGACGTAGAAGGCCGAGCCCAGCACCCTGTCGTCCTGGCACAGGCCGTAGGCGCGGGCCACGGGGAAATCGACCTTCGACAGCGCCGCGATCGCCTTGTATTCGCGGTCGACCGCGTGGGCCGAGGGCAGCAGCTTGCCCGGCGGCTTGCGCCGCATCACGTATTCGCCCGATTTGGCGGTCAGCTTGTAGGTCGGGTTCGACTGGCCGCCCTTGAACTGCTCGACCGACAGCGGGCCTTCGAAGCCCTCGACGTTTTCCGCCATCCAGGCCTCGAGCCTGGCCACGTCGAAGACATGCTGGCTGCGCACCGCCATGGTGCCGGAAAAGGCGGCGGTTTCGTCGATCTGGGCCATGTTTCCCCTCTACTCTCTTCTGGTACGGATTGAAAAATCAGGCGCGGGCGAGCGCGCGCCAGCCGATGTCGCGGCGGCAGAAGCCGCCGGGCCAGTCGATGGCGTCGACCCCGCGATAGGCGCGCTCGCGCGCCTCGGCCACGGTCGGCGCGATCGCCGAGACGCCGAGGACGCGGCCGCCCTGGGCGGTGATCCGCCCGTCGTCCTCCGCCCGGGTCCCGGCATGGAAGACGATGACGTCCTCGATGGCATTGGCGGCAGCGAGGTTGCCGATGACCGAACCCTTTTCGACCGTGCCGGGATAGCCGTTGGCGGCCATCACCACGCACATCGCGAACTCGTCGCGCCAGCGCAGCGTGAAATCGGCAAGCTGCCCGTCGCAGGCCGCGATCAGCGCCGGCAGCAGGTCCGACTTCAGCCGCAGCATCAGCACCTCGCATTCGGGATCGCCGAAGCGGGTGTTGTATTCGAGCAGCCTGGGCCCGTCCCTGGTCAGCATCAGCCCGGCGAACAGGATGCCGGTGAAGGGGGCGCCGATCTCGGCCATGCCGGCCATGGTCGGGCGGATGATCCGCTCCATCACCTCGGCCTGCAGGTCCCCCGTCAGCGCCGGGGCCGGCGAATAGGCGCCCATGCCGCCGGTATTCGGCCCCTGGTCGCCGTCGAAGACACGTTTGTGATCCTGGGCCGAAACCAGCGGCAGGGCGGTGCGCCCGTCGCACAGCGCGAAGAACGAGATTTCCTCGCCTTCGAGGAATTCCTCGATCACCACCTGGGCGCCGGCGGCACCGAACTGGCCGCCCAGGATGTCATCGACCGCGGTCAGCGCCTCGTCGACCGTCATGGCGATGATCACGCCCTTGCCGGCGGCCAGCCCGTCGGCCTTGACCACGATCGGCGCGCCCTGGGCACGGATGAAGTCCTTGGCCGGCCCGGGCGCCGAGAACGTGCCCGAGGCCGCGGTCGGGATGCCGAAGCGGGTGCAGACATCCTTGGTGAACGCCTTGGAGCCTTCGAGGCGCGCGGCCGCGGCATTGGGGCCGAAGGCCTTGATGCCCTCGGCCGCCAGCCGGTCGACGAGGCCCGCGACCAGCGGCGCCTCGGGCCCGACGACGACGAAGTCGATGGCGTTCGAGCGGCAGGCGGCGACGATGCCGTCGAAATCGAGGACGTCGACGGGAAGGCAGGTCGCGACCTCGCGAATGCCGCCGTTGCCCGGGGCGCAGAACAGCCCGTCGACCAGCGGCGACGCCGCCAATGCCCAGCACAGCGCGTGTTCGCGCCCGCCCGAACCGATAACCAGAACCTTCACGCCAGCAGCCTCGCCGTCACATTACCAGGGAGTAGGATGCCCCCTTGTAGCATGCGGCCGGGCCTGGATCAGCCCCTATAGGCACCTCGGCCGTCATTCCGGGCGAAGCGAAGCGGAGGCCCGGAATCCAGGGAAAGCGCGGCGCCGCTTGCGCCGCCCTTGCCCTGGGCACCCGCTTTCGCGGGTCCGACGAGGACCCTTCAACTCCCGAGATAGTACCGGATCAAGGCCTGCGCCTCGGGTGCGTCCCAGGCGGCCGGGCCGACCAGCCGGCCGACCTCGCGGCCCTGGCGGTCGATCAGCACCGAGGTCGGCAGGCCGACGGCGCCGAGCGCGCGGCCCGATTTCATCGTCTTGTCCTGGTAGAAGGTCAGGTTGTCGGCCTTGATCTGGTCGAGGAATTCCTGGACCTTTTCGGACGCGACCCGGTCCTGCGAGATGGCGACGACGGTGAAGTCGGCGCCGCCCATCGCCGCCTGCAGGCGGTCCAGCGCCGGCATCTCCTCGCGGCAGGGAATGCACCAGGTTGCCCACAGATTGACCAGGATGACCCGGCCCTCGAAGGCCTGCAGGTCGACCGGCCGATCCTTGTCATCGCGGAAGGCGACGCCGTTCACTGGCTTTGGGCTCGCCGCCGGGGTAAAGTTCTTGACCGCGCCGGTCGCCAGGGCCGCGACCGAGTCGGCCCGCGCCGCGTCGCTCACGCCCCACGCCAGCGTCAGACCTATCAGCGCCATCAGGCGCCACTGCTTGAACCGTCCCACGTTACCACCTGGTCCGTATCGAAAAATGACTGCGCAGAAGATCAACAAGAAATCGGCCACGAAGGCAACCCCCAAGGCCGTGAAGTCCGCCGCCAACCAGATGTGGGGCGGGCGCTTCGCCGCCGGCCCGGCCGCGGTGATGGCCGAGATCAATGCCTCGATCGGCTTCGACAACCGCCTCTACCTCCAGGACATCGCCGCCTCCGAGGCGCATTGCCGGATGCTGATCGAAACCGGCATCATCCCGGCCAAGGACGGCCGCGCGATCCTCAAGGGCCTGACCCAGGTCAAGGCCGAGATCGCCGCGGGCAAGATGGCCTGGGACCCGGCGCTCGAGGACATCCACATGCATGTCGAGGCCCGGCTGCGCGAGCTGATCGGGCCGGCGGCCGGCCGGCTGCACACCGCGCGCTCGCGCAACGACCAGGTCGCCGTCGACTTCCGCCTGTGGGTGCGCGACGCCATCGACCGGCTGGATCGCCAGCTGCGCGGCCTGCAGGAGGCGCTGCTGGCCCAGGCCGAGGCCCAGGCCGATACGGTGATGCCGGGCTTCACCCATCTGCAGGTCGCCCAGCCCGTCACTTTCGGCCACCATATGCTGGCCTATGTCGAGATGATCGGCCGCGACCGCGGCCGGCTGCGCGATGCCCGGGCCCGCATGAACGAATCCCCGCTGGGCGCGGCAGCCCTGGCCGGCACCTCGTTCCCGATCGACCGCCACATGACGGCCAGGGCGCTGGGCTTCGACGGGCCGATGGCCAATTCGCTCGACGGCGTGTCGGACCGCGACTACGCGCTGGAATACATGGCGGCGGCCTCGATCCTGGCCGTGCATCTGTCGCGGCTGGCCGAGGAAATCGTGCTCTGGTGCTCGGCCCAGTTCCGTTTCGTCAGCCTGACCGACGCGTTCACCACCGGCTCGTCGATCATGCCGCAGAAGAAGAACCCGGATGCGGCCGAGCTGGTGCGCGGCAAGGCCGGCCGCGTCGTCGGCTCGCTCAACAGCCTGATCGTGATGATGAAGGGCCTGCCGCTGACCTACGGCAAGGACATGCAGGAAGACAAGGAGCCGGTGTTCGACTGCGCCGACACCGTCGAGCTCTGCGTCGCCGCCACCGCCGGCATGATCGCCGACATGACGCCGAACAAGCCCCGCCTGGCCGAGGCCGCCGGCGAAGGCTTCTCGACCGCGACCGACCTGGCCGACTGGCTCGTGCGCACGCTGGGGATGCCGTTCCGCGACGCCCACCATGTCACCGGCCGCGTCGTGGCGCTGGCCGAAGGCCGCGGCATCGGGCTCGAGGCGCTGACGCTCGACGACATGCAGTCGATCGAGCCGAAAATCACCAAGGACATCTTCACCGTGCTGGGCGTGAACAATTCGGTCAGGAGCCGCCGGTCCTACGGCGGTACCGCGCCGGCCCAGGTCAAGGCCCAGGCCGCGCGCTGGCGCAAGCGGCTGGCCAAGGAGGGATGATCCGATGCGGCGTCTCGGCCTTCTTCTGATCCTCGGGCTCGCCCTCGGCGGCCTCTCGGCCTGCGGCAAGAAAGGCGAGAATGCGCCGCCGCAGGGGGCGTCGCAGACCGCGCCGCGCGTGCCCCCGTTCGACAATTCCAAGGTCTATCCGTAAAGCAGCCATGCATCATTTCCACTACAGGAATGGCGTCCTGCATGTCGAGGACATGCCGGTGCCCGAGATCGCGGCCAAGGTCGGTACGCCGTTCTATTGCTATTCGACGGCAACCCTGACCCGCCACTACCAGGCCTTCGACGCGGCGCTGGAAGGCCTCGACCACCTGATCTGCTATGCGGTCAAGGCGAACTCGAACCGCGCGGTGCTGACCACGCTGGCCCGGCTCGGCTGCGGCGCCGACGTGGTGTCGGAGGGCGAATTGCGCCAGGCGATCTCGGCCGGCATCCCGGCCGACAGGATCGTCTTCGCCGGCGTCGGCAAGCAGGTGGCCGAGATGGCCTATGCCCTGCGCCAGGGCGTGTTCCAGTTCAACGTCGAATCCGAGCCCGAGCTCGACATGCTGTCCGAGGTCGCCGCCGGCATGGGCCTCGTCGCCCCGGTGACGATCCGCATCAATCCCGACGTCGATGCCGAGACCCATGCCAAGATCTCGACCGGCCACGGCGAGACCAAGTTCGGCATACCGCTGTCGCGTGCACGCGACGTATTCAGATACGCCTCGACCTTGCCGGGCATCCGCCCGCTGGGCGTGCATGTCCATATCGGCAGCCAGCTGACCTCGACCGGTCCGTTCCGCAGCGCCTTCGAGAAGGTGGTCGACCTGGTGCGCGCCTTGCGCGCCGACGGCCATGTGATCGAGCGGGTCGACCTCGGCGGCGGGCTGGGCGTGCCCTACAAGGACGAGGCGCCGCCGCTGCCGGCCGACTACGGCAAGGTCGTTGCCGAGATGTTCGGCGACCTCGGCGTCAAGCTGGTGTTCGAGCCCGGGCGGTTGATCGTCGGCAATGCCGGCATCCTCGTCGCCTCGCTGATCTACGTGAAGGAAGGGCTGACCCGCCGCTTCTACATCACCGACGCGGCGATGAACGACCTGATCCGCCCGACGCTGTACGAGGCGTTCCACCGCATCGAACCGGTGGTGGAACCGCCGGCCGGCACGCCCCGTACCCCGGTCGACATCGTCGGACCGGTATGCGAGACTGGCGACATCTTTGCCGAGGAACGGCCGATGCCGCCGATGAAATCGGGCGATCTGCTGGCGATCTTCTCGGCCGGGGCCTATGGCGCGGTCATGGCCTCGACCTACAACAGCCGTCTCCTGGTGCCCGAGGTACTGGCCGACGGCGACCGGTTTGCCATTGTCCGGCGGCGCCCTAGTTACGAAGAATTGACCATGCTGGAGGCGATGCCGCCCTGGCTCGCCAACAAAGGTTGAGGCTATCGTCGGAGTGTAGTCAGCCGTTTTCCTGAGAGGGCCGTTCATTTGACCGAGCAGGCGCCCGTCGAGCATAAATCCCACGCCATCATCGGCCGGCGGATCGGACTCGCACGTGCCAGCCTGCTGTGGGAACGGTTCTGGCCGGCTTTCGCCCCGCTGCTCGGCATCGTCCTGCTGTTCATCGACATCGGGCTGCTCGGCACCTGGGGCATCCTGCCGTTCTGGCTGCATATCGGGCTGGTCGCGCTGTTCGCGATCGGCGCGATCGGCGCCCTGTGGTACGGCGCGCGCCGGCTGATCTGGCCGCGCCGGGTCGAGGCGATGCGGCGGGTCGAACAGGCTTCCGGCCTGAAGCACCGCCCGCTGACCGGCCTGGAAGACCAGATGGCCGGCAGTCCCGATCCGGCGGCACGCGCCCTGTGGGCCGCCCATCAGCGGCGGCTGGCCGCGGCGCTGTCGCGGCTGACCCCGGGCTGGCCGCAATCGGGCCTGACCCAGGCCGATGGTTACGGCCTGCGCGCGATCGTCGCCTGCCTCCTGTTTGTCGGGCTGATGTCGGCGGGGCGCGACGAGGCGCCGGAGCGGCTGGCCGATGCCTTCCGCATCCGCGTGCCGACGGTGGCTGAACCGGTCGCCGTGCTCGATGCCTGGATCAACCCGCCGGCCTATACCGGGCTTGCCCCGGTATTCCTGACCCGCGACGGCACGGCCAAGCCGACGCCGGCCGAGGCGATTCTGGTGCCGACCGGCTCGACCCTGTTTGGCCGGCTGTCTGGCGCCAGGGAAGCGCCGGTGCTGGAACTGGACGGCCAGGGCACGCCGTTCGCCTCGCCCGATGCCAAGAGCTTCCTGCTCGACCGCAAGCTGACCGACGGCCACGAAATCAGGATCAAGCTCGGGTCGAAGACACTCGGCCACTGGCCGATCGCGGTACTGCCCGACGCGCCGCCGCAGATCCGCCTGATCGAGACGCCGAAGCCGATGCCCAAGGGCACGCTGAAATTCGCCTATGAGGCGTCGGACGACTACGGCATCAAGCGCCTGGCGCTGGAAATGAAGCGGACCGACGCCGACAAGATCCAGCAGTTGGAACTGCCGCTGCCGGGGCGCAGCCCGAAGACCGTCAAGGAAACCAATTTCCAGGACCTGACCGCCCATCCCTGGGCCGGCCTCGAGGTCGTGATCCGGCCGCTGGCCGAGGACGTGATCGGCCAGCAGGCCTATGGCGACCCCGTGACCGTGACGATCCCGGAACGCACCTTCAGCCACCCGGTCGCCCGCGCCCTGATCGAGCAGCGCCGCAAGCTGACCCTGAAGCCGGAGGAGCGGCGGCCGGTCATCACCGCGCTGGGCGCCATCACGCTGATTCCGGAAGCCTATGACGGCGACGTCACCGCCCATCTCGGCATCCGCGTCGCCCGCGCCCGACTGCAGCGCGACCTGAGCGACGAGGCGGTGCCGGCGGTGCAGGAACTGCTGTGGGACGTGGCCCTCAGGCTGGAGGACGGCGGGCTGAGCCAGGCCGAGCGCGACCTGCGCCAGGCCCAGCAGGCCCTGCAGGATGCGCTGGCCCGCAATGCCCCGGACGACGAGATCGAGCGGCTGATGGCCGAGATGCAGCGGGCGATGGACCGCTATCTCCAGGCCCTGACCGAGGATGCGATCAAGCGCGCCGAGAACGGCGAGCAGCAGGAGATGGATCCGAACGCCCAGGTGCTGACCTCGGACGACCTGCGCAAGATGATGGACAAGGCGCGCGAGCTGGCCCGCAACGGCGCCCGCGACGCCGCCCGCGACATGCTGGCGCAGATGCAGCAGATGCTGGAAAGCCTGAAGCGCGGCCAGGTCGCCCGCCAGAACGGCCAGCAGGGCCGCAGCCAGAGGCAGAAGGACATGTCCGAGCTGGGTGACATCCTGCGCCGCCAGCAGGAATTGATGGACCAGTCCTTCCGCGACAGCCGCCAGGGCCAGCAGGGGCAACAAGGCCAGCGCGGTCAACGCGGACAGCAGGGCCAGCAGCAAGGTCAGCGTGGCCAGCAAGGCCAACAGGGTCAGCAGGGCCAGGGCCAGCAAGGCCAGGGCCAGGGCCAGGGCGGCGAGCAGAGCGCCGAGCAGGAAGCGCTACGCCGCCGGCTGGGCGAGCTGATGCGCCGCTTCGGCGAGCAGGGCGGCAACATCCCCGACGGTTTCGGCCGGGCCGACCGCTCGATGCGCGATGCGCGCGATGCGCTGGGCCGCGGCGAGCCGGGCGATGCGGTGGGGCCGCAGGGCGAGGCCCTGCAGGCACTGCGCGACGGCGCCCGCTCGATGATGGAGCAGATGGGCCAGATGAACGGCGGCGAGCCGGGCGAAGGCCTGTCGGGCGATCCGAACCAGCAGGGCCCGGGCCGCGCCCAGGCCGAACGCTTCGACCCGCTGGGCCGCCCGATCGGTTCCGACTGGGACGACGGCCGCTCGACCAAGGTGCCGGATGCCCAGGACCTGCAGCGCAGCCGCGAAATCCTCGACGAGCTGTTCCGCCGGTCGGGCGAAGCCTTCCGCCCGCTGATCGAGCGCGACTACATCGACCGCCTGCTGAAGCGGTTCTGACCCGTCGATGGCGCTGCACGTCGTCGTCATCGGCGCCGGCATCGTCGGTGCCGCCACCGCCGTGGAAGCGCTGCGCGACGGCCACCATGTCATCCTGATCGATCCCGGGCCGCCCGGCGGCGAACAGGCCGCGTCCTACGGCAACGGCGCCTGGTTCAGCCCGGCCTCGGTCGTGCCGATGTCGATGCCGGGGCTGTGGCGCAAGGTACCGGGCTTCCTGATGGACCCGCTGGGGCCGCTGACCATCCGCTGGCAGCATCTGCCGCGCCTCGCCCCCTGGCTGATTCGCTTCTTGCTGGCCGGCGCCACCGTCGCCCGGGTCGAGCGCACGGCGCGCGCGTTGCGCGCCCTGCTGGCCGATGCGCCGACACGCCATGCCGCGCTGGCGGCCGAGGCCGGCGTGCCCGACCTGGTCGAGCGGCGCGGGCTGCTCTACGCCTTTCCCGACCGCGCCGCCTTTGCGGCCGAGGCGCTGGCCTGGCGGCTGCGTCGCGACAACGGCGTGACCTGGCGCGAGCTCGATGCGGCCGAACTGCACCGGTTGCAGCCGGCGCTGGCCGATCACTACCGCTTCGGCCTGCTGGTCGAGGATGGCGGCCATTGCCGCGATCCCGGCGCCTATGTCGCGGCGCTGGCAGCCCACGCCGAACGCCGGGGCGCGACGGTCAGGCGGACACGCGCGGTGGGTTTCGAGATCCGGTCGGGCCGGCTGACGGGCGTGCGCACGACGGACGGGCTGATTGCCTGCGACCGCGCCGTCATCGCCGCCGGGGTCCATTCGAAAACGCTGGCGGCCCTGGCCGGTGACCGCGTGCCGCTGGAAAGCGAGCGCGGTTATCATGTCGAGATCGGTACGCCCGAAGCCGCGCCGGCCATCCCGGTGATGCCGTCGGACGGCCGCATGGCCAATACGCTGACCCGCGGCGGCTTGCGGGTTTCCGGCCAGGTCGAAATTGCATCGGTTGAGGCCGAGCCCAACTGGGCGCGCGCCGACGTATTGCTGCGCCACGCCCAGCGGGCCTATCCCGGCCTGCCGGCCGTAATCCCGGCGGAACGCCAGCGCCGCTGGCTGGGCCATCGGCCGTCGACGCCGGACGGCCTGCCGGTGATCGGCCCCGCCCGGGGCTGCCCCGACATCGTCCACGCCTTCGGCCACGGCCATGTCGGCCTCGCCGCCGGGGCCATCACCGGCCGGCTGGCCGCCGATCTGGTCGGCGGTAAGGTACCGGCGATCGACTTGTCCCCTTACGCCGCGGCGCGCTTTCGCTTTCCTGTATAAAATATCCGGAAATGCTATTCTGGCCCATGCTTGACAGGGCAAGCCTATCCTTTATCCAGGTCGCGTTAAGCTTTCCGGGGAACGCCTGCGCATGAAGAAGCCTCTCGGCCACAGGACGATGGCGGTCGCCGCCGCCGACGAACTGCGGCGCCGTATCCTCGAGGGCGAGTTTCCCGGGGGCTATCAGCTGCGCCAGGATGCCCTGGCCAACGATCTCGGCGTCAGCCGCATTCCGATCCGCGAGGCGCTGGTCCAGCTGGAATCGGAAGGGCTGGTCAAGATCGTGGCCCATCGCGGTGCCGTGGTCTCCGAGCTTTCGGTCGACGAGATCGAGGAACTGTTCGCGCTGCGCGCGCTGCTCGAACCGCGCCTGCTGCGCCTGTCGGTGCCGCATCTGACGGCCGAGGATTTCGCCGCCATCGACCAGATCCTGGCCGATTACGGCGCCGAGATGGACAGCCGCGACGCCAGCCGCTGGGGCGAGTTGAACAGCGCATTACATATGCGCCTGTACGAACGGGCCAACCAGCCGCGCACCGCCTCGATCGTCGCGTCGCTGCTGCAAGGCACCGATCGCTATACCCGGATGCAGCTGGCCTTCACCGACGGTCGGCCGCGGGCGCAGGAAGACCATGCCCGGCTGGTCGCCTTGTGCCGCGAGGGTCGGATCGACGAGGCGGCGACGCTGTTGTCGGCCCATATCGAGGATGCCGGGGCCGCCCTGGTCGGCTATATCCGCCAACGGCAGCCCAGATAGACCTGCCGGCCGTTTTCTTGGCGCGGCTTGGCCAATCCTGCTAGTGTCCCGCGCACACTTCAAAAGGGACCTTGCCCAGACCGTGGCGCAGACTGCCTCTTCTTCGTCCGCCTTGCTCAAGCGCCTGATCGTCACGCGCGTGCGCCCCCATCGCGGGCGCATCTTCGTCGCCTGCATCTTCATGGCCATCGCCGCGGCGGCGACCGCGGCCAATGCCTGGCTGATGCAGCCGGCGCTGGACAAGATCTTCGTCGAGCACGACAAGAACTGGCTCTACATGGTGCCGGTCGCCATCGTCGCGGCCGCGGTGATCAAGGGCGTCGCGACCTATATCCAGTCGACGCTGATGGCCGAGGTCGGCCAGCGGATCGTGGCCGAGACCCAGGTCGAGATGCACGCCCATCTGATGCGGGCCGACCTCGCCTGGCTGCACCAGGTCCATACCGGCAAGCTGGTGGCAAGCTTCCTCTACGATGCCACGCTGCTGCGCGAGGCGGTGTCGAACTCGCTGACCGACATCGTCAAGAACGGCCTGCAGCTGATTTTCCTCGCCGCGGTGATGTTCTACCAGCACTGGCAGCTTTCGCTGATCACCTGCGTCGTCTTTCCCGTGGTGATGGTCTATTCCCGCCGCCTCAGCCGGAAAGCCCGAAAAGGCTCGGCGCGCAGCCAGGAAGAGACCGGCCGGCTGACCTCGATCCTGTCGGAGACGTTCGAGGGCGCCCGCCTGGTCAAGGCCTACGGCATGGAAGCGCGCGAGACCGAACGGACGCGCCTCTCGGTGATGGAGCGGCTGCGCCATACGATGAAGGTGACGCGGGCCCGCGCGGCTTCCAGCCCGGCGACCGAAGCCCTGGGCGGCGTCGCCGTCGCCATCGCCATCATGTACGGCGGCTGGCAGGCGATGGACGGCCACGCCACGCTCGGCACCTTCGCCTCGTTCATCACCGCGCTGCTGATGGCCTACCAGCCGTTGAAGAGCCTGGCGAACCTCAACACCAACCTGCAGGAAGGGCTGGCCGCCGCCGACCGGCTGTTCCGCGTGCTCGATACCGAGCCGACGATCAAGGACGCGCCGGATGCCAAGCCGCTGGCCGTCGCCGGCGGCGAGATCCGCTTCGAGGATGTCTCCTTCGCCTATGGCAGCGAGCCGGTGCTGACCCATCTCGACCTGACCGTGCCGGCCGGGCAGAAGGTGGCGCTGGTCGGTGCGTCGGGCGCCGGGAAAAGCACGATCCTCAACCTGATCCCCCGCTTCTACGAAGCCTCGGCCGGCCGCATCGTTATCGACGGCCAGGACATCCGCCAGGTGACGCTGGCCTCGCTGCGCGGATCGATGGCACTGGTCAGCCAGGAATCGACGCTGTTCGACGACAGCGTGCGTGGCAACATCACCTATGGCCGGCCCGACGCGACGCAGGAACAGAT
>JAEYTW010000104.1 GCA_023433835.1 Pseudomonadota bacterium | reverse complement strand
CGAGGTGACCCTGCTGCCGCGGCATTGGGATTGGCTGAACGCGCAGGCGGGCGGCGCCTCGCAGGCCCTGCGCCGGCTGATCGACGAAGCGCGCCGCACCGATGACGGCCGCACCGAAAGGCGCCTGGCGCAGGAAGTGGCCTATCGCTTCATGTCGGCGATGGCCGGCGACCTCGCAGGCTTCGAGGAGGCTTCCCGCGCCCTGTTTGCGGATGACCGCGCCCGCTTCGAGGCGGAGACGGCGGCCTGGCCGGACGATATCCGCAGCCACGCCCGCCGCCTGGCCTGGGAAAATTCCAACGTCTGATACCGCGGCTGCACATATCGGTGGTTGTCTGTTGCCGATGGCGATATCGTCTGGCGGTCGAAGAACAAAACAGGGTGGGGACCCGTGATGAGTGAGGCTTCCTTCGGCGCTGCGCCGGATTTCCGGATCGGCAGCGTCCTCGGCCGGGCATGGTCGACCTTCGTTTCCAACGTCTTCAGCCTGGTCATCGCCACCTTGCTGGTCGGCGCCGCCGCCCTCCCTCTCGCGATCCTCGAACAGACGCCGGACGAGGACATGACGTTCACGCAGGCCTGGTCCTCGCTGGCCGCCCTGGCGCTCTATTTCGTTGTGTCCCTGTTCGTCTGGGGCACGATCTTCGGCGGTACGGTCGATCACCTCGCCACGGGCCGGGTCGCGATCCGCGATGCGGCCAGCCGCAGCATCATGCGGGTGCTGCCGTTCGCATTGCTCAGCATCGTCTTTTCGATCGTCGGCAGCGCCGCGTTCCTGCTGCTCGTCATCCCCGGCGTGATCTTTGCCTGCGTCTACCCCCTTGCGCCCGTCGTCTGCATCGTCGAGGGCTGCGGGGTCTTCCGCAGCTTCAGCCGCAGCGCCGAGCTGACCCGCGGCCGTCGCTGGCACATCCTCGGCCTTCACGCCGTCAACCTCGTTTTCCTGAGCGCCGTCGGCATTGTACTGAGCCTGCTCGTCACCGCCCTGGCGGCCTTCGGCGGACCGATCATCTCCCTCATCGTGACGTTCCTGGCCTTCACGCTGATGGCCTGGTTCCCGCTGATCACCGGCGCCGTGCTCTATTACGATCTGGCCCGCCCGCGGCCCGCCCCCGCGGCGGGCGTGCACCGTCCGGTGCTCTAGCCTTCGATCAGTCCGGCACGAAGTCGAGCGCCACGCCGTTGATGCAATAGCGCAGCCCGGTCGGCGGCGGGCCGTCGTCGAAGACATGGCCGAGATGGCTGCCGCAAGTCGCGCAATGCACCTCGGTGCGGACCATGCCGTAGCTGCGGTCGACCGTGGTCTCGACCGAGCCGGGCACGGGATCGGTGAAACTGGGCCAGCCGGTGCCGCTTTCAAACTTCTCGCCGGAGACGAACAGCCTGGCTTCGCAACCGGCACAACAGAACGCGCCCGGGCGCTTCTCACGCAACAGCGCGCAGCTGCCCGGCGCCTCGGTGCCGTGATGGCGCATGATATGGTACTGCTCCGGCGTCAGGCGGGCGCGCCATTCGGCATCGGTGCGGGTGACGGGATAGGGTTCGGGCATGAGCGATACGGACTCCGATGCTACGATATCGGCCGATCATAGACGCTTTTCGATTCGGGGAGAAATCCGCTGACCACCGCCGCTGCCTCGCCGACCCTGCCGATCTGGCGCAGCGTCGGGCAGTCCGTCGTCATCCTGGCCGGCAACCTGCCGTCGATCATGACGCTCTATTCCCCGATGATCGTCGCCTGGCTTCTGATCGCGCTGATGAACACGGGGCTGAAGCCGGAGAATGCCACGCTGGCCGCAGCCCTTTACGGCGCCGGCCATGTGGCGGCCGTCATCGCCTCGCTGGTTGCCACCATGACCCTGCAGCTCGCGACCCTGCGCCATCTGGAGGACGGCACGTTCCCGATCGGCCCGGCATTGCACGCGGCGCTGCCCCGCCTGCCGCCGTTCATCCTGCTGGTGGCGATCTATCTGGTGCTGACCGCGGCGACCATGGCGCTGCTGATCGTGCCGGGCCTGTTCGTCGTCCCGATGATCTTCCTGGCGCCGATGGTGTGGCTGGCCGAGCGCTGCTCGATCCCCGAGGCGTTCCAGCGCAGCACGACACTGACCCGCGGCCACCGCTGGCGCATCCTCGGCATCCTTGCCATCGTCACCCTGGTCGCCTTCGCGATCAACCTGGCCGCCCTCACCGCCAAGACCCTGCCCGGCGCGGGTGAAATGCTGAGCAGCGAGGTGGTGCTCAACATCGTCTCGCTGGTGTTCAGCCTGGTCTGGACGATCCTGATCGCCGTGGTCTACGCCCGGCTCACCGGCCGGGCATAGACCTCAGACGGCCCAGCAGGCGCAGCCCAGCACACCCCAGAAATCGCGCAGGTCCCCGGCGGGCACGCTGCTCGACCAGGCGCCGGCATGGTCGTGGCCATGCACGCCGCAGGCACTGGCACAGCCGCAGGATGCGGCGGCCTGGCGCTGCAGGGCCTGGCGATCGTCGGCCGAGACGCCCCAGGCGGCGAACCCGCCGAAGCGCCGCACCGGCGACCAGTCGGGCATCGCCGGCGGCGGTGCGGCATCGTCGAGCGCGGCGAAATCACCGGCCCCGTAGACGACGCGACCGCCGACCATGGTCAGGTCCGACGTCGTGCCGGCGATCTCGTCCTCGGCGCAGGCGAAGAAATCCCGGTCGGGCACGATCAGGTCGGCGAGCTGGCCGGCCATGATCTGGCCCTTGCGCCCTTCTTCATTCGAGAACCAGGTGACCTTCTCGGTCCACATGCGCAAGGCCGTCTCGCGGTCGAGACAGTTGGCGCGGGGATGGATGCGCATCCCGCCGACCGTGCGCCCCGTGACCAGCCAGGACAGCGAGACCCAGGGATTGTAGGACGCGACGCGGGTCGCGTCGGTGCCCGCCGAAACCTTCAGGCCACGATCGAGCATGCGGGCCACCGGCGGCGTCGCCTCGGCCGCCCGCGCGCCGTAGCGTTCGACGAAATATTCGCCCTGATAGGCCATGCGGTGCTGCACCGCCACGCCGCCGCCCAGCGCCGCGATGCGGTCGATCGACCGGTCGGAGATCGTCTCGGCATGGTCGAAGAACCAGTTCAGACCGGCGAGCGGCACGTCGCGGTTCACCTTCTCGAACACGTCGAGGGCGCGCGAGATCGTCTCGTCATAGGTCGCGTGCAGCCGCCAGGGCCAGCGGTTCTCGGCCAGGATGCGCACCACGGCTTCCAGCTCCGGCTCCATCTCCGGGGCCAGATCCGGGCGCGGTTCGCGGAAATCCTCGAAATCGGCGGCCGAGAACACCAGCATCTCGCCGGCGCCGTTGTGGCGGAAGTAATCGTCGCCCTGCTTGTAGCGCGAGGTCCGGGTCCAGTTGAGAAAGTCGTCCTTCTCGGCCTTCGGCTTCTGCGTGAACAGGTTGTAGGCGAGACGGATGGTGAGTTGCCCTTCGTCGGCCAGTTTCCGGATCACGGCATAGTCGTCGGGATAGTTCTGGAAACCGCCGCCGGCATCGATCGCCCCGGTGACGCCCAGCCGGTTCAGCTCGCGCATGAAATGCCGCGTGGAATTGAGCTGGTAATCGAAGGGCAGCTTCGGGCCCTTGGCCAGCGTCGCGTAGAGGATGCCGGCATTGGGCTTGGCCAGCAGGAGGCCGGTCGGGTTGCCGGCCGGGTCGCGGGTGATCTCCCCGCCCGGCGGGGCCGGCGTGTCCCTGGTATAGCCGACCGCGCGCAGCGCCGCGGCGTTCAGCAGCGCGCGATCGTAGAGGTGCAGGATGAAGACCGGCGTATCGGGCGCGACCGCGTTGATCTCGTCGAGCGTCGGCAGGCGCTTCTCGGCAAACTGATGCTCGGTGAAACCGCCGACCACGCGCACCCATTGCGGCGGCGGCGTGATCGCGACCTGCGCCTTCAGCATGGCCATGGCGTCGGCGAGCGAGCGCACGCCGTCCCAGCGCAGCTCCATGTTGAAGTTCAGGCCGCCGCGGATGATGTGCAGGTGATTGTCGATCAACCCGGGCAGGACGCGGCGGCGCTTCAAGTCGACCAGCCGGGTTTCCGGCCCGGCCAGCGCCATCACCTCGCGGTCGTCGCCGCCCGCGACGAAGCGGCCGTCGGCGATCGCCACGGCGGCCGCCGTCGGCCTGGCACGGTCGAGCGTGGTGATCTGCCCGCCATGGAGGATGAGTTGCGGTGCGGTCACGACTGGGCCTCCGTCTTGTCCGATTTGGCGTGCCGGCCGGGCAGCTTGCCCAGCACATGCTGCGTGCAGTCCGATTGCTTCCAGGCGGCGGCGATGCCGGTGCCGGCCAGCATCTGCTTGCCGACGGGAATGATCTGCTCGCCCAGCAGGATGCCGAGCAGCCCGGCCAGCGCCACCAGGGGCGGCGCCGGCGAGCGGACGTTGAGCAGGCTGTAGACGACGCCGACCAGGAGGCCGGCGCCGAGCGAAAGCACATACATCTTCATGGCGGCGGCCTCCTGTTCCCTGACTTAGTGGCCTTCCGAGGCGCCGAACATCGACTTGGCGTAGATGATGCCAAGGCCGTAGGCGCCGCCGAAACGCTGGGCGATACCGGTGGTCAAGCCATAGGTCTCGGCCCGCCCCCAGTCGCGCTGCAGTTCGAGCAGGTACTGCAGCGAGGTCATCGGCCGGGCACCGGCCTGGACCATGCGGTCGATCGCGCGCTCATGCGCCTCGGCCGAGACGTCGCCGCAGGCATCGGTGATGACGTAGACCTCATAACCCTGGGCAATCGCCGACAGCGCGGGGCCGACGATGCAGACCGAGGTCCACAGGCCCGCCAGGACGATGCGCGGCTTGCCGATCGCGTTGACGCGGTCGATGACCGCCTGATCCTCCCAGCAGTTCATCGAGGTACGATCGAGCATGGCCTGGCCGGCAAAGGGTTCGACCACCTCGGCGAACATCGGGCCGGAGAAGGATTTCTCGGCCACGGTGGTCAGGATGGTCGAAGCGCCGAAACCGGCCGCGGCATGGGCGACCAGCGCGGCATTGTTGCGCAGCGACACCGCGTCGATCGAATGGGTCGCGAACGCCATCTGCGACTGGAAATCGATCATGATCAGCGTGTGGTCCTGCGGCGACAGCAGCATGGCGCCGGGGGTCGGCGTGGCCTTGATGGTCATCGTTCTCTCCTGATTTTCTGGTTGGAATGGCGTCAGTCGTGAAGCGTGATCAGCCGGTCGCGCCGCCAGGCCAGCGGCGAGGCGCCCCTGACCTGGCGGAAGACACGGGAAAAATGGGCCTGGTCGCAGAAACCGCATTCGAGGGCGACCTGGGAGAGCGGCGCGGCGCTTTCGAGCATCATCGCCTCGGCCGCCTCGATGCGCCTCCGCGTCACGTAGGCATGCGGCGAGGCGCCGAAGGCCAGGCGGAAGGCATGGCCGAAATAGCCGGGGGAAAGCTGCACCAGCCGGGCGAGGGCGGGCACCCGGAGATCGCCGCCGAGATGGGCGGCGATATGACGCTCCAGGATGCGGGCCTGCCGCGGCGTCAGCGGCTTGCGCGCCACCGGCGCCGCATCGGCCTCCGGCGCCAGCAGCCGCATCGCCTCGCCGATCCGGTCGACCGCGAAATCGGCATCGCGCAGGGCGGCACGGCTGGCATCCGCCAGCAGGGCGCGGATCGCGGCAATGCGGTCGGGGGTGATGGCGGACTGGATCGTCGCGGTCATGGCGGGCTCCGGTAGTGTCGCGGCCGACATCATTGACCACCCAGCGATCATAGCGTGAGTTAAGGGCCGCTAAATTTTGAAAGGGCCCGGTTAATCGGCTCTCGGCGGCGCAACATCCCAAAATGCGGCAAACCGACAAGAACGCCGCGAGAACTCCGGCTAGCGTGCCGCCATCCCGAGTCCACCAGGGAGGTTTTGCCCATGTCGACGATCGCGGCCGCCGTCCGGCCGATCCTGCTGGCCCCGGTCGTGCGCTGGCTGGCGCTGCTGGCGCTGACCGCTGCCTATCTGCAGGGCGGCCTGCAGAAGGCGTTCGATTTCGCCGGCGCCGTGGCCGAGATGCGGCATTTCGGGCTGGAACCGGCCGCCCCGCTGGCCGTCGCCACCATCCTGCTCGAGCTCGGGGCCGCCGGGCTGATCCTGTCGGGCCGCGGCCGCTGGCTGGGCGCCCTGGCGCTGGCCGGGTTCACGCTGCTGGCGACGCTTGTCGCCAACCGCTTCTGGGAGATGGCCGGCCAGGACAGATTCATGGCCGCCAACGCCTTCTTCGAGCATGTCGGCCTGGCCGGCGCCTTCGTCCTGGTGGCCTGGCACGACCTGGAGGGGCGGCGGTGAACGCGGAAAAGCCCGCCGGTTCCTTCGCGCCGCTGCGCCAGCCGTTGTTCGCCGTCCTGTGGGCGGCCACCGTGCTCGGCAATATCGGCAGCTTCATGCGCGACGTGGCCTCGGCCTGGCTTGCCACCGGGCTGTCGTCGTCGCCGGTGGCGGTCGCCCTGGTGCAGGTCGCCGGCACGCTGCCCGTCTTCCTCCTGTCGCTGCCGGCCGGGGTGCTGGCCGATATCCTCGACCGCCGGCGCTTTGCCATCGGCGTGCAGATCATGCTGGCCCTGGTCAGCGGCACGCTGATGATCCTTGCCCATACCGGCATGCTGACGATTTCCAGCCTGATCGCCCTGACTTTCGCCGGCGGGGTCGGGGCGGCGCTGATGGGCCCGACCTGGCAGTCGATCGTGCCCGAGCTGGTGCAGAAGCGCGACCTGCGCAACGCGGTGGCGCTGGGCTCGCTCGGCATCAACATCGCGCGCGCCATCGGCCCGGGGGCCGGGGGCCGGGGGCGGGGGCGTATAGAAAAATACCAG
>JAEYTW010000724.1 GCA_023433835.1 Pseudomonadota bacterium | reverse complement strand
GTCCCATCCCGCCGTCCGCTCGCCGGCCGTCAGCTTCTGAGGAAATCGAGCAGGTCCCGGTTGAAACGATCCCGGTGGGTCTCCGTCAACCCGTGTGGCGCGCCCTCGTAGACGATGAGCCTGGCATGCGGGATCAGCTTCTTCGATGCCCGCCCGGCCTCGTCGATCGGCACGATCTGGTCCCATTCGCCGTGGATGATCAGCGTGGGCCGGTCGAACTTCTTCAGATCGCCACGGAAATCGGTCTCCGAGAACGCCTTGACCGAGTCATAGGTGTTCTTGAAGCCGCCCTGCATGCCCTGCAGCCACCAGAATTCGACCATGGCCGGATTGACCGTCGCGCCGGGCTTGTTGAAGCCGTAGAACGGCCCGGTCGGGATGTCGCGGAACACCTTCGAGCGGTCCGCGGCCATGGCGGCCCGGATGTCGTCGAACGCCTTGATCGGCACGCCGGCGGGATGGTCCGGCGTCTGCACCATGATCGGCGGCACGGCGGAAATGAGACCGAGCTTGGCGATACGGCCGGTGCCGTGCCGGCCGACGTAGCGCGCCACCTCGCCGCCGCCCGTCGAGAAACCGATCATCGCGACATTGCGCAGATCGAGCGTGTCGATCACCGTCGCCAGATCGTCGGCATAGTGATCCATGTCATTGCCGTCCCAGGGCTGGCTCGACCGCCCGTGGCCGCGGCGGTCATGGGCGACGACGCGAAAGCCCTGGTTGGCCAGGAAGAAGGCGTTGGCTTCCCAACTGTCGGCGCTGAGGGGCCAGCCGTGGCTCAAGGTGACGACCGGCCCGGTCCGGGGGCCCCAGTCCTTGTAATGGAGGCTGACGCCATCCTTCGTCGTGATCGTGTTCATCGTTGCCTGTCCTTTGAGGCTTGCGGCGGGGCGCGCGGCGGCCGCGGGGCCGAAGCCCGCGATGCCGGCGGTCGCAGCGGCGGTGATGCCCGCCGCACCGGCCAGCAGCCGGCGGCGCCCCACCGAGTTCAGAGTCTCTTCAAGCACGTCGATCTCCTCGCTATGCGATGGGTCGGGGCGGTCAGTAGTCCCAGAAGACCGGGACCCAGCGGAAGGTGTCGCCGTCGACGGCCACCCGGCCGAGCGACGGGAACGGCAGGTGCGTGGCGGTCAGCAGTTCGCCGGTCGCCGCCGCCTCGCGCAGCAGGGTGAGGCGGACACGGGCCGCTTCCTCGGGGTCGTGCTCGAAGCCGTTGAACCAGTCGGGATGGTCGAACCCGACGGCGAACACGGCATCGCCGGCAAAGGTCAGCCGCTCACCGCCCGAGGTCAGGCGGACCACGCTGTGGCCCGGCGTGTGGCCGCCAGTGCGGCGGACGACGACGCCTGGCGCCACCTCGTGCTCGTCTTCGAACGGGCAGAGCTGGTTGTGGTACTTGTTGACGAACTTCTTCGCGGCCGCCCGCAGCGCGTCGGGGAAGCCGGGCGGCATCGAGGCGTAGGTGAAATCAGGCGCCTCCCAGAACTTCACCTCGGCCGCCGCCACGTGGATCCGCAGATCCTGGCGCAGCCGGTCCTGGACGCCCTCGACCAGCAGGCCGCCGATGTGATCCATGTGCATATGGGTCAGCACCAGGTCGGTCACCGCGGCCAGGTCGATACCGGCATCCTCCAGCCGCTTCATCAGCTGTCCGGCGCGGGGCAGGTTCAGGTCGGGATCGGCCCCCAGCCCGGCATCGACCAGGATGGTCTTGTCGCCGCTGCGCACCACGACGACGTTCAGCGACCAGTCGAAGGCGTCCTGCGGCAGGAACATGTCCTTCAGCCAGGCGGCGCGGGCCGCCGGCTCGGCATTGTGGCCGAGCATCGCCGTGGGCAGCGGCAGCACGCCGTCGCTGACCACCAGCACGTCGATATCGCCGATCCGCAGCGCATAGCGCGACGGCACCAAGTCGTCGGGCCCCGGCCTGCCGGGGTGAAAGCTGTCTGGGCGCATGTTCCTATCTCCTGTTGAAGGCCGCTCGAGGCGACGCCAGCCACGCTACGTCGCGGCCGGGTTGCGATCGATTGGGTCAAGGGAGAAGGCCGACCATACCGCGGTATAGGTCACGCCGACCGCGCGGCGTCCTACCTTCGACCGGAAGTGGACACTCGGCTGGAACGGTGGTGATGGACGCTGGCTACATATCCGCGATCTCGGCGCTGGCCGGCTCGGCGATCGGGGCGCTGGCCTCGCTGGCGACCAGCTGGCTGACGCAGCATGCGCAGCTCAGGACGACGCAGCGCCTGCAGGACCGGGCGCGGCGCGAGGCGCTGTACGGCGAATTCATCGGGGAAGCGTCGCGGCTGTTCGCCGATGCCTTCGAGCATGAGCTCAAGGATCCCGCGACGCTGGTCCAGCTCTACGCGCTGGTCAACACGATGCGGCTGTTCGGTTCGCCGCAGACCATCCGGGAAGCCGAAGCCGTCGTCAACCAGATCGGCGCCACCTATTTCGCACCGAACAAGGAATTGCGGCGCTTCGCCGACATCACCCATGACGGCGAGCTCGATCCGCTCTACGCCTTCAGCCGCGCCTGCCGCGACGAACTCGGCCTCACGCGGTCGTAACGGCCCCGGTCAGCCGGTGAGGTCGAGCCGGGCCGGATCCCGGTGCTCGGGCGGCAAGCCTTCCCAGGCGCGGATGAGATCGCCGACCGACCGGGCCTGCATCTTGCGGGTGACGTTGCCGCGGTGGACCTTCACCGTCACTTCCGAGATGCCGAGGTCGAAGGCGATCTGCTTGTTCAGCCGGCCCTTGACCACTTCCCGCATCACCTGCCGCTCGCGCAAGGTCAGGGTCTCGAAACGCCCGGCATATTGCCGCGCCAGCAGCGTCTCGGCCCGGTCGACCACATCCCGCTCGATGGCGCGCGCGACGGCGTCGAGCAGAACCTGCCCCCGCACCGGCTTGGTCAGGAAATCGACCGCCCCCGCCTTCATGGCCTGCACCGTCATCGGGATATCGCCGTGCCCGGTCAGGAAGATGATCGACTTGCGCTGCCCGCCGAGGGCCAACTGCTGCTGAAGGTCGAGGCCGCTGGCCCCGGGCAGGCGCACGTCGAGGATGAGGCAGCCCGGCCGATCGAGATCGCCGGAGGCGAGCAGCTCGTTGGTCGAGGCAAAGCAGATCGGGTTCAACCCGATCGACATCAGAAGCTCGCTCAAGCCTTCGCGGACCGAGAGGTCGTCGTCCACGACCAGGACGACGGGCTGTTCGGCGCCGGCGGGCGGCGATGACAAGGCTTGCCGCGACACTTGTTGCGACATGGTGATCCCCCTGAGGTTCACGGGACGAACGATTTTTCCACGGCGGCCAGCAGCAGCCGGCCGTCGATGGGCTTGCGGAACAGCGTGGTGGCCAGGACAGCCTTGCCCGGCTGGTCGGCGATCTCGTGGCGCCCGGTCATCATGAAGACCGGCAGGTCCGGGCGCGCCGCGGCGACGGCCTCGCGCAGCTGGAAGCCGTCCATCTCGGGCATGCCGATATCGGTGATCAGGCAATCGAGGTCGGCCAGCCCGGCGGCCAGCAAGGCTTTCGGCGAGGAGAACGTCCGGACGGCATAGCCTGCGGATTCCAGCAGGTTCTCCAGCGACTCCAGCAACCGGATATCGTCGTCGACGATCGCGATGATACGCTCGGCAGTACTCACGCTTTTCTCTCTCCGCGACGCGAATGTGTGACCGGGATCCTCAGCCGCTCGGCAATCCGCACCAGGTCGGCAAGCGAGGCCGCGCCCATCTTCCGCAGGACATTCCGCCGGTGCATCTGCAGCGTGACCTCGCTGAGGTCGAGCTCGGCGGCGGCCTGCTTGTTCAGCAACCCGCTGACGATCAGCGGCAGGACCTCGCGCTCGCGCAACGTCAGCGTTTCGTACCGCGCGGCGAGGCCCTCGAGGCTCGCGCGCTCGGCGCGCACCCGCTCGTCCTGGGCCAGGGCGGCCCCGATGGCTGCCATCAGCGTGTCGTCGCTGAACGGCTTGGTCAGGAAGTCGACGGCACCGTGCTTGATCGCGCGCACCGACGAGGGGATATCGCCATGGCCGGTGATGAACACGATCGGCGGGTGATCCGCCCCCGCCAGCTGCGCCTGCAGGTCGAGGCCGTTGATATCGGGCAGTTCGACATCGAGCAGCAGGCAGGCTGGCCCATCGGGTTTGCCGGCGCGGGCATATTCCCCCGCCGAGGCATAGGCCGCCACGCGCAGGCCATGCGCCTCCAGAAGTTCGGCCAGGGCTTCGCGCACGCCCGGATCGTCATCCACGATCAGCACGATGGGCGTCATGACGGATCAGCCGCCTGGATCGGCAGGGTGAAGGCGAAGGTCGCGCCCCCGGCGTCGTTGCCCTCGACCCTCAGCCGGCCGCCATGGGCCTCCACGATCGACCGGCAGATCGCCAGCCCCATGCCCATGCCGCTCTGCTTGGTCGTGAAGAAGGCGTCGAAGACCCTCTGGGCATGCTGGACGCCGGGCCCGTTGTCGCTGACCTCGACCCGCACGGCCTCGCCGTCGCGCACGGCGCGGACGCCGAGACGCGGCGTGGCCGCATGGCCATCCATCGCCTCGATCGCATTCCGCATCAGATTGACCAGGACCTGCTGGATCTGGACGACGTCGAAGGGTACGGCCGGCAGATCAGCCGCGATGTCCACCGCGAAGTCGACCCGCGTCCGGGACGTCCGGTCGGTGAGCAGCCGCCTGACCTCGGCGACGAGATCCCCGATCGAGGCCTGCTGCCGGGGTGCCGCCGTCTGCTTGAACAGGGCGCGGATGCGGCTGACGACATCGGCGGCGGCGTTCGCGTCGCGAATGATGCGCTCGACCGTGATCTGGGCCCGGTCGAGGTTGGGCGGATCGGCAGTCAGCCAGCGCTGGCAGGCATGCGAGTTCCAGACCACCGCCGCCAGCGGCTGATTGACCTCATGGGCGATCGAGGCGGAAAGCTCGGCCAGGCTCGCCGCCTGGCTGGCGCGGGCAAGGCGCTCCTGGGCCAGCCGCAGATCCTCCTGCGCGCGGACCTCGGCATCGATGTCGAGACAGATCACGTTCCACTGGACGATGGTGCCGTCGGCGGCGCGCATCGGCGCGGCACGCGTCTCCATCCAGCGATATTCGCCGTCGTGGCGCAGCAGGCGGTGGCGGCGGGCATAGGGCTCGCCGGTGCGCAGGCTGTGACCGTAGTCCCGCTTCACCAGATCGAGGTCGTCGGGATGGACGCCCGCGTCCAGCGTCTGCCCCAGGCGCGAACCGGGCGTCTCGTCCAGGGTTTCGAGCTCATACCCCAGGAATTCGCGCAGCTGCTGGCTGCGATAGACCGGCTCGCCGTCCGGGGCCGCGCAATCGATCATGGCGGGCAAGGTTTCCACCAGCTGCCACAGGAAGCGTTCCCGTTCGCGCAGGGCGGCCTGGGCCTGCATCTCCTCCTCGATGTCGATCGAGATGATGTACCACTGCACGATCTCGCCGTCGGCATTGCGCAGGGCCTGGGCGCGCGCCTCGATCCAGCGATAGATGCCGTCCTTGCACAGCCGGCGAAAGCGGTTGACGAACGGCTCGCCAGTCGTGAAACCATCCATCGCCCGGCGGAACATGATCGGAAAATCTTCCGGGTGGGAAACCTCGCGGGCCAGCGCTTCGAAATCCTCCACATGCTGCCCGGGCGGGCCGACGACGTTGAGATAGCGCATGCTGGCGTAGGTCAGCGCGCGCGAAGGACCAAAACTCAGGATATTGATGGGCAGGGCATCGATCATCTGCTCCAGCTGCTGCTTGCTGCGCCGCAGCGCCTCCTCGGCCAGCACCTGGTCGTCGATGTCGTGGCACAAGCCGTACCATTGGGCGATGCGGCCGTCCTGATCGCGCATCGCCTCGGCGCTCGCCGACATCCAGCGATAGGCACCGTCGGCCCGGCGCATGCGCCAGTTCATGGAAAGGCGCTCGCCGCTGGCCAGCGAATGCTCGAACGCCGCCATCACGGCCGCGGCGTCGTCCGGATGGATGATCGCTTCGGTGATCGCGGCAAGCCGGCTCATGTCGGGCCGGTCCACATCCGACACGTCCAGCCCGAGATAGTCGACCAGCCGCTTGTTGAAGAACACCGGCATGCCGTCGGCTGATATCCGCCACAGGAAGCTCGGCACCATGTCGACCAGTTGCGACAGTTCCCGTTCGCGGTCGCGCACCGCGGCTTCGGCCCGCTTGCGTTCGGTCAAATCGAGGATATAGGCGACGCCCTGCTGGGACTGGCCGTCGAAGCAGGCGGCCCCGATCAGGATCGGCACCCGGCTGCCGTCCTTGCGGAAATATTCCTTCTCGCGGACCTGCATCTTGCCGGTCGCCGCCAGTTCCTCCGCCTCCTCGCGGGCATGCACTTCCTGCCATTCCGGCGGCGTCATGTCGAACCAGCGAATGCCGGCCTCGACGTCGGCCCGGTCGTACTGGACCATGCGCAGGAACGCGTCGTTGGCATCGATCAGCGTGCCGTCGAGGTCCCAGATGACGATGCCGATGATGTCGGAATCGACCAGGCGCCGGATCCTGGCCTCGCGGCCGCGCAGTTCTTCCTGCGTGCGCATCAGGTCTTCGATGTCGATCAGCACGCCGTACCATTGGATGATGGCCCCGTGCGCATCGCGCAGGGCATGGGCTCGCCCCTCCATCCAGCGGAAGATGCCGTCATGGCGGCGCACCCGATATTTCCGCGCGAACGGATCGCCGGTGCGCACGCAGCGCGCCAGCTCGGCATGAATTTCCGCGGTCTCGTCCGGATGCACGAGGATCGCGGCCGAATGCTCGATACGCGTCGCGCCGGGGATGTCGAGATCCTCGACGCCCACGCCCAGCCAGCGGACCAGCTGCTGGCTGAAATAGGAAGGCTGCCCGTCGGGCGTGACGCACCAGATCATGGCGGGTACGGCATCGACCAGCCGCTCGAATTCCCGCTCGCGGTGCTGCAGCGCCTCCTCCGCCCGGACCTGGTCGTCGATGTCGTGGCAGACGCCGTACCATTGCAGGATGCGGCCGCCCTGGTCGCGCACCGGCTCGCCCCGGCTCGACATCCAGCGATACACGCCATCGGCGCGGCGCAGCCGGTAGCGCAGCGCGAACGGGTCGCCGCTTGCCAGGCTGTGACCCAGCGCCTGCCTGAACCCGAGCGCATCCTCGGCATGGACGGCGGCGATCAGGGCCTCCAAGCCGCCGGCGATGCCCGAACCCAGATAATCCGTCATGCGCTTGTTGAAGAATATCGGCTCGCCGTCGGGCGTCAGGCGCCACACATGGCTCGGCACCAGATCGACGAGTTGCGAAAGCTCCCTCTCGCGGTCGCGCAGCGCGTCCTCGTTCAGTGTGTCGATTGCGACAGACAGCATGGCCACGCCCTCCTGCGGAGGCCGCATCCCCCGGGAACCGCGACCCTCGCGTCAGACTAGCACTGCTACCGACTCGGGGCCTCAATCGCTGCGAAGGTAGGCCGGCGACGGGCGGCGGGCATCCTATGGAAATCCATGAGTTGCCCGCCCCTTCTCACACCAGGCTGATGCCGCCGTCGACCGCGAGGTTGACGCCGGTGATGAAGCAGCCGTCGGCCCGGGGCTGAGGACGTTGACGCGGATGCGCCGGTCCTTCAGTTCCAGCGCCCAGTTGCGGGCGAAGGCCTCGATCGCCGCCTTGCTGCCGGCATAGACGGCTTGCCCGTCGAGCACCTTCCGCGCCGCGATCGAACTGGTCAGGATGATGGCGCCGCCATCCCGCATGACCGGCAGGATCCGTTGCACGCCAAAGAAGGTGCCGCGCGCATTGGTCAGGAGCTGGGCGTCATAGTCCCCGGGCGTGACATCGGGCGTCGCCTGGATGAGGTTGATGCCGGCGTTGGCGACGTAGATGTCGGCCCCGCCGAACCGCCCGCCCACCAGCGCCGCCACCCGGTCGTGCGTCGCGATGTCGGCGATGTCACCGACGACCCCGAGGGCCCGCCCCCCGAGGCCGACGACGGCGGCATCGACCGCCGCCGCCCGCCGTCCCGACCACCACCACGTCAGCGCCTTCCGCGACGAAGGCCCGCGCCGTCGCCAGGCCGATGCCGCTGTTGCCGCCGGTGATCACGGCGACCTTGTCGACAAGCTTCTTCATGGCAATCAGAGATCGGTGACGCGCTGCGGATCGGCGGCGGCAAGGGCGGCCTGGCGATCGGCCGGCGGGGGATAGATCCACACGGTGTTGATCTCATGCTTCCTCGCCTTGGCCTCCGCGCCCAGCAGTTCGACCTGGCGTTCCCAGCCGCGGGTGAACAGCGCGCCGGCCTCGCCCAGATCGAGGCAGGTGACATAGGCTTTCTGGTGGTAGGGCTGGCCGGGCACGCCGAGCAGGTCGGCGGCGGCGTTGTTGCCGGCGAAGGCGCCCATGCGCGTGGCGTGCTGACACGACATCAGCGCGTCGTTGCCGATATCGTCGCATGCCGCCTTCGCCGCGTCGCCGGTGGCAAAGATGCCGGCCACCCCCGGCACGCGGAGGTCGCGGTCGACGATCTGCCGGCCGAAATTGTCACGCTCGGCGACGATCGCCGCGGTGAGCGGCGCGGCCCGCATGCCGGCCGCCCAGATCACCGTGGCGCTGTCGATGCGCCGCCCGTCGCTCAAGGTCACGCCATCGGCGTCGACCGCGGTCACGCCGACGCCGAGCTGCGTCTCGATGCGCAACGTCCGCATCGCCTCCTCGATATGCGGCCGCGCGGCCGAACCCATGTCCTTCGCGATGGCGGCGCCGCGCTCGACGATGATCACGCGGGTCTCGGCCTGCCCGCCGAACAGGGCGCGCAGGCGCGCCGGCATCTCGGTCGCCACCTCGATGCCGGTGAAGCCGCCGCCCGCCACCACCACGGTGTTGCGCGCGGGCGTTGCCGGCCGCTGGGCAAGGCCCTGCAGATGGCGGTCGAGGGTCACCGCGTCATCCAGGCTGTCGACGCTGAAGGCGAAGGCCGACAGGCCCGGAATTTCAGGGCGGAACAACCGGCTGCCGGTGGCGATGACCAGGCGGTCATAGGCCAGGCCTGCCTCGGCCCCGCCGGCGGTCCGGTAGCCGATCCGCCGGGCGTTCGCATCGATGGTTTCGGCACTGCCCTGCACGTAGGTCACGCCGATCGCGTCCAGCACGGGGCGCAGCGGCGCGGTCAGGGTTTCCGGGTTCGGTTCGTAGAGGCGCGGGCGAACCACCAGGGTCGGCGCCGGCGCGATCAGCGCGATCTCCAGCCGAGACGGCGGCACGCCCTGCTGGTCGCGCAACCGGGCGGCCGATAGCGCCGCATACATGCCGGCAAAGCCGGCGCCAACGATGACAAGTCGCTGCTGCTGCATGATCTCTTCTCCGTCCATTGGATTTGCCTGGGACGAAAAATGCGCGCATGCGGCCCGCGCCGACATTGTGCGGCGGGGTGGGAATTCTGCGGTAAACGATTAGGCGGCTACGACCTTGGCATGATTGCGCCGGACTCGGCGGTCAGCGGCAGTTCTCGCCCTCGGCCCGCTCCCAGGTGCCGTCCTTGCAGACCATCACCTTGCCGGCCTGGCAGGCGCGCGCGCCGTGGCTGTAGATCAGCGTCGACAGCCCGTCGCTCGACGGTGCGCGGCATTCGGCATAGGCGGCCAGCGCCGGCAGCGGCGCGGCCAGCGTTGCGGCACAAAGGATCAGAAACAGCTTTCGCATGCGGCCTCCGGAAGGCATTGCCGATATCGACGCAACGCAGATCGCCCCCGAGAGGCTGCATTCCGACGGGGAAGGGTTGGTGGGCCCGGCAGGACTCGAACCTGCAACCAGACCGTTATGAGCGGCCGGCTCTAACCATTGAGCTACAGGCCCTTCCCCCTGAAAACAAAAGGCCGGCGGCCAGGAATTAACCCCGGCCCGCCGGCTTTGTCGAGAGCGAAAGTGACTTCGATCAGTTGTCGAGGAACGAGCGCAGCTTGCGCGACCGCGACGGGTGCTTGAGCTTGCGCAGCGCCTTGGCCTCGATCTGGCGGATACGCTCGCGGGTGACCGAGAACTGCTGGCCGACTTCCTCGAGCGTATGGTCGGTGTTCATGCCGATGCCGAAGCGCATGCGCAACACGCGCTCCTCGCGCGGGGTGAGCGTGGCCAGCACCCGCGTGGTGGTCTCGCGCAGGTTCGACTGGATCGCGGCATCGAGCGGCAGGACGGCGTTCTTGTCCTCGATGAAGTCGCCGAGATGGCTGTCTTCCTCGTCGCCGATCGGCGTCTCGAGGCTGATCGGCTCCTTGGCGATCTTCAGGACCTTGCGCACCTTCTCGAGCGGCATGCCGAGCTTGGCCGCCAGTTCTTCCGGCGTCGGCTCGCGCCCGATTTCGTGCAGCATCTGGCGGCTGGTACGGACCAGCGTGTTGATCGTCTCGATCATGTGCACGGGGATGGGGATCGTGCGGGCCTGGTCGGCGATCGAGCGGGTGATCGCCTGCCGGATCCACCAGGTGGCGTAGGTCGAGAACTTGTAGCCGCGGCGATACTCGAACTTGTCGACCGCCTTCATCAGGCCGATGTTGCCTTCCTGGATCAGGTCGAGGAACTGCAGGCCGCGGTTGGTGTACTTCTTGGCGATCGAGATGACGAGGCGCAGGTTGGCCTCGACCATTTCCTTCTTCGCCACCGAGGCTTCGCGCTCGCCTTCCTTGATGGTCGAGCAGATGCGCTTGAATTCCTGGACCGGCAGGGCCGATTCGGTCGCGATCACGGCGATGCCCTGCCGGATCGTGTCGACCTGCTCCATCATGCCGCCGAGCTTGAGCCAGCCCTTGTGCTTGAGCTTGACGACACGCCGCAGCCAGTTCGGGTCGAGTTCCGATCCGAAATAGTTCTTCAGGAATTCGTCGCGCGGAATCTTGCAGCTTTCCGCCAGCCGCAGCAGCTTACCCTCCTGGGCGATCAGCCGGCGGTTGATGTCGTACATCTGATGCATCAGCCCTTCGATGCGGGCATTGTTCAGATGCACCGATTCCATCAGCTCGACCAGCTCCTGCCGCATCTTCTGATGGCGCTTCTCGGCCGGCGCGCCGAGCTCCTCATGGGCCAGCGCCGCCTGGAGGCGCTGTTCCTGGCTCTTGCGCAGCTTCTTGTAGTGGGCCGCGATCGCGTCGAAGATCTCCAGGACCTTCGGCTTCAGCTCGGCCTCCATCGCGGCGAGCGACAGGTTGCCTTCGTCGTATTCCTCTTCGCCCTCGGCCGGCGGCTGCTGGCCGTCGGGACCGGGCTGGCCGCCCTCGGCGCCGGGGGCCGGCGGCGGCGCCTCGACTTCCGCCTCGACCTCGGCTTCGGCGGCCGCGGCTTCCTCGGCCGTCGGGCCGGAACCGCCCATCGTCGCCTCGAGATCGACGACGTCGCGCAGCAGCAGGCGGCCTTCGACCAGGTCGTCGCGCCACTTGATGATCGACTGGATGGTCAGCGGGCTTTCGCAGATCGCCCCGATCATCTTCTCGCGGCCGGCCTCGATCCGCTTGGCGATGGCGATTTCGCCCTCGCGCGACAGGAGTTCGACCGAGCCCATCTCGCGCAGGTACATGCGCACCGGATCGTCGGTACGCTCAAGCTGCTCCTCGGGCTTGGCGGGGCCTTCGCCCTCGGCCTCGCCATCGACCTCGCCAGCCTCCTTGCGCTCGGCGAGTTCCTCCTGCTCCTCGTTGTCGACCACGTTGATGCCCATCTCGGACAGCAACGTCATCGTGTCCTCGATCTGCTCGGAGGACATCTGGTCGGGTGGCAGGACCGAATTCAGCTCATCATAGGTGACGTAGCCGCGCTCCTTGGCGCGGGCGAGCATCTTGCGAACCGCGGCCAGCGACGAGTCGAGCAAGGGGCTGTCGGTGGCGTCCTCGGTCTTCTCGGCGTCCGGCGCTTCTGCGGTCTGCTGCTTGGCCATGGCTGCTCCTGATCACGCGCAACACGTCACGCGAAAGCGGCGCGAGCGGCACTCCCCGGGATGGTCGGGGATACCGGTCGCTCCGCCCTAAACTGTTCCGGCGCCCCGCCGGGTCAAGACCCGACCGAGTCGCGCGAGAACGGGGTATATAGCGGCAAAGCCCTTCAGTTTCCATCCCTCGATTCGCCGATGGCGATACGCAGGCGGTCGCGCTCGGCCTGAAGCGCCACCAGGCGCGCCAGATTGTCCTCGCTCAAATCCTGCTCCAACGCCCGTTGCGCCATCAGGACCTCGTCCTCCAGCGCCGCCAGGTCATGGCGGTCGAGTACCCCGATCCAGTCCCGCGCCACTTCGTCGGCCGGGGTGGAGGATCGGGCATAACGTTCGATCTTGGGTGTCGCATCGCCATCGAGCACTCCGAGTGCTGCGGCAAAACCGTTGGACTTCAAGTGGTTGCGCAAGCCCTCACTGTCAAGCCCGTCGTGATAGACGACCAGATCGGCCATCGCCGTCTTCAGCGCATCCCATTCGGGATCGCGGAAGCGCGCCTGCGAAAAGCGTTCTACCTGTCGTCGCACCATCTCAGGATGAGCAAGGGCCGCCACCAGCAACTGACGATCGCCAAGGTTGGTTTCGGTGGCCGGCGGCGGCAACACGGCCTGCGGATGCGGCGGCGGCTGATCCCAGCGCCCGCCGCCGCGGCCCGGCGGCCGCTGTCCCTGGCGCTGGAACGGACGCTGGGCCCGGGGGGCCGGCCGGAAGAAGTCGTACAGACGCTCCTTGAAGAATTGCCGGTAATACTCCTTTACCGACTGGTCGGCGATCTCCTCGCATAATTTGACCACCAGGTCGTGGCGCAGCTGGGCCTGGCGCTCGGGCGTCGGGAAGGACTGCCCCTCGGTCGCCCGCCGCCACAGAATGTCGGAGAGCGGCCGTGCCTCGGCCAGTACCGCGCTCATCGCCTGCGGCCCCTCGGCCTTGATCAGGTCGTCGGGGTCGCGCCCGCCGGGCAGCAGCGCGAAATGGAAAGACCGCCCGGGCTTGAGCAGCGGCAGCGCGCGCTCGGCCGCGCGATAGCCGGCACGCAGGCCCGCGGCATCGCCGTCGAAACAGAGCAGCGGCTCGGGGCAGAGCTGCCACAGCACTTCCATCTGGGCCTCGGTCAGCGCGGTGCCGAGCGGGGCGACGGCATGATGGAAGCCGCCCTGGGCCAGGGCGATCACATCCATGTAGCCTTCCGCCACGATCACCGTGCCGACCGCGCGGGCCGCCTCGCGCGCGGTGGCGATGTTGTAGAGATTGGCGCCCTTGTGGAACAGCTCGGTTTCCGGCGAATTCAGGTACTTGGCCGGATTGTCGCCCAGCGCGCGGCCCCCGAAGGCGATGACCCGGCCGCGCTTGTCGGTGATCGGGAACATCACCCGATCGCGGAAGTAGTCGAAGCTTTCGCCGCCATCCTCGCGCTGCTTGACCAGGCCGGCGGCGACCAGCTGCGCCTCGGTCAGGCCGCGGGCCAGCATCGCCTGCTTCAGGGCGGTGAAGCCCGCCGGGGCGTAACCCAGCCGGAAACGGCGCACGGTATCGGGGCGCAAGGCACGCTTTTCCAGCAGGTAGCGCTTGGCCTCGGCCCCGCCCTGCGTGTCGAGCTGGCCCGAGAACCACTGCGCGGCGGCCTCCAGCACGTCATAGAGGGTCGCGGCCCGTTCGGCCCGGGCGCGATCGGCCGGGTCGGCCTTGGGCATCTCCATGCCGGCCTCGCCGGCCAGCGTCTCGACCGCCTCGGGAAATTGCAGGCCGTCGGCGCGCATGACGAAACCGATGACGTCGCCATGCGCGCCGCAGCCGAAGCAGTGGAAGAAGCCCTTGTCGTCGTTGACGGTGAACGACGGCGACTTCTCGTTATGGAACGGACACAGGCCCGTATGCTCGCGCCCCCGGCGGACCAGCCGCACCTTGCGGCCGACCACCGAGGACAGCGTCACCCGCTGGCGCAGCTCGTCGAGGAATGCCGGGCTGAGTGTCGCCACGGAACGCGTCAGCCGCCGAGCAGGCCCTTGATGATGGGCGATGCCTTGGCGAAGTCGATCTGGCCGGCATAGGCCGACTTCAGCGCCGCCATCACCTTGCCCATGTCCTTGGGCCCGGCCGCGCCGACATCGGCGATGACCTTGGCGGCAATCACCCGCACCTCCTCCTCGCCGAGCTGGCGGGGCAGGAATTCCTCGATGATCGCGATCTCAGCGGCTTCCTTGGCCGCGAGGTCGGCACGCCCGCCCTGCTCGAACATGGTGATCGATTCGCGGCGCTGCTTGATCATCGACTGCAGCATCTGGAGGATCTCGTCCTCGGAGATGCCGTTCTCGTAGCCGGGCTTGACCCGGCTGTCGATGTCGCGCTGCTTGAGCTGGGCGAGGATCGCCCTGACGCCGGCAACCCGCTCGGCATCCTTGGCCTTCATCGCGTCTTTCTGGGCTTGCGCCAAACGCTCGCGCAACATGGTCGAGACCTCTCTATGGTCAACTGCAACAGGTGGGTTGTCCGGGACGGCGGACTATAGCCGCCTGCCTATATCCTGGGCAACCGCGGCATTTTTGCTTGCAAGGTATATGCCGGTTCAGCTGACCGGCGCGTCCCAGTCGATCGGCGGCGGGCGCTTGACGCCCACGGCGCCGGTGAAGTCGGCGCCTTCGAGATTGGCGCCGCGCAGATCGGCATCCTTCAGGTTCGCGTCGGTGAAATCGGTGTAGGACAGGTCGCAATCCTGGAGGTTGGCGCCTTCGAGATCGGCGCGGGTGAAGCGGGCGCGCTTGAACACCGAGCCCTCGAGCACGGCGCCCTGCAGCTTGGCGCTTTCGAAATTGGTCGGCCAATGCTGGTTCATCGTGCCCGCGATCGGCACCGGCGTTGCCCGCACGCCGATCAACTTGGCGCCCGACAGATTGGCGCGGCTGAAATTCACGCCCTTCAGGTCGGAATAGGTCAGATTGGCTTCGCGCAGGTCGGCGAAACTCATGTCGGCCATCAGCGACAGGGTATTTTCCAGATTGGCCCGGGTCAGCACGGCAAAGCGCAGGTTGGCGGCCGACAGCACGGCATTCTGCAGCTGCTGATCGGACAGGTCGAAGCGCTCCAGCTCGGCCCGCACGCCGTTCTTGCCGCCGGACGTGACCCATTCGATATGTTTCTGCATCACCTCGGCCAGCGGGCCGCCCAGTTCCGACAGCTGGCGCGGCAGCTTGGCGCCCGAGATGTTGACCTTCGACCAGTCGACGCCTTCCATCAGCGCGCCGGCGAAGTCGCAGTCGCGCAGGTTGGCGCCGTTCAGCACGGCCGATTTCAGCACCGCGCCGTGCAGGATGCAGCCGGTCAGGTTGGCCTCGGTCAGGTCGGCGCCGACCAGGGTGCAGCCGGTGAGGTTGGCGTTCGACAGGTCCGCCCGGATCAGCTTGACCCCGGTCAGGTTGCAGTCGGTCATGTCGGTCTGGGTCAGGAACGCGTTCGACATGCGCGAGCGCGAGAGGTCTGCCCCCACCAGCTTGGCCGTATCCATCTTCGCCTTGCCCTGGTCGACGCCGCGGCTGGTGAAGTTGCCGCGCTTGTCGTGGCGCATCAGCATGCCGTCGCGCAGGTCGCATTCGACCATCAGCGCGCCGGCCAGGTTGGCGCCGCGCAGGCAGGCGCCGCGCAGGTCGGCCCGGGTCAGGTCGACCTGGCGCAGATCGGCCTCGCGCAGGTCGGCGGCAAACAGGTTGGTCGCCACGAGCTTGGAGCCGGCCAGGATGGCCTTGCGCAGGCTCGACCCCGTCAGGTCGGCGTCCGACAGGACGCGGCGGGCGAGATTGAGCCGGCTGAGGTCGTGCAGGGTCAGGTTCAGGCGCCGGCCGCCGACCTGGCCCTTGCGGAATTTCTCATGCAGGCGGATCGCCTCGGCCAGGTCGAGCTGGCTGATGCGCTTGAGGTCCTCCCCCTTCGCATCGTCGCCGCCGGCCCCGTCGCGCCCGTCGCTCATCTACGCCCGCCATCCGCCGATTCTGTAAGGAAAGGGTTACACTACCGGCCTAGGCCCCAAGGCACAATGTTGCACAGCCGTCGGGCTGCCATGCGTCGGGCGGGCAACGGTAAAATCCATGCGACTTGACGCGGCGAACCCCTTTTCTGCTATTTTGGCCACTCGAAGGAGTTTTCCAAAATGGCGACAAAACCGCATCCCGCCACGCCCCCCGAACCGGGGATGACGGCGGTCCTGGTGCTGCACGACGGTTCGGTCTTCTGGGGCCGCGGCTGCGGCGCCGAGGGCAAGTCGGTCGGCGAGGTCTGCTTCAACACCTCGATGACCGGTTATCAGGAGATCCTGACCGATCCGTCCTATGCCGGCCAGATCATCAGCTTCACCTTTCCCCATATCGGCAACGTCGGCGCCAACGACGAGGATATCGAGACGCAAGGCATCGCCGCCCGCGGCGTCGTGCTGCGCGCCGATATCACCGAACCGTCGAACTGGCGCGCCAGCCGCCCGCTGGACGACTGGCTGCGCGGCCGCGGCCTGATCGGCATTTCCGGCATCGACACCCGCCAGCTGACCCGCCGCATCCGCGACATCGGCGCGCCCAACGGCGTCATCGCCCATGCCCGCGACGGCCGTTTCGACCTCGACGCCTTGCTGGCCGAGGCCCGGGCGTGGCCCGGGCTCGAAGGGATGGATCTCGCCGCCGACGTTTCCTGCCGCCAGTCCTACGGCTGGGACGAGACGCGCTGGCGCCAGGGCGAGGGCTATGGCCGGCTCGAGAAGCCCGAATTCCACGTGGTCGCCGTCGACTTCGGCATCAAGCGCAACATCCTGCGCTGCCTGGCCACCGCCGGCTGCAAGGTCACCGTGCTGCCGGCCGACGCCACGTCGGAGGAGATCCTGTCGCGCAATCCGGACGGCGTCTTCCTGTCGAACGGCCCGGGCGACCCGGCCGCGACCGGCAAGTATGCGGTGCCGATGATCAAGGGCGTGATGCAGTCCGGCGTGCCGATCTTCGGCATCTGCCTGGGCCATCAGATGATGGCGCTGGCCCTCGGCGGCACCACCCGCAAGATGCATCTGGGCCATCGCGGCGCCAATCACCCGGTGAAAGACCTGGAGACCGGCAAGGTCGAGATCACCAGCCAGAACCATGGTTTCATGGTGCTGCCGGAAAGCCTGCCGACCTATGTCGAGCCGACCCATGTCTCGCTGTTCGACGGCTCGAACGAGGGCCTGAAGGTCAGGGGCCGGCCGATCTTCTCGGTCCAGTACCACCCCGAGGCCTCGCCCGGCCCGCAGGACAGCCATTACCTGTTCGAACGCTTCGTCGGGCTGATGCGCCAGCGCCGCCAGGCGGCGTAAGGCCGGACAACAAAAAACCCCGGGATCGCTGGCCGATCCCGGGGTTTTTCTTTTGGAGCGAAGGCTTACTTCTCGACGAAGGCCTTCTCGATCACATAGTGGCCGGGCTCGGAATGGTTGCCTTCCTCAAAGCCCCGGTCCTCGAGCATGGCGGCGCAATCCTTCAGCATGTCCGGGCTACCGCACAGCATCAGGCGATCGTTTGCCGGGTCGAACGCCGGCAGGCCGAGATCGCGGAACAGCTGGCCCGACTGGATCAGTTCGGTGATACGGCCGCGGGTATGGAATTCGTCGCGGGTGACGCTCGGGTAATAGATCAGCTTCTCGCGCACGGCATCGCCGAAGAAGGCGTTCGCCGGCAGGTCCTGGGTGATGATCTCGGCATAGGCGAGTTCGTCGACCTTGCGGCAGGTGTGGGTCAGGATGACCTTGTCGAAGCGCTCATAGACCTCGGGATCCTTGATCAGCGACAGGAACGGGGCCAGCCCCGTGCCGGTCGACAGCATGTAGAGGTTCTTGCCGGGCAGCAGATTGTCGAGGATCAGCGTGCCGGTCGGCTTGCGCCCGACCAGGATCTGATCGCCGACCTTCAGGTTCTGCAACCGCGAGGTCAGCGGGCCGTCGGGCACCTTGATCGAGAAGAACTCCAGGTTCTCCTCGTAATTGGCGCTGACCAGGCTGTAGGCGCGCAGCAGCGGCCGGCCGGAAACCTCCAGGCCGATCATCGTGAACTGGCCGTTCAGATAGCGGAAGCCGGGATCCCGGGTGGTCTTGAAGCTGAACAGAGTGTCGGTCCAGTGATGAACGTCAAGTACAGTGGCATTGTGTAGATTGCTCATTGCTCGACCAACACTTGTGGAAAATCGTTCGCAGATATACTCAAGTCTCTGGCGCTTTACAAGACGGCGTGTTGCATAGCAGCAATGCGGTCAGGCCGCCACGGCCCGCCGCGCGGCCAGGCCGTGCCATAACGTCGCGCCGACGGTCGGGACCAGCAGTCCCAGCGCGATCAGGTTGACCGCCTGCCAGCCCAGCGCCTGGTAGGCGACGCCGGCGGCGAGCGAGCCGGCGGCGGTCACCCCGAAGATGATGAACTCGCCCGTACCCTGCACCCGCGCGCGCTCGGCCGGCCGCGGCACCGTGGTCATCAGCGTGGTGCCGCCGACATAGAGGAAGTTCCAGCCGATGCCGTTGAGGAACAGGCTGAGCCAGAACTGTTCCAGCGCGATGCCCGAGAGCGCGATGCAGGCGCCGATGGCGATCAGTGCCGCGCCCAGCAGCAGCACCCGGGTCACGCCGATCCGCCCGATCAGCGGCCCGGCCAGGAAGGCCGGCGCGAACATGCCGACCAGATGCCACTGGATGATCGAGGCCGCCTGGTCGACCGACAGCGCGCAGGCGAGCGCCGCCAGCGGTGTCGCCGTCATCACGAAAATCATCACCGCATAGCCCAGCGCGGAATTGACCAG
>JAEYTW010000643.1 GCA_023433835.1 Pseudomonadota bacterium | reverse complement strand
GCCGATGCCCGCGCCGCGGTCGCCGCGCTGCCGCCGAAGGCCTGGCCGACCGATCGCGCCGGGCTGATCAAGACGCTGGGCGAGCTCAGCCTGCCCGGCGGCACCGAGGTGACCTGGATCGCCGACGGCATCGAGCCGGCGCGCGACGACGCCTTCGCGCTGGCCGAGCGGCTGCAGCGCTTCGGCCCGCTGACCGTGATCAGCCCGGGCGCCGTCGAACAGGCCCGCGCGCTGACCCCGCCCGTAACCGAAGGCCAGGGCCTGCGCTTCCGCGCGCTGCGTCCCGAAGGCGGGCCGGAGGAGAATCGCTGGCTGCGCCTCTCGGGCCAGCAGGCCAACCTGCTCGCCCGCGAACCGATCAAGTTTGCCGCGGGCGCCACCACCGCCGACCTGACCGTCGACCTGCCATTGGAAGTGCGCAACCGCTTGGTGCGGGCCGAGATCGAACAGGGCGCCTCGGCCGGCACCGTCGTGCTGCTCGATGAACGCTGGCGCCGCCGCCCCGTCGGCGTCGTTTCCGGCGACAGCGCCGAGAACCAGGCCCCGCTGCTGTCGGACCTCTACTACCTCGAACGGGCGCTGAGCCCGTTCAATGAATTGCGCCGCGGCCAGATCGGCACGCTGGTGGCTGAAGACCTGTCGGTGCTGATCCTGGCCGATGTCGGCCAGGTGGTCGGCCCCGATCGCCAGGCCCTGGCCGATTGGGTCGACAAGGGCGGCGTGGTCGTGCGCTTCGCCGGGCCGCGCCTGGCCGAAAGCGGCGGCGACGAACTGATGCCGGTGCGCCTGCGCCAGGGCGGCCGCCAGCTCGGCGGCGCGATGAGCTGGAGCCAGCCGGCCAAGCTCGCTTCCTTCTCAGACAACAGCCCCTTCGCCGGCCTGCCGGTGCCCGACGACGTCACCGTCTCCCAGCAGGTGCTGGCCGAACCCGACATCGACCTGCCGGAGAAGACCTGGGCGCGGCTCGAGGACGGCACGCCCCTGGTGACGGCCGCCAAGCGGGGCCAGGGCTGGGTGGTGCTGGTCCATACCTCCGCCAATGCCGACTGGTCGACCCTGGCCTTCTCCGGCCTCTATATCGACATGCTGCGCCGGCTGATCGATCTCGGCCGCGGTGTCGTCGGGTCGAGCCCGGATGCGACGCTGGCGCCGCTGACCCTGCTCGACGGTTTCGGCCGGATGGTACAGCCGGGCGGTGCGGCCCGGCCGATCGCGGCGCGCAATTTCAACAATGCCAAGGCCGGCCCGGCCAGCCCGCCCGGCTATTACGGCACCGAGGATGCGCGGCGCGCCCTGAACCTGTCGACCGGCTGGACGGCGCTGGCGCCGATCACCCGCTGGCCGTCGGGCACCGCCGAACGCCGGCTCGATCAAGCCGCCTCCAGTGTCGAGCTGAAGCCCTGGGCGCTCGGCCTTGCCATGGCGCTGCTGCTGGTCGATTTCCTGATCGGCCTGGCGCTGCGCGGCCTGTTGCGGCTGCGCCGCGCCGCGGCGGCCATGCTGGTGCCGGCCCTGATCCTCGCGACTGCGCTGGTGCCGCCGGGCGATGCGCGCGCCCAGAACCAGAACCAGCGGCTCGACAATCCGCAGACGCCGGAAGACCTGGTGCTGTCCGGCGCGCTCGACCTGCGGCTGGCTTACGTCCTGTCCGGCGACGGCCGGGTCGACGACATGAGCCGGGCCGGCCTGACCGGCCTGACCGAGACGATGTGGCGCCGCACCTCGATCGAGGCCTCGCCGCCGCTCGGCGTCGATCTCGAGCGCGACGAGATCTCGGTCTTCCCGTTCCTCTACTGGCCGATGACCGACGCGTCGCCGACGCCGTCCGACAAGGCGCTGGCCCGCATCGACCAGTTCATGAAGACCGGCGGGCTGATCCTGTTCGATACCCGCGACCAGCAGTTCGGCGGCGCCGGTCCGGGGTCGCAGCGGCTGCGCGCGATCCTGGGCAAGCTTGACGTGCCGCCGCTGGTGCCGATCCCGCCCGACCACGTGCTGACCAAGGCATTCTACCTGCTGCAGGATTTCCCCGGCCGCTATACCGGCGGCCAGGTCTGGGTCGAACGCCACGGCGGCGGCTCGAACGACGGCGTCTCGGCGCTGGTCATCGGCGGCAACGACTGGGCCTCGGCCTGGGCGGTCGATGCGCAGGGGCGGCCGATGGCGGCCGTGGTGCCGGGCGGCGAGCGTCAGCGTGAGATGAGCTATCGCTTCGGCATCAACCTCGTGATGTACACCCTGACCGGCAACTACAAGGCCGATCAGGTCCATGTCCCCGCCCTCTTGGAGCGTCTCGGCCAATGAGCGGCTTTACCGGCGTCGATCTCGATCCGCTGCTGCCGTGGCCGGTGCTGGCCGTCATGGCCGTGCTGGCGCTGGCCCTGGTCGGCTATGCGCTGTGGCAGCGCGCCCGCGGTGCCTGGTGGCGGCTCGCCGCCTTCGCCGTTGGCCTCGCCGCGCTGGCCAATCCCTCGCTGGTCGAGGAGCAGCGCCAGCCCGAGCCCGATATCGCGCTGGTCGTCACCGACCGCAGCCCGTCGATGGGTATCGGCGAGCGCGGCACCCAGGCCGCGCAGGCCGAGGCCGCGGTCAGGCAGAAGCTCGCCGCGCTGCCGGGGCTGGAGGTCCGCACGATCGAGGCCGGCGCCGCCTCGCCCGATGGCCGCGACGACGGCACCCGGCTGTTCGAGGCGGCGCAGCGCGCCTTGTCCGACACGCCGCGCGAACGGGTCGCCGGCGTGGTCGTCATCTCCGACGGCCAGGTCCACGATGCACCTGACGCGGCAAGCGCCCAGCGCATCGGCGGCCCGGTCCATACCCTGCTGGTCGGTGCCCCGGACGAGCGCGACCGGCGGCTGGTGATCGAGCAGGCCCCGGCCTATGGCCTGGTCGGCCACGACGTCACCGTCCAGCTCAAGGTCGAGGATGACGGCGCCGCGGCCGGCGCCGCCGCGCCGCTGACCATCCGGGTCGACAACGGCGAGAACCGCACGGTGCAGGTGCCGATCGGCCGCACCTACGACCTGCCCGTTCGCCTCGACCATGGCGGGCCCACGATCGTCGAGCTGGGCGTGACGCCGGGCGAGCGCGAGCTGACGCTGCTCAACAACCGCGCCGTCGTCACCATCAACGGCGTGCGCGACCGCCTGCGCGTGCTGCTCGTCACCGGCGAGCCGCATGCCGGCCAGCGCGTCTGGCGCAACCTGCTGAAGGCCGATCCGTCGGTCGACCTCGTCCACTTCACCATCCTGCGCCCGGCCGAGAAGCAGGACGGCACGCCGATCCGCGAACTGTCGCTGATCGCCTTCCCGATCCGGGAGCTGTTCGAACTCAAGATCGCCGAGTTCGACCTGATCATCTTCGACCGCTATCGCCGGCGCGGCATCCTGCCCAACCAGTATTTCCAGAACATCGTCGACTATGTCCGCAACGGCGGCGCGCTGCTGGAAGCCTCGGGCCCCGCCTATTCCACGGCGCTGTCGCTGTTCCGCTCGCCGCTCGCCGACATCCTGCCCTCGCGCCCGACCGGCAGCGTGCATATCGAACGCTACCGCCCGCACCTGACCGACATCGGCCGGCGGCACCCGGTGACCGAAGGCCTGGAAGGCTCGGGCGAGAATGGCGGGGAACCGACCTGGGGTGCCTGGTTCCGCCTGGTCGACGCCGAGGCCGGGCCGCGCCAGACCTTGCTGGCCGGCCCGATGGATCGCCCGGCGCTGGTGCTCGACCGCGTCGGCAAGGGCCGGGTCGCCCAGGTCCTGTCCGATCACGGCTGGCTGTGGGCACGCGGCTTCGACGGCGGCGGGCCGCAGGCCGAGCTGCTGCGGCGTACCGCCCACTGGCTGATGAAGGAACCGGAGCTGGAGGAGGAAGGCCTCGCCGCCCAGGTCAAGGGCAACCGCATCGAGGTGACGCGCCGGGCGCTGGAGCCTGACGAGCGCCCGGTCAACGTGACCATGCCGGACGAACGCCGCGCGACCATGACGCTCGCCGAGCAGAGCCCGGGACGCTCGACCGGTAGCGTGGCCGCCGATCAGCCCGGCGTCTGGCGCTTCGACGACGGCCGCTTCCAGGCGATCGCCGCGGTCGGCGCGCTGAACCCGAAGGAATTCGCCGACCCGCGCGCCAGCATGGCGAAGATGGCGCCGGTCGCGGAAGCGACCCGCGGCGGCGTGCGCTGGCTGAAGGACGGGATCCCGGACTTCCGGCGCGTCAGCCCCGACCGCCCGGCCGAGGGCCGCGGCTGGCTCGGCATGGTCGCCCATGGTGATTATCTCGTTACCGGCATCCGCCGCATCGGGCTGATGCCGGGCCTGGCGGTGCTGGCGATCGCGCTGGCAACGCTGATGCTGGCCTGGCGGCGCGAGGGACGTTGAGTTAAGCGGAGCCAATCCCCTCCTCCATGCCAGGCCGTGGATTTTTTTAAGATCGGGTCCAGCAGGCAGGGGGGACGTCATGTCCGGCTTCAGCAATTGGCGGATCTCGTTCAAGATCCTCGCCATCATCCTGGTTCTCGCCGTCGTCGCCGTCGCCTTGTCCTGGGTCGGCCTCGCCTCCGTCAGATCGATGGGGCGGGCCGGGGATCAGGTGAAGGCCGCCGCCGACCGCAATTTCAATGCCGGCCGCGCCACCGCCAACCTGCTGGCCTATGCGCGCGATGTCGAAACCCTGCCGATGAAACTGTCGCCGGCCGACCGCACGCGCGTCGAGTCCGAGGCCGACGACGAGCTGAAGCGGTTCCGCGTCCGCCTCGACTGGCTGGCGCAGAACGTGACCAGCGAAGAAGACCGCCGCAACGTGGCGGAGGCACGCACGTCCGCGGCCCGCTACGAGCAGGAGGTGCATCGCGAGGTCAAGCGGCTGGCCGCCGCCGGCACGCTCGATGAGGCAGGCGCCCTCGCCTACAAGGGATCAACCGTGATCGACCAGGCCCGAGCGGCCATCCGCCGGATCGAGGAACGCAACGCCCAGGCAATGGAGACGCTGTCCAAGGCCGCCGACGCGTTGGAGACCAACACGGTGACGATGATGCTGGGCATCTCGGCCGGCGGCATCCTGGTCGGCATCCTGCTGGGCCTGTTCCTCTCCGCCCGCTATATCACCGGCCCGTTGAACGGCATCACCGGGGTGATGGGACAGGTCGCCAAGGGCGACTTCGCCGTCGCGGTGCCCGGCGCCGGCCGCGGCGACGAGATCGGTGCGATGGCCCAGGCGGTCGAGGTGTTCAAGCGCAATGGCACCGAGGCCGTCCGGCTCGCGACCGAGGCCGAGCAGAACCGGCTGAACGAGATCGGGCGCCGGCAGCAGGAAGCCGAACGCGAACGGCGCGAAGCCGAGGCCCAGCGCCGGCGCGAGGAAGAGGCGCGCCTGGCCGAGGAAGCCCGCAAGCGCGAGCTGGCCGAGGCCGAGGCCAGGGCGGAAGACCAGCGGCGGGCCGAGGCGGAGATCCTGCGCGCCGAGGCGGAGGCGCAGCGCAAGGCGGAGATGATGAAGCTCGCCGCGAATTTCGAGGGGGCGGTGGGCGGCGTGGTCGACGTCGTCGCCTCGGCCGCAACCGAGATGCAGGCGACCGCAAGGACCATGACCGGCATCGCCGACCGCACGTCCAGGCAATCGCTCGCCGCCGCTTCGGCGACCGAGCAGGCCGCGGCCAACGTGCAGACCGTCGCCTCGGCCTCGGAGGAACTGTCGGCCTCGATCCGCGAGATCGCCGCCCAGGTCGCCAATTCGTCGCGCATCGCGCAAGGCGCGGTGGCCCAGGCCCAGCGCACCGATGCGATCGTCCAGGGCCTCGCCGCCTCGGCCGAGAAGATCGGCGAGGTGGTGAACCTGATCAATTCGATCGCCGGCCAGACCAACCTGCTGGCACTGAACGCGACGATCGAGGCGGCGCGCGCCGGCGAAGCCGGCAAGGGCTTCGCGGTCGTGGCCTCCGAGGTCAAGAACCTCGCCAACCAGACCGGAAAGGCGACCGACGAGATCGGCCAGCAGATCGCCTCCGTCCAGACCGCGACGCAGGAAGCGGTCACCGCGATCCGCGAGATCGGCGGGGTGATCGACCAGATCAACGAGATCGCCGGCACCATCGCCGCCGCGGTCGAACAGCAGGGCGCGGCAACCAGCGAGATCGCCCGCAATGTCGAGCAGGCGGCCGGCGGCACCAGGCAAGCTTCGACCAACGTCGCTGACGTCAACGCCTCGGCCGGCGAGGCCGGCCACGCCGCCGCCCAGGTCCTGTCGGCCTCCAGCGAGCTGGCGACCCAGGCCGAACGGCTGCGGTCGGAAGTCCTGCGCTTCCTGACCCAGGTGCGATCGGCGTGACGTGCCCGAACTCATCAGGCAACCGTTTCGGGGGAAGGCCCATGATTTGAAATTGATTGCCATTATTATCTTTTGGGACTAGGAAATTTCGCATCCGACGTCAGGGCAAGGGCAGGCGATGCGTAAATATTCCCAACTTTTTTCCGTTCTCGGCCTGTTGGCTGTCTTCTCCGCCGGCACGTCGTTCGCGCAGGCGCCCAAGACCTTGACGATCACCGACGACCGCGGCGCCAAGGTCGAGGTGCCGCTCACCCCCCAGCGCATCGCGGCGATCTCCTATCTCGGCGTCGACGTGGCGCTGGCCGTCGGTACCAGGCCGGTGGCCACGACCTACATGGCGCCGGGGCGGGATCCCGAATTCCTGCTCGGCCTGACCAAGGGCATGATGCAGTTGGGCCAACGCGCCAAGCCCAATCTGGAACTGCTCTCCAGCGCCAAACCCGACGTGATCGTCGCCATGCGCCGCTATACCGCGGCCAACGCCCCGCAGTTCGAGAAGATCGCGCCTTTCGTCGCCTACAACATCGAGTTGCTGTCGGAAAGCTATCAGGAAGTCGCCGACCTCTCGGCGATGATGGGCAAGGCCGAACGCGGCGCGGCGCTGAACGCCGACTTCAAGCGGGACCTGGCCGACTTCACCGCCAAGGCGCCCAAGGGCGTGCATCCGCGCTTCCAGATCATGTGGGCCGGCGACACGCCGTTCACCTTCCACACCGAGAATACCGCTGCCTCGATCGTGGCGGCGCTGGGCGGCGACAACATCGCCGGGCCGATGACGCAGAACGGCCGCTTCGGCGTCGAGCTCAGCCTGGAAAAGATGCTGGAGAAGGATCCCGAGGTCATCTTCGTCTACGACAGCGGCCCCGACCGCCCGCATGAGAACAATCCGATCTGGTCGCAGCTGTCGGCGGTGAAGAACAAGCGCGTCTTCTATGTCGGCGACCACTGGGTCGAATCGAACGGCCCGATCGCGCGCCAGATCGTGCTGCGCGAAGCCGCCCACTATCTCTACCCCCAGACCTTCCCGGCCGTTGACGTCCGCGCGGAGGCCGCCAGGCTGGTGGCGCCCGAGCTGCAGAAGTGAACGAGCTGCGGCAGTGAGGCGGACCGCGGCCTGGACGATCGCCATCGCGGCCGCGGCCGTAGTGGTGATGGTCCTCGGGCTGATGGCCGGCACCCGCCCGCTGGCACCGGGCCAACTGCTCGCCGTGCTGCTGGCCCCCGACGGCCGGATCGATTCGATCCTGGTCTGGACCCTGCGCCTGCCGCGCAGCCTGGTCGCCGTCGTCGCCGGGGCGGGCCTCGGCGTCTCGGGCTATCTGCTGCAGACGCTGACGCGCAATCCGCTGGCCGGGCCCGGGCTGACCGGGGTGTCGGCCGGCGCGGTGACGACGATCGTCTTCTGCTTCGTGTTCATGCCCTGGCTATCCTCGGTCTTCTACCCGCCGATCGGCATGCTGGGCGGCTTCTGCGCGGCCGCGGTCACCTTCTGGATCGCGCGCGGCGGGCGCGGGCGGCCGCTGCATCTGGCACTCGGCGGCATCAGCGTCTCGCTGTTCCTGGGCGCCTTGACCACCTACATCCTGATGCTGAGCGGGCCGCAGGTGCCCTCGCTGTTGTTCTGGTTGTCGGGCGGGTTCCAGGGGCGCAGCTGGGCGCATCTCGCCTATCTCGCACCCTGGGTCGGCATCGGGCTGTTCGCCGCCATTCTCTGCCGGCGCATCATCGGCCTGTTGCTGCTGAGCGAGCAGGCGGCGGCCGGCATGGGCGTCAACCTCGCCTTCTGGAAACCGTTCATCCTGCTGCTGGCCATTCTCCCGGTGGCCGGCATCGCGCCGGTAGCCGGTCCCGTCGCCTTCGTCGGGCTGGCCTCGCCCCACCTGGCCCGCTTCCTGAAGCCGGAAGGGCCGGGCCGGATGCTGGCCTTGAGCGCCGCGATCGGCGGCTTCGTCACCGTCACGGCCGACATCGTCGCGCGCACCGTGGCGCTGCCGCGCGAACTGCCGGTCGGCATCATCGCCGCGCTGATCGGCGGGCCGGTGTTCATCTATCTGGCCCAGCGCCGCGACGTCAGCATCGGGGCGGAAGGTTGAGCGCGGCGGCCGCCCTGCCCCGCCCGCACCGCGCCTCGGGCTGGCTGCTGGCCGCCTGCGCGCTGCTGGCGACCGGCGCCGTCCTGCTGGCCGTTTTCCTCGGCGTGGTGGCGATCGCGCCCGCCGAGATCGCCGCCGTGCTGACCGGCAAGGGATCGAGCGAGGCGCGCTCGATCATCATCGATATCCGCCTGCCCCGCATCGTCACCGGCGTGCTGGCCGGCATTCATTTCGCCGTCGCCGGGCTGCTGCTGCAGACGATCACGCGCAATCCGCTCGCCGACCCCTCGGTGATGGGCATCTCGCAGGGCGCGACGCTCAGCGTCACGCTGTTCCTGTTGTTCAGTGTCTACCTGCAGGATCCCGGCACCACGGCAAGGCTCACCGCGCTGCCGCTGGAATGGCTGCCGGCGGTCGGCATGCTGGGCGGCCTTCTGGCCGGGGCCTGCATCTACCTGCTGGCCTTCCGGCGCGAGCTCGGGCCCTTGCGCGTCACTCTCTGCGGCATCGCGGTCGGCACCATCCTGCATGCGGTGGCGATCGGGCTGATCGCCGGGTGGGGTTCGGCGCGGATCGAAGTCCTGCTCGAATGGCTGTCGGGCAGCCTTTATGCCCGCAGCTGGCAGCACGCATTGTTCCTGCTACCGTTCACGGTCGTCGGCCTCGCGGCACTGGTGCCGCTGCGCCGCGCGCTGGACCTGTTGCATTTCGACCCGGCCGTCGCCCGCTCGTTCGGGCTGTCCTACCGGCTGCATTTCTCGCTGGCGCTGCTGCTGGCCTGCGGGCTGGCGGCCAGCGCGGTCGGCGTGGTCGGGCCGATCGTCTTCGTCGGGCTGGTCGTGCCCCATCTTGCCCGGTTCATCGCCGGCCGGCGTTCGACCTTCATCCTGCCGCTGACCATCGCGCTCGGCGCCATCGTCGTCACCCTGGCCGACCTCGCCGGCCGGCTGGCCGGCCGGGCCGAGGAGATTCCCATCGGTGTCGTCACCGCGATCTGCGGCGTGCCCGTCCTGATCGCGCTGCTGCGCCGGATGCCCTGAGGATGTGATGCCGCTTTGCTGTTCGGACCTGACCGTCGCCTACGGCCGCCGCGTGGCGCTGCAGGCCTTCGACCTGAGCTTGCGCCCCGGCGAGGTCCGCGGACTGATCGGTCCGAACGGTTCGGGCAAGAGCACCGCGCTGCAGGCGCTGGCCGGGCTGATCAGGCCGCAGGATGGCCAGGTCACCATCGAAGGCCGGCCGGTCGCCGCGCTGGCCCGCCGCGCGCTGGCCCGCCGCCTCGCCTATCTGCCGCAGCAGCCGACGGCGCCGGACGAGATGACGGTCGAGCAACTGGTGCGGCAGGGGCGCTTCGCCCATGTCGGGCTGTTCCGCAGTTTCGGCGCCCATGACCGCGAGGTCGTCGACTGGGCCCTGGAATCGACGGGCCTGGCCGATTTCGCCGACCGCTCGCTGCGCGAACTGTCGGGCGGCGAGCGCCAGCGGGCCTGGATCTCGGCCGCCATCGCCCAGGAGGCCAAGATCCTGCTGCTGGACGAGCCGACCTCGTTCCTCGATATCGGCTATCAGGTCGAGGTACTCGACCTCGTCCATCGCCTGGCGCACGAGCGGGGCGTCACCATCGTGATGTCGATCCACGACCTGAACCAGGCGATGGCGGTGTGCGACCGCCTCTCGCTGCTGGACAAGGGCAGGCTGGTGTTCGACGGCACGCCGGCCGATCTTGCCGCCGCCGGGCTGATCGAGCGGGTGTTCAAGGTCCGCGGCCGCTTCGTCTCGCTATCCTCGGACGCGATGCCGCATTTCGACGTCGAACTGGCGCGGCGCCGGGCCGGGATCAGCGCGGCCTGACGAGGCGGAAGACGATCTTGGTCTCGGCATAGTAGTCGAGCGCGTCAGCGAAATCGGGCATCCAGCCATCGGGCAGATAGGGCACGAAACCGGTAAAGCCGAGCTTGCGCGCCGATACCTTGAAACCGGCGCCGGCGAAGATCCCGGCATAGTCGGTGATCGAACGGTCCTGCACCACGGTATTGGTCCGCTCGGCCACCAGCTTGCGCCATGCCGGCCACAGCGGGTTGTCGGTGTGGCAGCCGGTGACCGCGTAATAGACGCCGCCCGGTTTCAGCGCCGCGAAGATATCGCGGGCATGGCCCTCGATCTCCTGGATCAGGTAGACGACCTCGTGGCTGAAGGCGAGGTCGAATTCTTCCGACCAGCCGGTCAGCCGGGCGCCGGCCTGGTACTGGATCGGCAGGTTGCCCTTCAGCGCCTCAGCCCGGGCGATCGACTGTTCGGCGATGTCGATGCCCAATGCCTTGCGGAACGGCCTCAGCGCATGGAGATGGCGCAGGAAGCCGCCCTGGTTGCAGCCGAAATCGAGGATCGTGCGGGTCGACAGATCCTGTTCCGGCACCAGCCCGATCAGATGCCGCCAGATCGGTGCGTGGCCGTCGGCCATCGCATCCTCGGCATCGGGGTCGACATACCAGGTCGAGATCGTCTGGGGCTTATCCGACATCGGTCATGCACTCCTGCAGGCAATGCGGTCGACATACCTTGCCGGCGGCGGTTTTCAAAGCCCCTCGGGCAGCAGGCTGACGGCCGCGATCCCCTGCCGCTCGAGCTC
>JAEYTW010000565.1 GCA_023433835.1 Pseudomonadota bacterium | reverse complement strand
GCCTTGGGCAGCGCGGCCGGATCGAACCAGCGCAGGCAACCGTCGCCGGCGGCCACGGCGATCCTGTCGCCCACGGCGGCCATGCCGGTGATGCCGGCGGCAAGCTGCCAGCGGCGGACGGGAACGGCGAGGGTCGCGTCAGACACGGCAGGCCGCGAAGCCGTCGGTCAGTGCCTTTTCGTCGAGGTTGCGGCCGATGAAGACCAGGCGGCTCTCGCGCTTCTCTTCTGGCTTCCAGGCACGCTGGAAATCGCCGTCGCGGATCATGTGCACGGCCTGGAAGACGAACCGCTCGTCGTGGCCGGCCAGGTCGAGGATGCCCTTGGAACGCAGGATGTCCTGGCCCCTCTCCTGCAGCAGCGTGCCGATCCAGCGGTCGAAGCGCGTGGGATCGAGGGCGCGGTCGGCGGTCAGGCACAGCGAGGTGACATCCTCGTTGTGGTGATGATGGTGGTGGTGATGCAGGAAATGCGGCTCGATCGCCACGATGCGCTCGAGGTCGAAGGCGCCGCAATCGAGGATCTTGGCCAGATCGATGTTGCAGCGTTCGGTGTGGTGGATCGGGGCCAGCGCGTTGATCCCGCGGATCGCCGTCTCGACCTCGGCCAGTTCCTCTGAAGTCACCAGGTCGGTCTTGTTCAAGAGGATGACGTCGGCGAAGGCGATCTGTTCCTCGGCCTCGTCGGCATCCTTCAGGCGCTGGCGGATATGGCGGGCATCGACCACGGTGACGATCGCGTCCAGCCGGGTCTTGCGCCGGACGTCGTCGTCGACGAAGAAGGTCTGGGCCACCGGCGCGGGATCGGCCAGGCCCGTGGTCTCGACCAGGATCGCGTCGAACCCGCCCTGGCGCTTCATCAACCCGTCCAGGATGCGGATCAGGTCGCCGCGCACGTTGCAGCAGATGCAGCCGTTGTTCATCTCGAAGACTTCTTCGTCGGCATCGACGACGCGGTCGTTGTCGGTGCCGATCTCGCCGCATTCGTTGACGATGACGGCGTATCTCTTGCCGTGCTGCTCGGTCAGGATGCGGTTGAGCAGCGTGGTCTTGCCGGCGCCGAGATAGCCGGTCAGCACGGTGACGGGGGTCTGGTTCATGACATTACCCTCAGGACTGGCCGCCACGCATGGCAGCCACCAGCAGCGGCAGGTTGTAGCGGAACATCTTGACGTAAGTATCGGCCGGTCCGCCCGGCGGTGACAAGGCATCCGAATAGAGGGTGCCGCCGACCGTGGCGCCGGTCTCCTTGGCGATCTGCTGGATCAGCCGGGGGTCGGTCATGTTCTCGATGAACACCGCGCGCACCTTCTCCTTGCGGATCTGGCGGATCAGCCGGGCGACGTCCTTGGCGGAAGGTTCCGCTTCGGTCGAGATGCCCTGGGGCGATAGGATCGTGATGCCGTAGGCGGCGGCGAGATAGCCGAAGGCATCATGGCTGGTGATCACCTTGCGCTGGCCTTCCGGCACGCTTGCCACCTCGGCCTTGATCCAGCCGTCCAGCGCCTGCAGTTCGGCGGCATAGGCCTCGGCGTTGGCGCGGTAGGCCGTGGCCCCCTCGGGGTCGATGCGGGCCAGCCCCTCGGCGATGTTGCGGGCATAGACCTGGCCGTTCAGGGCGTTCTGCCAGGCATGGGGGTCGGTGGCTTTCTTGCCGTGGCCATGGCCGTGGTCGTCGTCTTCCATGGTGATGGTCCGGATGCCGCGCGTGGCGACGACGACCTCGCCCTTGTAGCCCGACGCCTTGATCAGCCGGTCGATCCAGCCTTCCATGTTGAGGCCGTTGGTGACCACGAGGCGGGCCGCGGCCAGCGCCTGGGCATCGCCCGGGCTCGGCTGGTAGACATGGGCATCGTTGTTGGCCGGGACCAGGGTGCGGATGGCGACACGGTCGCCGCCCACGGCCCGGGTGATGTCGGCGATGACCGAGAAGGTGGCGACGACCGGCACGGGGTCGGCCGCCCGGGCCGCCGAAGGCAGGGCCGCCGAAGGCAGGGCCGCCGATGGCAGCGCGAAGGCCGCCGCGGCGACCAGGGCGGCGAAGTGACGGCGAGACAGCATGGCGATCTCCTTCAGGCCGCGCGATGGCGCGGCGGCAGCAGGTTGGCGCGCAGCGAGCCGTAGCGGCCGACGGTCAGCGACAGCGCGTAGACGACGCCGGCGACCAGCACGATGGCCGGGCCGCTGGCGAGGTCGAGGTGGTAGGACAGGATCAGCCCGGCCACGCTCGAGACGATGCCGATGCCGGAGGCCAGCGCGGCGGCACCGGCCAGGCCGCGCGCCCAGAACCGCGCGGCCGCGGCCGGCAGCATCATCAGGCCCACGGCCATCAGCGTGCCGAGCGCAAGGAAGGCCGCGACCAGGTTGGCCACGACCAGCAGCAGGAAGACCTGGTGGTAAAGCCCGCCGCGCCCCGAAACGGTGCGCAGGAAATCGGGATCGACGCAGTCGAGCACCAGCGGGCGCAGGATGACGGCCAGTATCGCGATCGTCAGGCTGGTGATGCCGACCACCAGCAGGAGCGCGGTATCGTCGACCGCCAGCACGCTGCCGAACAGCACGTGCATGACGTCGACATTGCCGCCGCCATGCAGCGAGATGATCAGGACGCCCAGCGCCAGCGAGATCAGGTAGAAGGCGGCGAAGCTCGCATCCTCGCGCAGCGCGGTGAAGCGGCTGACCAGCCCCGACAGGGCGGCGACGATCAGCCCGGCGATGAACCCGCCCGCCCCCATCACCGGCAGCGACAGCCCGGCGACGACGAAGCCGATGGCAGCACCGGGCAGCACCGCGTGGCTCATCGCGTCGCCGACCAGGCTCATCCGCCGCAATTGCAGCATGACGCCGAGCGGCCCGCCGCCGACGGCCAGCGCGATGCCGGCCACCATGGCGCGGCGCATGAAGGCGAATTCGGCAAACGGCGCGACCAGCAGTTCGGACAGGGTCATCGAACCAACGGCCTCAGGCGGCGTCGCGTTCGCAGACCGGGGCGGTACCGGCCCAGGCCTCGGCCATCGCGCGGGCGCGCAGCTGGTTCTGGGCGGTCAGCACCGCCGCCGTCGGGCCCCAGGCGATGCATTCGCGGGCGAGCAGCAGGGTTTCGGCGCAATGGCGATGCACCAGGTCGTGGTCGTGGGCGACCATGACGATGGTGCGCTGCTCGGCGCGCCAGCGCAGCACGACTTCAATCAAGTCAGCCGTGGTGCGGGCATCGACCGCATTGAAGGGCTCGTCCAGCAGGATGACGCGGGCATCCTGCAACAGGAGGCGGGCAAACAGCACGCGCTGGAACTGGCCGATCGACAGCCCATCGATCGGGCGGCCGGCAAAACCGTCGAGGCCGACGGCGGCCAGCGCCGCGGCGGCCTGATCGCGCTGGCGGCCCGAGATCGCGGCCCAGGCGCCGACCCGCCGCCAATGGCCGAGCTGGACCAGCTCGCCGACCGAAATGGGGAAGCTGCGGTCGATCGCGGCGGCCTGCGGCAGATAGGCGATGTCGCGCCGCTCGATGCCGTCCAGCACCACCCGGCCATGCTCCAGCTTGGCCGCGCCGACGATGGCGCGCAGCAGGGTCGACTTGCCGGCGCCATTGGGGCCGACGATGGCGGTCAACTCGCCGGCCTTGAACGCACCGGACACGTGATGGACGGCCGGATGGCGGTCATAGGCGACGGAAACATTGTCCAGCCGGATCATCGCCCTACTCCATTCCCGCCGGCGCCATCGCCCAGGCGACCATCAGCCACAGCACCGCCAGCACCGGCACGGCAAGCAACAACCGCATGCCGACCGAGGCGCCGATCAGGCTCCAATCCGGCCGGGTCAACGGCCGGACGGCGGGGCGTTCGGCCGGTCCATGCCGGTGGCCGGTATGGTCGTGGGGATGCGACATGATGCGGCCGATGTTATAACGTTACGGCACGTTGAGTCCAGTGCCGGTTCCTTCCGCCGCCCGAACGCGGCATAGTCCATCGATGTCCCGCTCCGCCCGCCTCTTCGATCTGCTGCAGGCCCTGCGCCGCCGGCGTCAGCCGGTGGCGGCCGACGTGCTGGGCGAGGAACTCGGCGTTTCCAAGCGCACGATCTATCGCGATATCGAGATCCTGATCGCACAGGGCGCGCCGATCGACGGCGAGGCCGGGCTGGGCTTCATCCTGCGGCCTGGCTTCATGCTGCCGCCTTTGATGTTCACCGAGGCCGAGCTCGAGGCGCTGGCCCTGGGCGGGCGCTGGGTGACCCAGCGCGGCGACCGCGATCTTGCCGCGGCGGCGCAGGATGCGCTGGCCAAGATCGCCGCCGTGCTGCCGGCGACGCTCAGCGATACGCTGGAAAATCCGGTGCTGATGGCGCCGCAGCCGTTCAAGGTGGCGGCGGCCGAGATCGTCGAACCCTCGGCGCTGCGCCAGGCGATCCGGCGCGAGCGCAAGATCCGCATCGCCTATGCCGATGGGCAGGGCACGCCCACCGACCGCATCGTCTGGCCGCTGACCCTGATCCAGTTCGAGGCCGCCCGGCTGCTGGTGGCCTGGTGCGAGTTGCGCGCCGATTTCCGCCATTTCCGCGCCGACCGCATCGTCGGGCTACAGGCGCTGGACGAGCGTTACCCGAAGACGCGGGCGGCGCTGATCCGGGCCTGGAGCGCCTGCGACCACAGCCGGCCGCCTGCTGACAGGATTTGACACCGGGTCGCGGCATCATCCTTGCCCAAGGACGAGGATGGACAAGATGGACGCGAGATCCACCATGACCCGCAACGGCGATTTCTCCCCTGCCCTGTTCCGCCCCCAGGCGGTTTCGGCCGAGACCCGCGCGGTCAATGCCGGCCTCGTCGCCGGCAAGGCACTGCCGGCGCAAGCCTGCCCGGCGCGGGTCGACATCTACGAGATCCGGGGCAAGCGCGGCACCGTCGTCACCCTGCGGGTGATCCCGACGCCGAACGCCCGCGGCGTCTACCTCCATATCCCCGGCGGCGACTGGGTGATGGGCGGCCCGGCGCGGCGCGACGGCATGCTGGCGCGCATCGCGGCCCATACCGGCATGGCCTGCATCAGCGTCGATTACCGCCGCCAGGCCTATCCGGCGGCACCCGACGATTGCGAGGCCGCGGCGCTGTGGCTGATCGGCCGGGCGCGCGAGCTGTTCGGCACGATGCACCTGACCATCGGCGGCGAATCGACCGGCGCGCATCTGGCCGCCGTCACCCTGCTGCGCCTGCGCGATGCCGGCCACGGCCGGGCCTTCGCCGCGGCCAATCTCGCCTTCGGCCTCTACGATCTCGGCCTGACGCCGAGCGCGCGGGCCGCCTCGGGCGGGCTGACCGACCGGCGGCGGATCGAGCAGCTGGCCGATGCCTTCGTGCCGGCCGCCTTCGACCGCCGCCACCCCGACATCTCGCCCCTGCATGCCGATCTGCGCGGCTTGCCGCCGGCCCTGTTCTCGGTCGGGACGCTCGATGCGCTGGTCGACGACACGCTGTTCATGCATGCGCGCTGGATCGCCGCCGGCAATGAGGCCGAACTGGCGATCCATCCCGGCGGGGTGCACGGCTTCACCGCGCTGCCCGGCCAGTTGGCGGCCCAGGCGGCGGCGCGCACCGACTGCTTCCTGGCCCGCGCCATCGGCGTGGCCGGCCATCGCGACGCCGCCTGACCGTCACGGCCTGATCGCGACGACCCCTTCGGTGCGCGCCCGCACCCCGGGGCTCGCCAGGCAGGTGGCGACAGCCTCGTAACCGGGCATGCCGGGATGAGGCCCCACCAGCAGCGGGGTTGAGTGATTGGCCGGGCACAGGATGATGGATTCGTCCGGACTCATCTCAGCCAGATCGAGCATCGCGGTCGACCGCGTCATCAGGAATAGCGGCGGGGCCTGCGGCC